>JAPUEF010000047.1:0-492 GCA_027492655.1 Alphaproteobacteria bacterium | reverse complement strand
AGCGGATCGGGATCATCTCTGGGTTTCAGACCGGCGCGATGATGGGGAAGGACGCGGGCCGCGTCGACATCTTCGCGAACATGGGCGTGCGCATTTTCCAGATCACCTACAATCCGGCGAACCAGCTCGGCGGCGGGTCGATGGCGGCAGATAATCCGGGGCTTACGGCCTTTGGGCACGAGGTGATCGAACGGCTCAACGCGCAGAGGATGATCGTCGACCTGTCGCATAGCGGCGAGCGCACGTGCCTGGAGGCCGCGCGGGCGTCGAAGGCACCGATCTCGATCAACCACACCGGCTGCCGCGCCGTCACCGACCTGCCGCGCAACAAGACCGATGCGGAACTGAGGCTGGTGGCGGAAAAGGGCGGGTTCGTCGGCATATATTTCATGCCGTTCCTGAACCTGTCGGGCCATGCGCGCGCTGAGGACGTCGTCGCGCATATCGACCATGCCGTGAATGTCTGCGGCGAGGATCATGTGGGGGTCGGCA
>JAPUEF010000046.1 GCA_027492655.1 Alphaproteobacteria bacterium | reverse complement strand
GGCGGGACCATCGAGTTCGGCGCGGCGGCGGAAGGCGCGGGGCTTCGTTTCTGGGTGCGCGATACCGGCCCCGGCTTCGAGCCGGAGCAGCAGGCGCTGGCGTTCGAGCGTTTCGAGAGCCAGAAGGTCGGCGATGCGCCGCGCGGCACAGGCCTTGGCCTCGCGCTGGTGCGCTCAATCGTCGAGCTGCATGGCGGCTGGGTCTCGTTGCGCTCGAAGAAAGGCGAAGGCACGGAAGTGACATGCCATCTTCCGCGCTCGGGGGAGTCCCCCGCCCTCCCGGGATTTGAGGGCATCGACCAGCCGTTCTGAGCGAGGCGACGATCTGAAGCTGGCGTTGAAGACGGCCTTCACGCTGTCGAAGCTGATCTTGAAATGATCGGAGCCGATATACCGGAACGTCGTGGGCGGCAGGATTTCGTCGCCGAGGCCAGCGGCCCACCCGGTGCGGGTATGGTCGGCGCCTGCCCCGAACCGGGAGCGGCCGCCGTCCGGTTCCGCTTCGCGGCGATCGTCGCTATCGTGACGGTCGGGGGAAAACGTCTATGCGGGCGGTCATCACATACGGCTTTGACGACGCGACGCCGCAGGACGCGCAGCGGACGCGCGACTATCTTCACGACGAGGTATTCCTGGTGGAGGCGACGCCGCCTGAGGGCGAGACGTTGAAAGGCGTCCTGGAGACGGTCAGCGTCGGGCAGGTCACGCTGGCGCGGCACACCACAAGGACCGCGTCCATTCGCCGGAGGCGCAGCAACGGCTATGGCGCAGGCCCGATCGGGGGCGACACTTTTCAGCTGGCATTCCACACCAGATGCGCGGCGTCGCGTTTGACCCAGCGCGGGCGCAGCGTCGAGAACGCCGCATGCGACGGTACGCTCGTTTACGGCGGCGATCCTTTTGAAGGCGATTTCAAGATCGGGGACGGCACGAACCAGATCGTGGCGGCGATTCTGCCACCCGATCTGGCGCAGGCGCTGCAGCCACGCGCGCTGGACCGGACCATGCGCCGGATCGACAGACGGCAGCCGGGGCTGGCGCTGCTGCGGAGCTATATCGCCGGCATTATGGACGGGCCGCCGCTGGGCAGTCTTACGCCGATGGCCGAAAGCCATCTGTGCGATCTGTGGCGCGCGACGCTGGAAGACCCGGCGCTGATCGCGCCGGAGCCATCGCCCGGCGTCGAGGCGGCGCGGGCGGCGGCGGCGCTGGGCATCATCGCGCGGCGTTATATGGATGCGGCGCTGACGCGCGACGCGGTGGCGCGCGCGCTGGGCGTTTCGCCGCGCGCCGTGCAGCGCGCGCTGGCGGCGCGGGGCCGGACATTCCGCGATGCGCTGGGCGCACGGCGGCTGGAGCGCGCGGCGGAATTGCTGCGCGCGCCGTCATGGGCGGGCGTGAAGATCGTGGAGATCGCCTATGCCAGCGGCTTCAGCGACATGTCCCACTTCAACCGGGCGTTCCGGTCGCGGTTCGGCAAGCCGCCGGGCGCGTGGCGCGCGGATTAGTGCTGCGAGGCCGGCAGGCGGACGATGAGGCCGTCGAGATCGTCCGTCAGCTTGATCTGACACGACAGACGCGACTGGTCGGTCACTTCGTTGGCGAAGTCGAGCATGGTCTGCTCCATGTCCGACTTTTCGGCGATCTTGTCGGCGAACGCGGGATCGACATAGACATGGCAGGTGGCGCAGGCGCAGGCGCCGCCGCAATCGGCGTCGATGCCCGGCACAAGGTTTTTCACGGCGACTTCCATGACGGTCAGGCCGTTGGCGCCTTCGACCGAATGTTCCTTGCCGTTGTGCTCGATGAACGTGACCTTGGGCATGCCCTCTGCGATCCCTCGATTTTTGCGGACCTGGAGTCCGCATTATTGACTGGCGTTCGGGGTAGAAATCACGGGCCTGTCCGCTTGGCAAGGCCGCAGCTTTCCAGACCAGACAAGTCCATTCGATCGCGGCACGGTAAGGCGACAACCCGCTGGCGGCAGTGGCGATGTGGTATTCGAATCGGAATTTCGCTGCATCGCAGCATGACGGGAATGCGCCGGCTGCAAGTTCCCGAATAGACCTTGCGGTCCAGAAAAACTGGACCAAATCGTCTAAAATACTATACCAAACAAGGACTTGACCTTGCCGCGCACGTAACTTGCAAGTGACCGAGAAATCACGCCCGGTCAGCAAGTTTACGTAAAATCATGCATTTGCGCGGGAAGCATCTTGCCCGCTCGCTGCAATGCACAGACGCTTTCCGGGCGAATAGTCGTCACGAGCGTTCATGTCCCGCCCCCTGGTTTGCATTATCGACGATGACGAATCTGTCCGAACCGCAGTGGACAGTCTGTTGAGATCGATCGGGCTTGAAACTGCGGTCTTCACCTCGCCGATCGATTATCTGGCCGCGCGCCCGGTCTCTTCCCCGCATTGCCTGGTTCTGGACATGCGGATGCCGGGCATGAGCGGACTGGATTTCCAGCGGCGGCTGAAGGACAGCGGCGACGAGGTGCCCATCGTGTTCCTGTCGGGCCATGCGGACGTACCGGCCGCCGTGTCGGCGATGAAGGCCGGGGCGGTCGAGTTCCTGACCAAGCCGTTCCGCGAGCAGGACTTGCTGGACGCCATCGCCACAGCGCTGGACCGCGACCGCACCCGCCGCAACGAAGCCAGCAATCTGGAAGGGTTGCGTGAGGCCTATGAGCGGTTGACCCAGCGCGAGCGCGAGGTGATGGGCGCGGTGGTGGCGGGACGGCTGAACAAGCAGATCGCCGGCGTACTGGGACTGAGCGAAGTGACGGTAAAAATGCACCGTGGGCGGGCGATGCGGAAAATGGGCGCGATGTCGGTCGCAGACCTCGTGCGCATGGCGGAGCGGCTGGGCGTCGCCAGCCCGTTGCTGCCGATCCATTCCACGCCGCCTAGGGTATGGCGACGGGGAGCGTGACGGTGACGCGCGCACCGCGCGGCAGGGCCATCGCCGCGATGCGGCCACCATGGGTTTCCGCGACCGTGCGGGCGATGGCGAGGCCAAGGCCCATGCCGCCGGCTTTCGTGGAATAGAACGCCTCGAACGCCCGGGCGTGGCCTTCCTCGGTGAAGCCGACGCCGCGATCCTCTACCGCCAGCACGACATGGCCGCGCTGGACCTCCGCCGACAGCATCACGATGGGGTCTTCGACGCCGACGCTGGCTTCGATGGCGTTTTTGGCGAGGTTGACCAGAAGCTGGCGCAGCTGCGCCGGATCGGCGAGGACCGTCAGCACGCCCGGCCCGCGCCGGACGGTGAGCGTGACGCCGTCGTCGCCGGCTTCTTCGTGAAGCACCGACGCGACATCGACGATCATCGCCCCGGCATCGATCACCGCCCGCGGCCGTTCCTCGCGCCGGATGAGGCCGCGCGTGGCGCTGACGATTTCGCCCGCCCGGCGGGCGGCGGCGA
>JAPUEF010000045.1 GCA_027492655.1 Alphaproteobacteria bacterium | reverse complement strand
GACCTCTCGCAGGTGTTTGGCGGTCAGCGCTTCGACGGCCTCGCAGGGGTTGTCTGGGTGGGCCGAGAGGCGGAGCAGTTCGAGGGTGTCCTCGATGGTGAAACCGAGATCGCGGGCGTGGCGGATGAATTTCAGCCGCTCAAGGTGCGCGTCCGTGTAGCGGCGCTGGCCGCCCCCGGTGCGCGGCGGCGCAGGCATGAGGCCGCTCTCTTCATAGTAGCGGATCGTAGGGACTTTCGTGTCGCTGCGGCGGGCCAAATCCCCAATCGACAGGCTCCAGATTTCCGGCATTCGCAGACCCCTTGACCCTCAAGTTACTAGAGGAATTAGCGTCTGGGTCATTGGCCATCAAGTGGTCCTCAACCAAGCCTTAATCCGGACTACAGACATGCTCTCGCTCCTTGCCCACCCCGCCGCTGCCTTCGCCTACCTGGCGGTCGCTTTCACGTTGGTCTTCGTCTGGCCGACCCTCCGCCTAAAGTTGGCCACCGGCGTCAATGCCATCGTGCTTCCCGCAGGCGATACCGCCGACGCCTTCGTCGGTCGCTGGTTCAAGGCGACCATGGCCGGCCTCTTTCTGATGACGGGCCTGACGGCGGCGCTACCTGACGCCGCGCCCGCGCTTGGCGCGATTGCCCTGCCGTGGCCGGAGATACGTTTGATCGCCGGCTGGGCTGTTCTTGGCGCTGCCCTTGTGTTGGTGTTCGTCGCACAGGTGCAGATGGGGGCGTCGTGGCGCATCGGCATCGACAAACGCCCGACCGAATTGCGCGCCAACGGACTTTTTGCGCGTTCTCGCAACCCGATCTTTCTCGGCATGCGTATGATGTTGCTGGGGCTTTTCCTCGTTATGCCGACCGGCTGGTCGCTGACCTTCCTGATGCTGGGCGAGGTGCTGATGCAGCTTCAGGTGCGCTTCGAGGAAGCCCACCTCGCGCGCCTGCATGGGGAGACCTATCGGGCATACGTTGCCCGCGTGCCGAGGTGGATCTAGCAACGCCAGGGAGTTCGCCACCATGACCGTCACACCGTCCGCTTCTTCCATGGCCCGTTACCGCGTGACAGGCATGGATTGCCCCTCATGCGCAGCGAAGATCGAGGCCGCCGCCCGCGAGGTCGCTGGCATTCAGAGTGTCAAAGTCTCTATCGCAAGCGAAATCATGACCTTGCAGCTTCAGACCCCCGAAGCAGCGCCTGCGGTCGAGCGAGCCGTCACCGACATGGGCTATCGCCTGTCCCGATTTCATCAAGAAACCGATGACGACGACCTGCCGGACCTCTCCCATGTGACGCCCGCTTACAAGCGGGCGCTCTGGATCGTGGTCCTTCTCAACGTGGGATATGGCCTCATCGAAATCTTCGGGGGGTTCTGGGCAGGGTCTGAGGCGCTAAAGGCCGACGCGCTCGACTTTCTCGGAGACGGCCTCATCACGTTGCTGGGTCTGCTGGCCGTGGGTTGGACGCTTGCTTGGCGCGCCCGCTCGGCGCTTGTCCAGGGGCTGTTCCTGGCCGCGCTCGGTTTCGTCGTCCTGGGGACGACGATCTTCCGAATCTTCGTCTTCAACCAGCCGGAGCCCGGCCTCATGGGCATCTTTGGCGCGGTTGCCCTTGCGGTGAATGTCGCAGCGGCATTCGTGCTTCTCCCGCATCGAAATGGCGATGCCAATATGCGGGCGGTTTGGCTCTTCTCCCGCAACGATGCCATTGGCAACTTGGCCGTCGTTATCGCGGCCGGCTTTGTCGCATGGACGGGCACGCCTTGGCCCGATCTGGCTGTCGCCGCGATTGTCGCCGGGCTCTTTCTGCAATCGGCCTGGTCGATCATTCGCGACGCGCGCGACGATCTCCGAGAGGCCAAGACCGCCCGATGACCACAGCACCATGGGCTCTTGGTAGCGTTTTAGCTTTTCTGGCGCTTGTGATCGATCAGGTGAGCAAGGGGGTTGTGCTCGCGTATGCTAGCGCTCTGGTTCGCCCGATTGAGGTGATCCCCGTCATCAACCTCGTTCTCGTGCGGAATGAGGGGGTAAGTTTCGGCGTCCTGAGCGAGGTGCCATGGTGGGGCCTCGCAGCCTTCAGTCTGGGCGTCATCGCGGCCTTGAGCGTTTGGATAGTGCGAACACCGAGCAGGTGGATCGCTGTGTCGTTAGGCCTCGTGATCGGTGGAGCCACAGGGAACGCCTTCGACCGGTTTCGGCACGGCGCGGTAACCGACTTTATCGACGTCCACCTCTCCGGCTTTCATTGGCCAACGTTCAATCTCGCTGACGCTGCGATTGCCTTGGGAGTAGGGCTGCTGTTGCTGGAAAGCGTGCTCGCTCGGAACGACCGCAAGAATGCGCCGCCTCGTTAGGTCAGCAGAGCCGAACAATCGACCGTGTCGAACTGCCGCCTCATGGCGGGAGCGTTTTGCCCAACCGATGGAGAACTGAATTGACGCCGTCGCAGAAATTCACACCCGCTCTCGGCTATCGCTGGCTTACACCTTTGTATGACACGACGATAGGTCTTTTAACCCGCGAGAAGACCTGGAGACGTCGCTTGCTGAGCGAGATCGCGCCTCTGCCGGGCCAAAGGCTGCTGGATGTTGGCTGCGGCACCGGGTCGCTTGCCGTCATGCTCGCACAAGCCCAACCCATGGCGGACATCCACGCGCTCGATCCCGATCCGCCGGTCTTGGCGCGGGCGCGGCAAAAGGCGCGCGCGGCAGCGGTCCGCATCTTTTGGCACGAGGGCTTCCTCAATGACGATTTTCTTGAGACCCAAGCCCCTTTCGACACCGTCACGTCATCACTCGTGCTGCACCAGGTGCCCCTCGACGGCAAGAAGATGATGATCTTGGCAATGAAGCGCACCTTAGCGCCATCTGGGAAGCTCGTCATCGCAGACTACGGACATCAAAAAACGCGCGCTATGCGGTTTGCCTTTCGCGCGACGGTTCAGGCGCTGGACGGGGTCGCCGACACACAACCAAATGCTGACAACGTGCTACCAGATCTGCTGAGGTCGGCGGGTTTCGGCGGAATTGAAGAGCCGGTCGCCTTTGCAACTCCGACGGGATCGATCTCGATCTACGCGGCTCACAACGAGGCGTGAAACAGGACTGCCTGCCGAGAACCGAGCGGTATCGAAACACGGTCACGGCCCTGTGAGCCCGCAAAACCCTTGAACCTCTAGTCGGTTAAGTCCTAGTTAGAACAGTCATGAACCGCATCGCGCGCGCCAGCCGATATCTGCTCGCCTCGCTGTGGCTCCTCGCCGGAGCCATCGCCGCCGTGCAATGCGGTCTGGTGGGCGGCGGTGCATTTGCCGACACAGTGCAATTCGTGGCGGACCTGCCCTCGCAGGACGGCGAAGACGAGCATTGCGAGGTTCACTGCCCGACCGGCACGTCGGTCGCCAACGCGACCCGCGACAGTGCTGGCGACCTGCCCGACCTTGCTCCGCCCGCAAGCGACATCGTTCCGGTCGCTGACGCTCTGGCTGCACCCGCCGAGCGTGAACGGCCGTGGCCGGACTTCAAGTCGCGACCGCCGCAGGTTCTGGCGCATCTCGCGACCGACCGCCTCCTCATCTAGCTCCAGAGAATGACATCCGCAGCCTTGGCTGCGGAGCCCTTCGTCATTCCTCGCGAGCAGTTTCATGACCTTTTTCCGATGCGCGGCGCTCGCCGCTGCGCTGGCCTTGCCCTTCACCGCCGGGGCGGCTGATCGCCTTTCCCTGACCGACGCTTTTCAGCGTGCCATCGCCGCCGACCCATCGCTGCCGGCCGCCGGCGCGCGTGTGGACGCGGCTGTCGCCGGAGAGCGGCAATCGGGTGCATCGCCCAATCCCTCGCTTGGGCTTGAGGTTGAGAATTTTGCGGGATCGGGCGCGCTTAACGGCTTCGACGAGGCCGAGACGACCCTTTCCTACGAGCAGCAGATCGAGTTGGGCGGAAAGCGCGATGCCCGGATGGGGCTGGCCCGGCGCGAACGCGAGGCTGCTGAGGCGCGGGTGACCGTTACGCGGCTCAATCTGCTGGAAGAGGTGCAGATTGCCTATGGCGAGGCGCTCGCCGCCGACGCTGAGGTGAGACTTGCCGAAGAGCGGCTGGAGGTCGCGCGGTTTCTGGCGCGTGAAGTTGCACGGCGCATCGCCTCGGCCCGAGATCCGGAGTTCGCGGGCGAGCGCGCCAAATCACAGGTCGCGAGCGCCGAACTCGCGCTTGAGCAGGCGCGGCTGAATGCTTCGGCCGCGCTTCAGCGTCTCGGCTCCTATTGGGCGGGCGGCGGCAGCTACCGGCTCGACATGCGGTTTTTCGAGGCGACCGACGTGCCTGCCGCAGCCGGCGAGGCGGCGGCCAGCGCAGACCTCACGGTTCTGGAAGCCGAGCGTGCCGCGTCTGCCGCGCGCGTCTCCGTCGAACGCAGCAAATCCGTGGCCGACCCGACCCTCAGCCTCGGCGTGCGGCATTTCGGGCGCAACGACGATGTGGCCGTCGTGGTCGGCGGTTCGATCCCGCTGACGATCTTCGACGACAATCGTGGCAATGTGGACCGTGCGGCGGCCGAGCAGCGCGCTGCCGATCTCGATCTCGCTAGCTACCGCGTCGCGCGTGACCGCGAAATCCTGCGTCTTCGCAGCGAGCTTGCGATTGCAGCCGCCGAACTGCGCCAGATCGACGCTAAAATCATTCCGGCCGCCGAACGCGCCGCAAAGCTGGTGCTCGACGGCTTTTCGCGGGGCGCCTTCACCTATCTCGACGTGACCGAAGCCCAGCGCGCCCTGAACGACGAGCGCGCCCGCCGCATCGCGGTGTTGCGCGCGTTCCATGCCAGCAGGGCGTCGCTCGACCGGCTGCTCGGCACCTATTCCAACATCGCCAGCGCGGAGTGACGGCCATGGCAAGTTCACGACTGAAGCTCCATTTGCTCGCGCCGCTTGGCGCGGCGCTCATCCTCGCTGCAAGCCTTTCGGCCTGTGGCGAGGCCCCGGCCTCGGCAGGCCATGACGACGCCGAACACGGCGAAGAGGGTCATCAAGAGGAAGGCCATGCCGAGGAAGCCGAGCGTGGGCCTCGCGGCGGGCGCATGCTCCGGGACGGCGATTTCGCGCTGGAGCTGACCATCTTCGAGACGGGGGTGGAGCCCGAGTTTCGTCTCTTCGCCTATGTCGATGACAAGCCCGTTTCCCCTGAAACCCTGCAGGCGACGGTCGTGCTGACCCGCCTTGGCGCGATCACCAACACGTTTCAGTTCGCCGCCGAAGGCGAATACCTGAAGGGCGATGGTGTCGTCACCGAGCCGCATTCGTTCGACGTGGCCGTGACGGCCACGCATGACGGCGAGACCCACACCTGGGAATATGAATCCTACGAAGGCCGGACAACCATCGCGGCCTCGGCCGCCGATCAGGCCGGCGTCAAAACGGAAGTTGCCGGCCCAGCTACGATCACGGCCACCATCGATCTGTCGGGTCGCGTCGTGCTCTCGCCGGCAGGCCGTGCCGATGTCCGCGCATGGTTTCCGGGACGGATTGTCTCTCTCGACGTGAATGTCGGGGATCGCGTGAAGCGGGGCGATGCCGTGGCGACCGTTGAAGCCAGCGATACCCTGCGGACTTACCAGATCAAGGCACCCATCGACGGCGTTGTCATTCAGCGCCCGCTGAACGTCGGCGATGTAGCGGCCGAGACGGCCATTGTGGTGATCGGCAATCCGGCTGCGGTGCAGGCCGATATGCACGTTTTCCCCCGCGATGCCGAGACGATCCGCCCCGGCCAATCCGTCGAGGTCCGCAGCCTAAACGGTCAGCTTACGGCTCAGTCAAAGATCGAGCCTTTTCTACCAGTTGCGGAAGCCGACACGCAGACCCTCAACGCGCGCGCCGTGATCGCCAATGCCGACGAGCTTTGGCGGCCGGGCATGGCCGTCGAGGGCCGGGTGACCGTCTCGCAGGCGGAGGTTCCGCTGGCCGTGCGGGTGTCGGGGCTCCAGCGCTTCCGCGACTTCACGGTCGTATTCGCCAAAGTGGGTGACACCTATGAAGTGAGGATGCTGGAACTTGGCCGCCGCGACGGCGAGTGGGCCGAAGTCCTGGGCGGGCTTACGCCTGGCGAGACCTACGTGACCGAAAACGCCTTTCTCATCCGCGCCGACATCGAGAAGTCCGGCGCGAGCCACGATCATTGAGGCCGGCCATGTTGGAACGCTTCGTCCATCTCTCGATCCGCCACCGCTGGGTGGTGATGCTGATTGTGCTCGGCCTTTGCGGCCTTGGCGTCTGGAGCTTCCAGAAGTTGCCTATCGATGCCGTGCCGGACATCACCAACGTCCAGGTCCAGATCAACACCGAGGCGCCCGGCTACTCGCCGCTTGAGGCAGAGCAGCGGCTGACCTTTCCCATCGAGACGGCCATCGCCGGGCTGCCTGGGCTGGAGATCACGCGGTCGATCTCGCGCTACGGACTGTCGCAGGTCACCGTCGTCTTCGCTGACGGCACCGACATCTATTTCGCGCGCCAGCTGGTGAACGAGCGCCTTCAGGGTGTGCGGAGCCAGTTACCGCCGGGGATCGAGCCCGAACTTGGCCCCATCGCCACCGGGCTCGGCGAGATCTTCATGTATACGGTCGAGGCGCATGACAACGCGCTGAAGCCGGACGGATCGCTCTACACGGCGGAAGACCTGCGCACCCTGCAGGATTGGGTGGTCAGACCACAGCTCCGCAACATCGCCGGCGTGACCGAGGTCAACACCATCGGCGGCTTCGTCCGGCAGTATCACGTCACGCCTTACCCCGACCGGCTCTCGGCGTTCGGCCTCACCATGGCCGACGTCATTGCCGCGCTGGAGAACAACAACGCGAATATCGGCGCCGGCTATGTCGAGCGCTACGGCGAGCAGTATCTCGTCCGCGTGCCCGGCCAGGCCACCGGGATCGAGGATTTGCTGGGCATCGTGGTGGTGGAGCGCGATGGCGCGGTCATCCGCGTGGCCGATGTGGCCGACGTCATCATGGGCGAGGAACTGCGGACCGGCGCCGCGACCCAGAACGGCAAGGAGGTCGTGCTCGGCACGGTGTTCATGCTGGTCGGCGAAAACAGCCGGACGGTCTCGCAGGCGGTCGCCGCGAAGCTGGAGATCGTCAATCAGTCGCTGCCCGATGGCGTCTCGGCCGTTCCTGTCTACGACCGCACGACGCTTGTCGACCGGACCATCGCGACCGTCGAAAAGAACCTCGCCGAGGGGGCGCTGCTCGTCATCGTCGTGCTGTTCCTGATGCTGGGCAACATCCGCGCTGCTCTCATCACGGCGGCCGTCATCCCCATCGCCATGCTGATGACGCTGACCGGCATGGTGCAGAACGGCGTTTCGGGCAATCTCATGAGCCTCGGCGCCCTCGATTTCGGCCTGATCGTCGATGGGGCCGTCATTATCGTGGAGAACTGCCTCAGGCGGTTCGGCGAGAGCCAACACAGGCTCGGCAGGCTGCTGACCCGCGACGAGCGCTTCGCGCTGGCCGCCGAGGCGACGGACGAAGTCATCAAGCCGAGCCTCTTCGGCGTCATGATTATCACCATCGTGTATGTGCCGATCTTCGCGCTCACGGGCGTCGAGGGGAAGATGTTCCACCCGATGGCGCTGACGGTCGTCATCGCCCTGACATCGGCGTTGCTTTTGTCCCTCACCTTCGTGCCTGCCGCCGTGGCCCTCTTCATCACCGGAAAGGTCGAGGAGAAGGACAGCTGGCTCATGCGGGGCTCGCGGCGGCTCTATGCCCCGGCCCTCGACGCAGCGCTCCGCTGGCGCTCGGCGTTTGTGGCGGTTTCGCTGGGGCTGGTCGTGGCGTCGGGCCTGTTGGCGACACGCCTCGGGGCCGAGTTCATTCCGAGCCTCGATGAGGGCGACATCGCGCTCCATGCGCTGCGCATACCCGGCACTGGGCTGAACCAAGCCGTCAGCATGCAGGAAAGCCTTGAAACGCGGCTGAAGGCTTTCCCTGAAGTCGACCGTGTCTTCGCCAAGCTGGGGACTGCCGAGGTGGCCACCGACCCGATGCCGCCTTCCGTCGCTGACACGTTCGTCATGCTGAAGCCCCGCGACGCCTGGCCAGACCCCGGCAAGAGCAAGACGGCGTTGGTCGAGGAAATGCAGGAAGCCGTCGAGGCCATTCCCGGCAACAACTACGAGTTCACCCAGCCGATCCAGATGCGCTTCAACGAGTTGATCTCAGGCGTCCGCTCGGACGTCGCTGTAAAAATCTACGGCGACGATCTGGACCAGCTTCTTGAAGTTGGCGAGCAGATCGAGGGTGTCCTCAACACCATCGCGGGCGCGGAGGATTTGAAAACCGAACAGGTGACCGGCCTGCCGGTCCTCCAGATCACGCCAGATCGGAAGGCGCTCGCCCGGTTCGGCCTCAACGTCTCCGATCTTCAGGCCGTGGTCTCAGCTTCTATTGGCGGCGTTGTGGCCGGGCAGATTTTCGAGGGTGATCGCAGGTTCGATGTGGTCCTGCGGCTTCCCGAAGAAATCCGTGGCGATGTCGATGCCATCGGCCGGTTGAGGGTGCCGCTTCCCGCCGGGCGGGATGCAGACGGCGGCGCGATGTTTGTCCCCCTGCACGATCTCGCCAGCGTCGAAGTGGTGGTCGGCCCCAACCAGATCAGCCGCGAGAACGGCAAGCGGCGGGTCGTTGTGACCGCGAACGTGCGAGGCCGCGACCTTGGCTCATTCGTGGCGGACGTTCAGGCCGCCGTCGCAGAGCAGGTTCAGCCGCCGCCGGGCTACTGGATCGGCTATGGCGGCACGTTCGAGCAGCTCATTTCGGCCTCGGCGCGGCTTCAGATTGTGGTGCCCTTGGCATTGATCCTGATCGTCGGATTGTTGTTCATGCTGTTCGGGTCGCTTAAGGACGCACTGATCGTCTTCTCAGGCGTGCCCTTGGCTTTGACAGGCGGCGTTGTGGCGCTGGCCCTCCGCGATCTTCCCATGTCGATCTCGGCCGGTGTCGGCTTCATCGCGCTTTCGGGCGTCGCGGTGCTGAACGGCGTCGTCATGGTCACCTTCATCCGTTCGTTACGGGCGGAAGGCATGCCGCTTGAGGCCGCCATCCGCGAGGGCGCCCTGACCCGGCTGCGGCCGGTGTTGATGACCGCCATGGTGGCCAGTCTCGGCTTCGTGCCCATGGCGCTGAATGTCGGCGCTGGGTCGGAGGTTCAGAGACCCTTGGCGACCGTCGTGATCGGCGGCATCATTTCTTCAACCATACTGACACTGCTGGTGCTGCCGGCGCTCTATCGGCTCGCTCATCGTGCGCGTAAGGCTGGTCCTCAAGCAATGCCAGACATTGTAACACCCCCAAAACCGGTTGAGGTTTAATGTAGGTTGCCGAGATGGGGCCAACCATCCTGAGCGCGAGGTGGCAGAAAGCGGTTTTGCACGACACAGGAGCAACCTCCCGACACGCACTGTTGCTCTCTAGCCCGGCAAAGGCGCCAAAGTTCCAAGCACGGCTACCAGGGCGACGACGGCAAGCGCCAGACAGTATTCCAGCATAAGGCTCTGCCGGAGGTGGCCGAGGGCGTTGTCGCGCTGACCTTCGACCATGGCCGTTTCGAGCTTTGGCGTCAGGCGAAAGCGGTTGATCGCTGCGAGACCGAGCATGATCGCGAATAGTAAGAGTTTCGCGAGCAGTAGAAGCCCGTAAGGCGTTTCGATTGCGGCGGCGACACCATCGAAGCCCACAATCATCCAGCCATTGACCGAGCCGCTTAGAATGAGCGTGGCGACAACCACGCTGCCAGCAGTTGCGAACCCACTGAGCGCACGAGCGGCAATAAGGATGTCGCGGTCGTCTCGGGACTTGGCGGCGTTTGCCACCATTCCACGCAAACCAACTATGGCGCCGATCCAGGCCCCCGCCGTCAGAAGATGCAGCACATCGGCGGTCAGGTGGACCGCGCGCGCTGTCCCTTGAAGGGCCAAGGCGTGTCCGCTCCACGCGAGACTACCCAGCCCAATGCCGGCAAGTGAGATAGCGAGGGTGCGTTCTGGGGCTCGCCGAAGCGGCCGGAGCAATAGGATCGCAACGCCGACGAGCGCTGCGATCCGAAACAGCCACGCCTGCCCATAAGGCGTGCCAATGACCGCAACCAGCATCTTGCGGTTCCAGGCCGCGTTCCACGACCCGGCCATTTGCACAGCCATAACACTCAAACCCAACGCTGCCGTTACGATGGCCGCCCAGGCGATGAACCGCAGCGTTGGCCGCCAGCTTTCAAGGACAGCGGCGTTGTCGGTCGATCTCAGCAACCAGCCAGCGAACAGCGGGACGCCGAACAGAGCCGCAAGTTCGATGTAGAGCAGAAAGCGAACGCCGATATTGAGAACATCGGCGTCCATCCTACTTTACCTCGAACTCCAGCACGCCTTCGATCCTGTGCGTATCGGTCGTCACGACATGCCAGGTGAGCTTGTAACGGCCGGCGCCAAGCGGCGCGGCGGGCTTCGCAACAAGCGTCTTGCCGTCAGATGCAACTGCGACCTCAATGCCTTCGATCATCATGGGTTGGTCCATGGTCATACCGGGCATCGTGAGCATCGCCAGCTCAACGCCAGAGAAATCCGCTGAAAGCGCTTCGCTGAAGACCAGCGTCAGTTCTCTGGGGCTCGTGACCGCAGCGTCAGCGGCAGGGCTTGCCGTCAACAGGCGGGCATGCGCCGAAGCGTTCGAGATGAGGGACAAGGCGGCGGCTGCCGCCATCGCCAAGCGGGAGATTCGGATCACTTGTGGCTCCACTGTTAGATGAAAACGCGGCGCGCCCGCGACCAAGGCAGCAGCCGACGATCTTCGCTTACGACCTTCCCTTGGGGGAAGGTCAATAGGTTCCGGGGACATGGTCGTCAGCAAAGGTCGGCAGAAATCGTGACAGGATAGTCGCCGCTTGACCTTCCTACATGGGAAGCCAACATATACCTGCCATGAGACGCGTAGCTGCCATTGCTGCGATAGCCTATGTGCTCGCGATCCTCGTCGCGGGCCTCGGCCCTCATTGTGATTGGATGTTCCCTTCTGCTCAGGCTGCGCCCGTCGCGTCTGCGCATGAAGGGCACGGGGACGCCCATGCCGCGCCGCCATCCTCGAACGAACCTCCTGCGCAAGATTGCGCTTCGATGGAAATGTCCAAGTCTGCGGGACCGTTACCTGCTGCGCTCATCGTGGCAACTCCGGATATCACAGTGCTCGCGGCCGTTCTGCCGGATGGGCCCGTAACGGCAGGCCCGAGCCCGGCTAAAATCTTACAGGCTCGGGGGCCGCCCCGAAGTCGCGGCGGGTTTGCCGCTGTCTTCGCGACCAATCACCGCCTCTTGATCTGATTCCTCACGACTTCTGTCGACGCAATCCCGCGTCGGCATATGCGTGTGGAGAGATCAATGACGTGTTCAATTTCTGATATCGCTTCGGCAGTTAGCCGGCCATGGCAGGTCTTCGGCGCAGTCGCCGCATTGCTCTTATTGGTCGCAGCGCCGGCGCAAGCGGCGAGCTATGAGTTAAAGGTCGAAAACGCGACCGTTGAGATCGGCGGCCAGACCGTCACCAAGATGACCATCAACGGCGGCGTGCCTGGCCCGACCCTCCGTTTCAAAGAGGGCGAGCCTGCCACGATCACCGTCACCAACCTGACCGACAACCCGACCTCCGTTCACTGGCACGGCATTCTCCTGCCCGGCATCATGGACGGCGCGCCAGGCTTCAACGGCTTCATGGGCATTAAGCCGGGCGAGAGCTTCACTTACACGTTCAACATACGCCAAAGCGGAACATACTGGTATCATAGTCACTCAGGGACGCAGGATCAGAGCGTCCTAGGTGCGATTGTGATCGACCCGGCGAAACCATCGCCTTTCCGCTTCGACCGCGACTACGTCCTGCTGCTCGGCGACGCGACGCCGGAAGATGCCGACCAGGTGTTGCGCAATCTCAAGGCGGATTCCGGCTACTACAATTTTGCTCAGCGCACCGTAGGCGACTTCTTCAAGGACGCAGACCAGGTCGGATCTTCAGCGGCTATCGCTGATCGCGCCGATTGGGGTCAGATGCGCATGGATCCGACCGATCTGGCGGACGTGACCGGCTACAGCTTCATCGTCAACGGCAAATCCCCGGAGAAGAACCAGACGTTTCTGTTCAAAAAGGGAGAGCGTATCCGGCTGCGGCTAATCAACGGGTCGGCGATGACGTTGTTCGACGTCCGCATTCCCGGCCTGAAAATGACCGTCGTCGCGGCAGACGGTAATGACGTCAATCCGGTGCCCATCGACGAAATTCGGATGGGTGTCGCAGAGCGTTACGACGTCATCGTCGAGCCCAAAGAGGACATTCCCTACACGGTCTTCGCCGAAGCCATTGATCGCACGGGCTATGCACGCGCAACCCTCGCGACCTCGCCAGGCCAAGAGGGACCGATACCGGAACGGCGTGAGCGCTCGATCCTGACGATGGACGACATGGGCATGTCGAAGGCTGGTATGGACCACGGCTCCATGGGCGGAATGGACATGTCGGGCATGGATATGTCCGGCATGGATATGTCCAAAATGGACCATTCGGCGATGGGCCACGACATGTCGGGCATGGACATGGGCGGAGAGGCAACCCCAGTCGACGGCAGCGGCCGCCCCAAGGGCTGGGCTGCCGGCGTGCCGGAAGGCGTTAGGCGGCTCGACTACAAGATGCTGAAGGCGCTGAAAGCGAACGTCGATACGGGCGAACCCACGCGCGACATCACCGTCCGCCTGACCGGCAACATGGAGCGCTATCTCTGGTCGCTCAATGACGAGAAGTTCGGCGATTCGGAGCCGATCCGGGTCAAATATGGAGAGCGGGTCCGACTGATCTTCGTCAACGAGACGATGATGGCTCACCCCGTCCATCTTCACGGCCAGTTCTTCCAGCTCGAAAACGGACAAACGGACCATAAGCCGCTCAAGGATACCGTCATCGTTCCGCCCGGGAAGACCGTTTCCGTCGTCCTGACGGCAAAAGAGGTCGGCTCATGGCCGCTCCACTGCCACCTACTCTACCACATGGTCGCCGGCATGATGACGCGCTTCGTCGTTGAGCCGCCCGGAAGCGCCGATATCACGCCCGACGACAGCAGCATCACGATGTCACCACACGACATGAACGGTCATGACATGTCGAATATGGCCGGCATGAACCATGGAGGTGGCAAGTGAAGCGCTTCCTCTTGGTCGCGGCCGTGTCGACTGCCGCGACAATGATGCCTGCTTTCGCACAGGACATGGGTCACGGCGATGATCCAGCGCCGACGGTCTTCAACAATATCCGCACCGAACTCGACTATGCGGCGAAGGACGGCGGCCTGTTCAACTGGGACGTCGATGGCTGGATCGGCGGCGATAGCGAACGCGTCTGGATCCGCTCTGAAGGCGAATATAGGGATGGCAGTTTAAGCGACGCCGAAGTCCAACTCTACTACGGCTGGAACTTCGATACGTTCTGGGATGTGCTGATAGGCGTCAGGCAGGATTTCGAGCCCGGCAATCGCACATATCTTGCGGCGAGCGTCGTTGGACTGGCGCCTTACTTCTTCGAGACGGAAGCGAGCGCGTTTCTTTCTGACAAAGGTGATCTATCGGTTCGGTTCAAGCAGAGCTTCGATCTGCTTCTGACGCAGCGCCTGATCGCCGAACCCCACTTCGAGGCCAATCTCTTTGCGCAGGATGTGCCCGAGTTGAATGTCGGGGCAGGGATCAGCGATATCGAGATAGGCCTCCAGGTTCGATACGAGTTCACGCGCCGCTTTGCGCCCTACGTCGATGTCGTATGGCAGCGAAAACTTGGCGAAACGTCCGGTCTGGCCCGTGCAGCGGGCGAAAATCCGGACGCGACGTCGGTTCGTGTCGGCGTCCGCCTCATGTTCTGAAATCTCCAAGTCACCGAACTGCTCATACAAGGCCGGTATGGGCCGCCCCAAGCGGGGGAAGGGTTTCATCGGCCGATCACTTAAAGGAGCTTTGCTATGAATTTTCGTCACACTGTTTCAACCGCCGCAATTCTCGGCGCGCTGTGGTTCTCACCGGCTGCACTCGCAGCAGGCGAGCAAGGCGGTCACGACATGGCCGGCATGAACATGTCCGGTGACATGGGCAAGATGCACGAAGAGTTGGAGGCTAAGTTGGCCGACACGTCGGCATTCGGTGAGAAGGGCACGCCCTCAAACGCCAGCCAAACGGTTAAGATTGCTGGCGAGGAAATCCGCTATGACGTCACCGCATTGACATTGAAGGCCGGAGATACCGTGACCTTCCAGTTCACCAACAAGGGTGAGCAGCCGCACGAATTCACCATCGGGGATGCCGCCTACCAGGAAGCGGCGAAGCAAATGATGGCGATGATGACCGAGATGGGTATGGACATGACGGCCCCTGAGCACGAGGCCGCGCACGCCGAAGCAGGAAACACGGTCATCGTAAAACCCGGCGAGACCAAAAGCGTAACCTGGAAGTTCACGAAGCCGGGCGACTTCCTATTCGCCTGCAATTTTGTCGGTCATTCAGAGGCCGGCATGCTCGGCAACATCACTGTGAAGTAAGGCGCTGGCCAGCGCGACGCATCAGCGTGTCGCGCTGGCCAGCTTTTTCAAGGAGGCTCCAATGAAGCGAATGGTGTCGGTGATAGCTTTTTGCTCCGCGCTAGTCCTAATCGTGCCCGCAGCCGCCTCTCCTGAGACGGATGAGGCAGACGTGAGAAGCGTCCTTCAGTCATACAGCGCAGCGGTTCAAAATCTCGATGGAGCGGCGGCCTCAACACTCTTCACGACAGACGCTCGCGTCTTCGAGCAGGGCGGAGATGAGGGCACGTGGTCCGTATATCTGAAGGAGCACCTTGGCCCGGAATTCGGCGAGTTCAAGAGCTTCAAGTTCGCGGACTATGCCGCAACTGTGGCGGTAGAGGGCGATCTAGCCATCGCTTCAGAAACTTATCTCTACACCATCGAGTTGAAGGAAGGCGGAGACCCCATCGTCCGGCTTGGCGCAGCTACAAGCGTGCTCCGACGGACTGCGGATGGCTGGAAAATCATTCAGTATCACTCGTCTTCACGAAAGCCGCCTGGCTGAGACCGACTGCCGGCAGGTTTCCAAGCGGCGTCATTCCATTCGCCGCTTGACCTTCCCATCATGGGAAGCCGCATCCTGTCGGAAATGTTGGAAGGATTTACCGAATGAGCAATTGCTGCACAGGGCATGACCACGGCAAACACGCGGGCCACCAAAGTCTGACGCCTGCTGCAGGCGTCGCGCAGAAGGAAGGCACGGCGGTAGATCCCGTGTGCGGCATGACCGTAACGATCAAATCAACGACGCTGCACGCAGAGCGCGCCGGTCAGACCTATTATTTCTGCAGTCCGAAATGTCTGGCGAAGTTCGAAGCGGACCCGGCCGCCTATGCGGTTGGCAGTGAAAAACCTGTCATCGCGGTCGCCGAAGGGACGCAGTGGACATGCCCAATGCATCCGGAAATCATCCGCGATGCGCCGGGCTCATGCCCCATTTGCGGCATGGCGCTGGAGCCGATGACGCCGACGTTAGATTCTGGCCCTAACCCTGAACTGGCGGACATGACGCGCCGGTTCTGGATAGGTGTGGCGCTCTCGATCCCCGTGGTCGGTTTGGAGATGGGAGGGCATTTCCTCAATCTTCACCGCTGGATCAGCCCGCAGCTCGGCAACTGGCTGCAGCTCATTTTGGCGACGCCTGTCGTTCTCTGGGCCGGCTGGCCGTTCTTCGTGCGAGGCGCACAGTCGCTCCGGACCGGCAACCTCAACATGTTTACGCTGATCGCCATGGGCACAGGTGTCGCATGGCTCTACAGCGTAGTGGCGACCGCCCTTCCTGACATCTTTCCTCCTGCGTTCCGGGCAATGGGCGGCACGGTCGCGGTCTACTTCGAAGCCGCCGCCGTTATAACCGCTCTGGTTTTGCTCGGTCAGGTTCTGGAGCTTCGAGCACGCGAATCGACGGGCGGCGCCATTCGCGCTCTCCTCGATCTCGCGCCGAAAACGGCGCGGCGCGTCCGAGCGGACGGCACGGACGAGGAAGTTTCCATCGAGCACATCGCAGTCGGCGACCGGCTTCGAATTCGCCCAGGCGAGAAAGTGCCCGTCGATGGCGTTGTTCTCGAAGGCGTCGGCTCGGTCGACGAATCGATGGTCACCGGCGAATCCATGCCTGTCAGCAAAGAGCAGGGCTCGGCGCTCATCGGCGGCACGCTCAACAGGAGCGGCGGATTTCTGGCGCAGGCTGAGCGGGTGGGGCGCGATTCCATGCTCTCGCGCATCGTTCAAATGGTGGCGCAGGCCCAGCGCAGCCGCGCCCCGATCCAGCGCCTCGCGGACAAGGTTTCCGGATGGTTCGTGCCAAGCGTCATCGCGGTCGCTTTGATTGCGTTCGGCGTCTGGGCCTACTTTGGCCCCGAGCCGGCGATGAGCTATGGGCTGATTGCGGCAGTCTCCGTGCTCATCATCGCTTGCCCCTGCGCTCTGGGTCTCGCGACCCCTATGTCGATTATGGTGGGCGTCGGAAAGGGAGCCGAAGCTGGCGTTCTCATAAAAAACGCCGAGGCGCTGGAGCGCCTGGAAAAGATCGACACGCTTGTCGTGGACAAGACTGGCACGCTCACGGAAGGCAATCCGTCAGTCGTGACGATCTCGACTGCTGAGGGCCAGGACGAGACGGAGTTATTGCGTCTTACCGCCAGCCTTGAGCGCGCGAGCGAGCACCCGCTGGCAGCGGCCATCGTCAAATCGGCAATCGCACGAAACCTGTCGCTGGAAGAGCCGTCTGGCGTGGTCTCTCCTGTTGGAAAGGGCGTCGAAGGAACGGTAGGCGGGCGAAGCATTATCGTTGGCTCTGCAAAGTTCCTAGCGGAACGCGGAGTTGATGTTGCGGAGATTGCCGAGGCGGCTGATCGCATGCGCGCCAATGGCGTCACCGCCATTCTGGTCGCGATAGATGGCAAAGCGCGAGGCGCGATCGGCATCGCAGATCCGGTAAAGGAAACGACACCGGCGGCACTTGCGGCGCTGAAAGCCGCAGGCATTCGCGTCATCATGTTGACGGGCGACAACCGGATCACGGCCAAGGCCGTGGCCGCCAAATTAGGCATTTCCGATCTCGAGGCGGATGTCCTGCCGGATCAGAAGAGCGCCGTGGTGACCCGGCTGCGGGCTGAGGGGCGCGTTGTCGCTATGGCGGGAGACGGCGTGAACGACGCGCCGGCGCTGGCGGCGGCTGACGTCGGCATTGCCATGGGATCGGGCACGGACGTTGCGATGGAAAGCGCCGGCGTCACCCTGCTGACGGGCGACTTGCGCGGTATTCTCGCGGCCAGGCGGTTAAGCCAGGCGACAATGCGCAACATCCGCCAGAACCTCTTCTTCGCCTTTGTCTACAACGCGGCCGGTGTCCCCATCGCCGCCGGTATTCTCTACCCGGCGTTTGGGCTGCTGCTGTCTCCCATTGTGGCTGCCGCCGCGATGGCGCTGAGTTCGTTCTCGGTCATCGTCAACGCCCTGCGGCTGCGCTCCCTTTCGCTCAAGGAGCCCGTCACATGAACATCGGCGAAGCGGCTGCCCGTTCCGGGGTCTCCGCCAAGATGATCCGCTACTACGAAAGCATCGGCCTGATAGGAGCTGCCTCACGAACCGGCGCGGGATACCGCACTTATGGAGAGCCGGACCTGCACCGTTTGCGTTTTATCCGGCGGGCGAGAGACCTCGGGTTCTCGATGGAGAAGATCCAGACCTTGCTTGGATTGTGGGGAGACACCCACCGGAACAGCAGCGATGTGAAGTCGATTGCGCTGAGCCACATCGACGAGCTCAGGCAGCAAATCTCGAACCTGCAAGGCATGCTCGCGACGCTTGAGCATTTGGCCGAGAATTGCCATGGCGACGGAAAGCCTGACTGCCCGATAATGGACGATCTTTCCCACGGACAGGCTGAGGCGGCCTGTCACCCTGCAGCGCCCATGCGAAAGCAATGAGCGCGCCGCAGAGCTTCACTCCGGCCCTCGGCTATCATTGGCTGACGCCGGTGTATGACACCGCGATCCGGGTGCTGACCCGCGAGGCGACTTGGAGACGCCGCCTGATAAGCGAGATCGCGCTGAAGCCTGGAGAGAGATTGCTCGACGTGGGCTGCGGCACCGGCTCACTTGCCGTCATGCTGGCCAAGAGCCAGACCAGCGCTCACATTCACGGCCTAGATCCCGATCCCCATGTCTTGGCACGAGCCGCCAAGAAGGCTTTCACCGCTGGGGTCGTGGTCGCTTGGCATACTGGATTTCTGTCCGACGATTTCGTCCAGACGCATGGCCCTTTTGACGTCGTCACGTCATCGCTCGTCCTTCACCAGGTAGCCAAGGACGAGAAGGAGCGCATGATCATCGCAATGAAGAGCGCGCTGCCGCCGACCGGAAAGCTCGTCATTGCGGACTATGGTTTTCAGCGGACCCGCGCCATGCGGATTGCTTTTCGCGCAACTGTCCAAGCCCTCGATGGCGTAGCCGACACGCAGCCAAACGCTGACAACATCCTGCCTGACCTGATGAGGTCTGCCGGTTTTGCGTCCGTCGCAGAGACGGCAGTCGTTTCAACGCCGACCGGCTCCATTTCGATTTATGTGGCCAGCTAGCACCAAACGGCTGTTCGCGCGTTCGATAAGTAACAGTCGTTGAGCCGTGCCATTGGCTGATTTAACTCTACGAGGCTGCCGAAATGAAAAATCACGAGACTATGCAACACAGCACCGCGTCTCATGGCGCGCCTTACAAGACGCTGGCGCTCATGCTGGTCCTGAACACGTTGATTATGTTCGTTTTGATGTTCGAAATGATCGCGCAAGCCAGCGACTTTGTGGTCAATCTCAACATGGCATACATGGCGCTGACGATGGCTGCGCCCATGGCGATCCTGGAGATTGCCATGATGGGAAAGATGTATCCCAACCGGCAGGCGAATCTCATTATTGGAGGCGTCGCGGCGCTTGTCCTGATCGCGAGCTTTTTTGCCATTCGCACTCAAGCCGCAATTGGCGACAGCCAGTTTCTCCGGTCGATGATTCCGCACCACTCAGGCGCGGTGCTCATGTGTAAGGAAGCGACGATTTCCGATCCCGAGATCAAGGCGCTCTGCGTCGGTATCATCCAGTCCCAGGAAGCCGAGATTGCACAGATGAAAGCGCTGCTAGAACGCCAGTAACAGCCTTCCAGCGTTGGAAGGTTCGATCACGTTCTTGGATGCAATAAACTGAGCTTTTTTCGGGAACTAGCAGAGCACTCGCGCCATTTCATATCCATGGTGGTCGGACGCTGTCAAAGGCCGCCATAGAAGTGAGCTTGATGCCAGGCTCCCGCAAAATGTGAGGCGACCAATGACCCCCTTAAAGTCCGTCCTACTTGCAGCCCTTCTGATGTCGACGTCCGCGCCCGTCGCGGCCGCAGAAAAGCCGATGGACCACTCGATGATGCCCGCGAGTGCAGAGCATGGCTTTATGGCCGCCATGGAGAAGATGAAGGCTGACATGCCGAAAGATTACACCGGCAATCCCGACGTGGATTTCGCGCGGATGATGGTGCCGCACCACCAGAGCGCCATCGCCATGGCGGAGGTGGAGCTGACGTTCGGCAAAGACGAAAAGATGCGCGAGCTGGCGCAGAAAATGATCGACATGCAGAAAATGGAAATTGATCAGCTCAACGCGTTCATCGCGGCCAACCAGTAGGGCTGAACGTCTTCCCTCGTTCACGAGGTTAGGAAAGGGCAGCCATCTGTGTGGTTGCCCGATTCCCATGGGATGGTCAGCCCGGTTCTGGCTTTCCCACAATTCCGCGCCGACGGATTAGCGCGAACAACGCCGGAATGACGATGAGTGTCAGAACGGTCGATGAAACCATCCCCCCGATCATCGGAACGGCGATGCGCTGCATCACTTCGGACCCGACACCCGTGCTCCAAAGGATCGGTATGAGCCCGGCCATGATGGCGACGACTGTCATCATCTTGGGCCGAACGCGGTCGACCGCGCCAGACATGACGGCGTTGTCGAAGTCCTCAGGCGTGATTCTCTCAGCGGATGCTTTGCGACTGGATCGAAGGTCGTCGATGGCGTGGTTGAGATAGAGGAGCATGATCACGCCCGTTTCGGCGGCGACGCCGGCCAACGCTATGAATCCCACCGCCGAAGCGACGCTGAGGTTGAACCCCATCCAGTCCATTAGCCAAAGCCCGCCGATGAGCGAGAACGGCAAAGACAGCATGACGATCAGCGTATCCGACAAGCGGCGGAAATTGGCGAACAGCAGCAGGAAGATCACGAGGATCGTCGCCGGGATGACGATCTGCATGCGCTGCTCGGCGCGTTCGAGGAATTCGAACTGGCCACTCCAGGCGACGTAATATCCGGGCGGAAACGATATCTGCTCAGAAACAGCCTTGCGCGCATCGCTGACATAGCCGCCGAGGTCCCGGTCGCGGATATCGACAAACACATAGACGGCCAGCTGCCCGTCCTCCGTGCGGATCATCGTCGGCCCCTTGGTGCGCGTGATGGTCGCAAGATCCCCTAGCGGAATGGCGCCTCCGCCCGGCTTGGACACCAGCACATCTTGAGCGATTGCCTCTGGGTCGCTCCGCACGTCCCGCCGATAGCGCAGCACGACGGCATAGCGCTCGCGGCCCTCGACCATCGTCGTAATCGGTTCGGCTCCGATAGCGGAGGCAATAGTCTGCTGAACCATTTCCATGCTGATGCCGTAACGGGCGATTTTCTCACGGTCGGGCGCGATCTCCAGGAATGACCCGCCGCTGATCCGCTCGGCATAGACGCTGGACGTGCCCGGCACGGCCCGCAATGCGGTCTCGACCTGCCGCGCCAACGCCTCAAGTTCTTTGGTGTCCTTGCCGAAGATCTTGACGCCGACGGGCGTGCGGATGCCGGTGGCGAGCATGTCGGTGCGGGCCTTGATCGGCATCGTCCAGGCGTTACTGACGCCAGGAAACTGTAGCGATGCGTCCATTTCGGCGATGAGCTTGTCGAGCGTCATGCCGTCCCTCCATTCGCCCTCCGGCTTGAGATTGATGGTCGTCTCGAACATCTCCAGAGGCGCAGGATCTGTTGCAGTCTGGGCGCGGCCGGCCTTGCCCCAGACCGACGCGACTTCGGGAAAGCCCTTGATGATCCTGTTCTGAGTTTGCATCAGCTCAGCCGCTTTGGTGACGGAAAGCCCTGGCAAAGTCGTCGGCATGTAAAGCAGCGTGCCCTCGTTCATATTGGGCATGAACTCAGAGCCAAGCCGGCCGGCCGGAATGACGCTGACCGCCAGCGCCAAGACCGCGAAGGCAATGGTCAGCCACTTGGCGCGCAGGACGAGGCGAATTATCGGCCGATAGAGCCAGATGAGAACCCGGCTGACCGGATTGCGCGCCTCGGCAACGATCTTGCCGCGGACAAAGAGCACCATCAGAGCCGGGACCAAGGTGATCGACAACAACGCAGCGGCGCCCATGGCGAAGGTTTTGGTGAATGCCAGCGGCTGGAACAGGCGGCCTTCCTGAGCTTCGAGCGCGAAGATCGGCACGAATGAGACGGTTATAATGAGCAGGCTGAAGAACAGCGCCGGGCCGACTTCCTGAGCGGCTGCAATCAAGATGGTCTTTCGGTCGAGATCGGGAGAATGTTCAAGCCGTTTGTGCGCGTTTTCGATCATGACAATGGCCGCATCGACCATGGCCCCGATGGCGATGGCGATACCGCCGAGGCTCATAATGTTCGAGCTGATTCCCAGCGCATGCATAATGCCGAAGGCGATCAGAATGCCGACCGGGAGCGTGACAATGGCGACCAGCGCGCTGCGGGCGTGCAGCAGGAATATGAAACAGATCAGCGCGACGACAAGGCTTTCCTCGGTAAGCGTCGAAGTCAGCGTGCCGATGGCGCGGTGAATGAGGTCAGAGCGGTCGTAGACGGGCACGATGGAAACGCCGGCCGGCAGGCTTGGCTGGATTACGTCGATGCGCGCTTTGACGGCCTCGATGACATCGAGCGGATTTTCGCCGTAGCGTTGGACGATGATGCCGCTTGCGACCTCACCGTCGCCATTTAGCTCGGCTATTCCCCGCCGCTCATCCGGGACAATCTCCACCCGCGCAACATCGCCGATGAATACGGGCGTATTGCCGCTCGATTTGACCGCGACGCGCTCCAGGTCGCTTGGCGACTTCAGATAGCCCCGGCCACGGATCATGAACTCGGTCTCGGCCACTTCGACGGTGCGACCGCCGACGTCGAGATTGCTCGACCGGATGGCCTCCCGAACGTCGTCGAGTGAGACTTTCAACGCGCGTAGGCGCAGCGGGTCGATTACGACCGCGTATTGCTTCACGAACCCGCCGACGCTCGCGACCTCTGCAACACCTGCTGCCCTCGTAAGACCGAACCGGACCTGCCAATCCTGAATCGAGCGGAGTTCGGCGAGGTCGTGGCGGGTCGAGGTCAGCGCATACTGGTAAATCCAGCCGACGCCGGTCGCGTCCGGGCCAAGATTGGGTGTCACACCCTCGGGAAGGCGGGAGGCGGCCGCGTTTAGATACTCGAGAACCCGCGAGCGCGCCCAGTAGATGTCGGTGCCGTCTTCGAAGATGACATAGACGAACGAGACGCCGAAATACGAGAACCCGCGCACCACCTTTGAGCGCGGCACGCTTTGCATGGCGGTGGTCAGCGGGAAGGTCACCTGATCTTCGACGACCTGCGGCGCCTGGCCGGGATAGTCGGTGTAGACGATGACCTGCGTGTCGGAGAGGTCGGGAATGGCATCGATAGGCGTGCGCGTCAGCGCATAAATGCCGGCGAGACAGGCAAGGGTCGCGCCGATCAGAACGAAAACGACATTCTGCGCCGACCATTTGATGATGGCGGCAATCATGGCTGGGGGGCTGGCTGGGTAAACGCCACCAGCGCGCTGGTCAAGTTGCTCTCCGCATCGATGAGGAAATTGCCGCGCACGACGACCTGCTCGCCCGCCGTCAACCCACTGGTTACCGCCCAAAAGCCGTCCGCATGGCCGCCCGTCGTGACGGGCCGGGGTTCAAAGAGACCGCCCTCCTTGGCGACCAGCACGATCCGGCGCGCGCCGTCGTCGATCAGCGCCGTATCCGGCACGGCCAGCACGGGCTCGGCCGAAACTGCTGCAGCGACCCGCACTTCGGCGAGCTGCCCCACCCGCAACCGGCGCTCTTCATTCGGCACGTCGATCCGGATCATGCCAGTGCGCGTTTCTGGATCGATCATGGACGCGACAAAGGCGACGGTCCCGCTGACCGTGCCGTCACCGCCCGGCAAATCGATTTCGACGTTCTGGCCCACGCTGACATCGCCCAGGTCGCGCTCCGCGATCTCGGCGGTGATCCAGACCGCCGAAAGATCGGCGACCATGAAGAGCATTTCCCCGTCCGCGAACCGCATGCCGGGCACGGCCTCGCGCTGGATAACTGTGCCTCCTGCGTCCGCGGTTAGCACGATGGACCTGACCGGCGCCCCCGCATCGCGAATTGTGGCAATGGCGACATCGGGAAACCCGAACGCCCTCAAGTTCGCCGCTGCCCGAGCTGGGTCCCCGCCTCGGCCGCCGCCTTTAAGGGCGGAGAGATAGTCGGCCTGTTTCTGGAGGAGATCGACGCTGCTGATCCAGACCTGGACCAGCGGCGCGCCCGCCTTAACCTCGCCGCCCGTGACCGGCACGAAAACCTTCTCGACGAAGCCATCAAAGCGGGCTGTCAGCATGGCGAGGCGGCTTTCATCCGCCGCCACCATCCCAAAGCCCCGGATGGTGCGCGTGAGCACCTTCATCTGGACCGGGGCAGTAGTCACCCCGGCCCGCTGGATTTTTTCGGGCGAAATCCGGACCGAGCCATCCGACCCACCGGCCTCGTCCTCGTAGACGGGAATGTAGTCCATCCCCATGGAATCCTGCTTTGGCACGTCCGAAACGTCGGGCAGGCCCATGGGATTGCGGTAGTAGCGGATCTTCCGCTCGCCCGGCGGCGGCGTCGCCTCCGAGTGTTTCTCGCTCGCCGTGAAGACGATGATGCCCTCGACAGGCTCGGGCCGTCCCGCAACCGTGCCCGAGATCGTCAACCCCCAGCGCCCGGCCATTGAGACATTGGCCTCATAGGCAAAGACGCCAGGCTCCTCGCTCGTGACCTGCGTCAGGGGCGTATCCATCATCGCCATGCCGTCCGGACCCATATCGAGCCGTGTGGCGGTGACGGTGACTGCCGTTGCATCCGCCCCGACGAGGCGCACTTCGAGCCTGGTCGCCTTGCCTACGGGAATGTCAGCATTTACCGCTTCCCAGCGGGGCACCTCCTCGGCGCTGCAACCCGATAGTATCGGGCTGGTCATCATGAAAATCGCAGTCGTCATAGCCTTTAGGACACCGCGAAGACGCGGCGCGCGTAGTGTGAACATGGTGGTGTGTCCCAACCGTGATGGAAACCGGACGCCGGACGAAATGCCGCTCCCTGTGAGAGCACGCACGACAGGCGTTGCTGCGACCTAACAGGCCGAAGCGTTCATCAGATGGAGAGGGAGGATCGTGGAGGGGGAAGCGGCGGCAACAGTGCCCGAGCATGCAGGACGCTACCCTGCGGGATAGTCCAAGCGACGACACACAGCGCTTTCGCCCTGTCGCCTGTCGGGGCCGGCATGTGGACCGGCGCAATTGCACAGCGCATCACGCACCCAGCCATTCCGCCGCATTTGTCCTTGTCCGTATCTGGGCAGGGGCTGTTTGACGGCGGACATTCGCAATCGCTCATTGCGTCCATGGCAGGTTGGGCCGGGTTCGCGGCCGCCTGCGTCAAGGCGAGCCCACCAAGTCCGACCGCCAAAGCGACGATTAAGATCCCAAGCCTGCGCATTCCAACAAATATGCAGTTCCCCCCCGCCGTTGCAATAATTCGGCGGTCAATTTCGCGGCATAGGAGGGGACGGCGCTGAGGGGTTACTATTGGCGCGCTAAGACCGGACCAGTATTGCCCCGGGAGCCTAACCACAGCCAAGCTGACCAAACTGGGCTTCGCACCCAGCATCGGCAAGTCTGCCGAGAGGGATCTTACATGTCAGATGAGTGGCTTTCGGCACGGGACGCTTTGGCGCTAGCCACCCAACATATGTCGATCTCAGAGGCAAAGACCGCCATTTTGACGCGCGCGTTCGACCAACTGATACGAGCGAGGGCCAAGCGGTTGGTTTCCGACGGCAGGCGGTTTGACGACACACTGTTGTCGTTCACATTCTGGTTCCCCAAAGGAATCAAACTATTCCGGCAAAATTGGGCGACCGGCGACTTCGAATCCATGTTTCGGTCTAAGCGGCTCCGCGCCTATGGCGTCGAGTTCAACAAGCAGCACATTCTCGATTTCTTGGGACTGAAGACTTCGGCTGAGCCTCTGCAAGTGCCATTGGCCTCGGTGCCCTCAGCAAAGGGGGGGCCGGGACGACCTCGTGCGCCTTGGTGGGAAGACCTTCTGATCGCGATCCTCGGCCAACTGCATCTTGGAACGCTTATCCCTACAAAGCAGGCCGACATCGAGAAGGCGATGCACGCATGGATCGCCGAGCACGGGTATGATTCGGCCGAAGCGGGTGTCCGAACGCGCGCATCGAAGATCTGGAAAATCATCGAGAGCGAGGCCAAAAAACCGTAAAGCCGGGTTTTTGGCCTTTTTTGGCCTTTTCTGGCCGATCAATACGGCCAGTTTCGCCAGCTTGCGCCTGCACCCGCTGACGTCCGGCAGCGGCAACAGGAGCAAGTCATGGAAACCATCGCCACCTCGATCATCGACGCCGCCAAGGCGCTCGGTATCAGCCGCACCTCAATCTACAGCCTCATCCGTGAGGGCCGCCTTGAGGTCGTGAAACTCGGCCGCCGCACGCTGGTAAAGGCGGATTCGATCCGCCGCCTGCTCGACAAGGCCTGAGGCCAAAATGGCCGGCCGATACCCCAATCCCCAACGGGTCAAAATCTACCACCCCTACACCGTGGAGGACGTGGCGCTTCTGCTCTGTGTCCACAAGAACACGGTCCGCCGCTGGATCGCCGAGGGCCTGCCCGTGCTCGACGGACAGCGTCCGATGCTCATTCACGGGGCAGCCCTCAAAGCCTTCCTCCAGAAGCGCCGCCAGGCAGCAAAGCAGACCTGCGGTCCGGGGCGATTCTTCTGCTTCCGATGCCGTGCGCCGCGCACGCCGGCCGGCGGAACTGTCGACTTTCTGCAGACCTCCGACACGACCGGCACGCTGAAGGGGACGTGCCTCTGCGGCGCTCCCATGAACCGCCAGGTCCGCACGACCGACATCGACGCCGTCATGCCCGGAATCGCGGTTTGCCGGGTGCCCGTCCACGGGCTGTCAACGCCGCCTAAGGGAGCGATCCCGACTGCCCCTGAACAGTGACTTCAACACGAGGACTGAAGAGATGTCGAAACCCAACCCGAAAAACGAACGCATCAAGC
>JAPUEF010000044.1 GCA_027492655.1 Alphaproteobacteria bacterium | reverse complement strand
AGCAGTGCGCGTTTTGGCATTGGCTTCACAAAAGGGCGGGTCGGGTAAAACGACCTTGTCGGGCCATCTTGCGGTGCAGGCGCAGCTTGCTGGCGCCGGCCCAGTCGTTCTGATCGATATCGATCCGCCAGGCTCGCTCGCCGACTGGTGGAACGAGCGTGAAACCGACCTTCCGGCCTTCGCCCAGACCACGGTCGCACGGCTGGCCTCCGACCTTGAAATCCTGCGTCAGCAGGGCTTCAAGCTGGCCGTGATCGATACGCCGCCGGCGATCACGATGGCGATCCAGAGCGTCATCAGCGTCGCCGAACTGATCGTCGTCCCGACACGTCCCAGCCCGCACGATCTGCGCGCCGTCGGCGCCACCGTCGACCTGTGCGAGCGCGCGGGCAAGCCACTGGTGTTCGTCGTCAACGCCGCGACGCCCAAGGCAAAGATTACCAGCGAGGCCGCGGTCGCGCTGTCGCAGCACGGCACCGTCGCGCCGGTCACGCTGCACCACCGCCCCGACTAGGCCGCCTCGATGATCGATGGCCGCACGGTGATGGAGGTCGATCCGAACGGCCGATCGGCCGAGGAAATCCGCCAGCTTTGGACCTATATCAACGACCGGCTGGAAAAGAATTTCCGCCGTACCGTGTTCAGTTCGCCGATCCCGCCGCAGCCTGGCTATGGCACCGTCCGTCCGATGGGTGGTGGCTTCGGCCGCCGCATCGCCGGTCAGTGAGGGAAGGCAGCGGAACCATGGGCGAACCCAAACCCCTCGCATCGCTGTCCGCCGGGCTTCTGGCCCGCAAGGGTGGCGCGCGGCCTGCAATGCGCCGCCAGCCGCTCGGCAGCGGTCCCGCTCCGATGGTCGGCGACAGCTATGACGACCTCGGCTGGAACGACATGGGCTATGATGTCGATCCCGACCAGAGCGCCGAACCGGCACGCCTCGTCGACCTGAAGCCGCTGCTCGCGGGTTCGGTGCTGACGCACAACGCCGAGGCCGAACAGGCCGTAGGCGATGCGCCGGGCCACGAACTGGTGCCCGACCTGAGCGACGCTCTGGCCGACAATTTCGAACCCGAAGCGGTCGAAGTGCCTGAGATCGTGCGCCAGCAGGAATCGCTGATCGACCGCGTCGCCGCAGTCGCCCGCAAGGTCGAGGCGCGCCCCGAACCGAAGGCGAAGAAGGAACGCGCGCCGCGTGCGCTGCGTGCCCGCGAAAAGGCGGCGTTCACGCTGCGCCTCGACGCCGAACGCCACCTGCGCCTGCGTTTGGCAAGCGCGGTCACGAACCGCTCTTCGCAGGTGATCCTGATCGACCTGCTCGACGATTATCTGGCCTCGCTGCCCGAGATCGACGCGATGGCGAGCCGCCTGCCGGCGGCGCGACCGGCGCGTCGGATGCAACCGTAAGAACGATGGGGGGACCGAAGATGAACCGCAAAGTCCTGATGAATCTGGCCGTTTCGGGCTTCGTCCTGAGCGTTGCCACCGGTTGCAGCGGCATGAGCAAGATGGCGAACGCCGCTCCGTCGAACGGACCGGTTCCGGCATCGGCCTCGAAATCCGCCGACAAGGCGCGCGAAGCGCTGGAAGCCGGCAAGCCGAGCCGCGCCGTCGGCCTTGCCGAAGCAGCGGTCGCAGATGCGCCGCGCGACGCGGGCTATCGCGCGCTGCTGGGCCAGGCCTATCTGAACGATGGTCGCTTTGCTTCCGCCACCGCGGCGTTGAACGAAGCGATGGAACTGGGCGCGAAGGACAGCAACACCGTCATCGCGCTGACCCTCGCCTATATCGCGCAGGGCAAGAACGACCAGGCGACCGACCTGTTGAAGCGGAATTTCGACGTCGTTCCGGCGTCGGACATGGGCCTGGCGCTCGCGATGGCAGGTGACACCAATTCGGCGATCTACGTGCTGACCGAGGCGGCGCGCGCGCCTGACGCCGATGCGCGGACGCGCCAGAACCTGGCACTCGCATTCGCCCTGTCGGGCCGTTGGGCGCAGGCACGCGTTCTTGCTTCGCAGGATCTGTCGCTGGCCAAGATCGAGACCCGCATGGCCGAATGGTCGAAGCTGGCCGAACAGCCCGATTCGCGCGTTCGCATCGCGAGCCTGATCGGCACCACCGCGCGTGAAGACGCCGGCATGCCGGTTCGCCTTGCACTCAGCAATTTCTCGGGCACCGAGATGGCTGCCGCAGCAGCGCCGGTCGAAATCGCCAGCGCCGATCCGGCGCCGGTCGAGGCCTATGCGCCGCCGCCGCCCGTCGCCGAAGCCGTGCAGACGGCCGACGCGTCGAGCGCGATCCGCACCGTCGAACTGCCGATGCCGGAGCGCGACCAGAATGGCGTGGTGCCGCAGGTGACCGAATTGCCGCAGCCGATGGCCGCACCGGTGCTGGTCGCCGACGCCAAGCCTTATCGCGCTGCACCGCGCGTCGCGGGCGACAGCGAGCCCAAGATGCGCCCCGCGCAGAAGCAAGCGATCGAACTGGCGCGCAAGATCACGCCGAAGGTGTTGGGTTTCGACGCCAAGAAGCCTGCCGGCTGGGCGGTGCAACTCGGCGCCTATGACAGCCTGGGCATCGCCAAGGAAAAGTGGAGCGTGCTGCGGAAGAAGAGCAATATGCTCGGCAGCTATCCGGCATCGAGCCATGCGGCCGTCGTCAATGGCCGCACCTTCTATCGCCTGACCGTCAACGGCCTGGCCACGCGCGCCGACGCATCGCAGCTGTGCGCCGAGCTGAAGGCCAAGGGCCAGACCTGTTTCATCCGCCAGATGGGCGGCAGCGAGACGATCCAATGGGCGTCGGCGTCGAAGCCGGTGCGCATGGCCTCGCGCTAAATCATTTGGGGCCCTCCCGTTCGCGGGGGGACAAGGGGAGGGGCGCGGTCTGCGGGGACCGCGCCCATTTTGGTGGGGGAGGCGGATGGTGGGGCCGGTAAACCAGCTCCCCCCCCCGCACCTTACGTCCGTAGATCGCGGGGTTTAGCCTTCGGGCGGCGAGGGGAGGCGGGCGAGGATGGCGACGAGCTGGGCCTGGCTGGTCGCGCCGGTCTTGCGGAAGATGCCTTTCAACAGGAAGCGCGCGGCGTTCAGGCTGACGGCGCGTAGCGCGGCATAGCCCTGAAGCGTCTGGCCCGCCGACAATGCGACGGCAAGGCGCGCCTCGGCCGGGGTCAGGCCGAACCATTGGGCGACGCGGTCGATCTCCACCACCGGGGTTTCGCCCACCGCGCTGCCCATGGTCACGATCAGCGAGGCGCCGAGTTGCACGCCACCGATCTGCTGAGCCGACTGGCGCGGAATTCGCGCCGCGAGGACCGGGCATTCGGCGCCCGCCGCGTTCGCCGCCTGAAAGGCGATACCCGACGGTGCCGATCCGCGCGCGAGGTCCATCAGCTTTTTCTGACTCGCGGGATGGGTGAAGGCGAAGCGATCGCGGACCGGGCGAATGAAACCGGCCTCTTCATAGCGTGCGGCGCGGCTGTTCGC
>JAPUEF010000043.1 GCA_027492655.1 Alphaproteobacteria bacterium | reverse complement strand
CGAGAGCGACATCGCAGATCCGGCTGAGCTGGCGCGCATCCTCTGGCCGCTCTGCGAGAAGGTATCGGGGCGGGCCAAGAAATCCGAACAGGGCGGCGCGACCATCCAGCTGAAGCTAAGGGCCGCCGATTTCCAGATCCTCACCCGCCGCACGACGCTGCGCGGCCCGACCCAGATGGCCGAGACCATCTACCAGGCCGCCCACCGCCTTCTGGCCGCGACCGCCGACGGCAAGGCGCGATACCGTCTCATCGGCGTCGGAATCTCCAATCTCGCCCCCGCCGCCATCTGCGATCAGTTCGACCTGTTCGAGGCCGAGGAACGCAAAGTCATCGAGACCGAACGCGCCATCGACAAGGTCCGCGCCAAATTCGGCAAGGACGCCATCGTGAAGGGCCGTGCGCTTTAGGCCGGCTGCTGCTGCGTGATGCAGTGTATGCCGCCGCCGCCTTCGATGACGGCCGAAGCGTCGAGCTGCACGATCTCCCGATCCGGATAGCAATCCGCGATGATGCGCTTCGCTTCCTCATCCGCCTTGTCGTCGAAGGCGGGCATGACGATCGCGCCGTTGCAGGCGTAGAAATTGATGTAGCTCATCTCAAGGCGCGTGCCGTCGTGGCGCGTGCGCGGCGCGTAGGGCATGGGCAATTCCACCACGTCCAGCTTGGCGCCGGTCGCCGTCCGCGCTTCATGCAGGCGGACGAGGTTGTCGGACATCGGCGGATAATTGGCGTCGGATTTGTCATGCGGCACGCCGATCAGAACCCGCCCGCCGGGCGCGAAGCAGGCGACATTATCGACATGGCCGTCGGTCTCGTCCTCCTTCAGGCCATCGCCCAGCCAGATGATCTTCAGAGCGCCGAGATAGAGCGCCAGCCGCGCCTCGATCTGCTGGCGCGTCAGTTCCGGATTGCGATTCTGGTTCAACAGGCACTGTTCTGTGACGAGCAGCGTGCCGGCGCCATCGACGTGAAGCGCCCCGCCCTCCACGGTCAGCGGCCCCAGATAGGTCTTCACGCCCAGCGATTTCAGGATACGCGAGGCGACCGTCGCGTCGTTGTCATAGGGCGTGTATTTCGTGCCCCAGGCGTTGAAGCGCCACTGGATTCCGGCATGGCCGCCTTTGCCGTCCACCAGAAAGGTCGGGCCGGAATCGCGCGCCCAGGAATCGTCGATCATCCCTTCGAAGATTTTGACCGAATGACCGAGCGCCAGTTGCGCTTCCACCTTGTCCTGCGGGCGGACGACCATATTCACCGGCTCGAACCGGGCGATGGTCCGGGCCACCTCGGCATAGGCGATCCGGGCCTGCAGCAGCCCGTCCGGCGTGCCCCACGGGGCGACCCGGCATGGCCACTGCATCCATGTGCCGGCATGCGGCCCCCATTCGGCGGGCATGAAAAACCCGTCGCGGACCGGGCATTCGTCTTCGGCGTCGAGCGTGTGCATGGGCTAAGACATCTTCCAAGCGTTGAGCCGCTCGCCTAAATCTACCGGCGAGATCAGGGTTCATCCAGCAAGGGACATATCATGGCCGGCAAGATCGATGCGAAGCTGAAAGACCTCGGGATCGAACTGCCATCCCCCCCTGCGCCGGTCGCCAGCTATGTGCCGTATGTACGTACGGGAAACCTCGTTTTCGTGTCGGGACAGGTTACGCTCGGCCCGGGCGGGCTGGAATATGTCGGCATCGTCGGCAAGGATTTCACGACCGCCGAAGGGGCGGCCGCCGCCCGGCTCTGCGCCATCAACCTCATCGCGCAGGCCAAAGCGGCGCTGGACGGCGATCTCGACCGCGTGAAGCGCGTCGTCAAGGTCACGGGCTTCGTAAACGCCGTGCCGGGATATGCCGAGCACCCCGAGGTCATCAACGGCGCCTCGAACCTGTTCGGCGAGGTCTTCGGCGAGGCGGGCCGCCATGCCCGCGCGGCGGTCGGCGCCGGCTCGCTGCCCCGCAATGTCGCGGTCGAGGTCGAAGCGATCTTCGAGGTCGAGTGACGGCGACCCTGCGCGCCCTTCGGCGGATCCGCGACATCCCGGCGGCTGACTGGGATGCGCTGGCCAATCCGCCGGATGCGCCGTTCAACCCGTTCCTCGCTCATGCCTTTCTGGATGCGCTGGAGGAATCCGGCTCCGCCACCCGCCGCGCCGGCTGGCAACCGCTGCATCTGGCGTTGGAACAGGACGGACGGCTGATCGGCGCGGCTCCCGCCTATGTCAAATCGCACAGCCAGGGCGAATATGTCTTCGACTGGGGCTGGGCCGAGGCGTTCGAGCGCGCGGGCGGGCGTTATTATCCCAAGCTGCAGATCAGCGTGCCCTTCACGCCCGCCACCGGCCCGCGCCTGCTGGCGGCCGACGGGGCCACCCGCCAGGCGCTGCTGGACGGCGCTGCCGAGATCGCCCGGACCAACCAACTCTCCTCCGTTCACATCACGTTCCAGCGCGAAAGCGAATGGCGGGAAGCCGCCGGGGCCGGATGGCTCTCGCGCATCGACCGCCAGTTCCACTGGACCGACAGGGGCTACGGCGACTTCACCGGGTTTCTCGCCAGCCTCAACTCCGACAAACGCAAGAACCTGCGTAAGGAACGTATCAAGGCGCTGGAGCCCGGGATCGAGATCGAGTGGGTGACGGGCAACGCCCTGACCGAGGACCATTGGGACGCTTTTTTCGGCTTCTACATGGATACCGGCGGGCGCAAATGGGGCTCGCCCTACCTCACGCGCAGCTTCTTCTCGCTCATCGGCGAGACCATGGCAGACCGCACGCTGCTGGTGATGGCGAAGCGCGACGGGCGCTACATCGCCGGAGCGCTGAACTTCATCGGCGGCGATACGCTGTATGGCCGCAACTGGGGCGCGATCGAGCACCACCCCTTCCTGCACTTCGAGTGCTGCTATTATCAGGCCATCGACTTCGCCCTGGCGCATGGACTGAAGCGCGTCGAAGCGGGGGCGCAGGGCGAGCACAAGCTGGCGCGCGGCTATGAGCCTGTCGCGACATATTCCTCGCACTACATCACCCATCCCGGCCTGCGACACGCGGTGGGCGATTTCCTGATCCGCGAACGCGAGGCGGTCGAAGCCGACATCGAGGCGCTGAGCGAACACGGCCCCTATCGCAAAGGCTGAGGCTCGAACCGGGACAGGAAAATAAACCCTGACGCCCTGCCGTCGCCGCCGCGCATGGCGGCTGACGGGAAAACCGACTGTCAGACCTCGTGCAGCCAGACATAGCGAACGCCGTCGCCGGGCTGGCCAAGATAGATCTGACGGAGGATTTCGGCGCTGTCGGCGAGGCGCGGCCCGGGCCGGTTGAAATAGGCGTTGCCATCGGCGATGGCGACGCGGCGGTTCCGCACCGCCGGGATGTCGCGCCAGCCGGGCAAGGCCTCAAGCAGATCGCGTTCCTTCAGGGACGTGGCGATATCGTAGCCGCAGGGCGCGACGATCAGGGTGTCAGGCGCGGCCTCTGCCAGCGCCTCGGGCGGGCGCT
>JAPUEF010000042.1:2034-3505 GCA_027492655.1 Alphaproteobacteria bacterium | reverse complement strand
GAACGCAACTGTGAAGGAGTGAATCGTAGCATGAGCATGAACGAAGCGAAACTGGCCTTCGAGGAGGCCGACATCGCGAATGTCATCAGCCGCGCCAAGGCGATGATGGCGGCCGAAGACCTGACCCTGCGCCAGCTGGCTGGCCGCGTCGGTATCGCGGAAGGCACGCTGGGGCCGTTCCTGAATGCCAAGTATCAGGGACGACCCGAGCGCATCGCCGAGGCCCTGAACAGGTGGATGACGGAAACGGCCGATCGCGCCGTCGCCGCGCGCGAGGCCGTCGCCGCGCCGGGCTTCCAGCGGACGCGGACCGCAGAGGACGTGCTGCGCGCGCTCGACTATGGCCAGCTGAACGGCAAGATGGTGTTCGTCGCGCTGCGCCCCGGATGCGGGAAGACGACGGCCTGCGAGCAGCAGACGACGCTTCGCAACCGCGCGTTTCTCGCCACGATCACACCGGCCTCGTCGGGCATCGCCGGGTGCCTGATCGCGATCCTCGACGCCATGGGCGAACCCGAAGCCAAGGGCACGCCGGCCGCCCTGTCGGCGCGCGTCGCGGCGAAGGTCCGGACGCCCGGCGCGCTCATCATCATCGACGAGGCCCAGCACCTGAAGATCCAGGCCGTCGAAGAGCTGCGGGCGATTCACGACGCCACGAAGTGCGGTCTCGCTTTCGTCGGCGACGAGCGGATGCACCAGATTTTCGACGCCAACTCGTACGCGCAGCTGCGGCGGCGCATCGGGCGCCGGGTCGCCACGGTCGGGTCGCTGGACAAGGACGCCGAGACTATCGCGATCGCCTGGGGCGTCACCGATCCGATGCTGATCAAGTTCCTCTGCCGCGTCGCGGCCAAGCCGAACGGGCTGGGCGGCATCACCAACGTCATGCAGCTGGCCACCCAGCTGGCGCGGACCGAAGCCACCGAAATCGCGCTGCCGCATCTGAAGGCGGCCTGGACCGAACTCATGCCGGAGCTGCCGCTGTGACCATTCCCCAGAACGACACCGATCATCACCTCGCGGCGGCGCGCCGCATGATCGGCACGATGCGGGCGAGCGCCCGCCAGAACACGCTGGATATCGAATCGTTCGAGGCGCGGCTGCGCGTCGTCGAACAGCATCTCGAAGGCATCGCGTCGGCAATCGCCTGCGGAAACCCGCCTACGCGCGGAACCACCGTGCGCCTCCTCGGCAAGATTGACGGAGGCGCGGCATGAACGGAAAGCCTCTCCCTTCCAACGCCGAGATCGCGGCCTGCGCGGCCATGCGCGACGGGCAGCTGGTGCGCCAGGCCAACGAGGCCGGCGGCCTCATGCCGGCGACCGACCTTGCCCGGCTGTGGCTGCGCATCTGCAATGGCTTGACCGCCGCCCGCACGTCGGACGCGGGGCGCGCGGCGTCGATCCGCGCGCTCAGCGACGGCGAGCTGCTCGACCTCGCCATCATCGCTCGTGACGGGCTTCCCGTCATC
>JAPUEF010000042.1:0-2013 GCA_027492655.1 Alphaproteobacteria bacterium | reverse complement strand
GGGTGATGGCCAACTATGGCCCCGGCATACCCCGCGACCAGCGGGCGCTGGCCGATCATCAACTGACCGTCGCCGTCTATCGCGTGCTCGACGCAGCGAGCCGTGAGCGCCTGAAAGGAACGCCGCAATGACCGCCGCCCGCAAGACCAAGGCACCCGCGCTCAAAGTGCCGCAGACTCTCGACGCCGCCGATGCGCTGCTGGCGGAGGCCGGCGAGCACATGAACCGTCTCGTGGAGATCGGGGCTGTTCTGGCGCGCGAGACGGCGGCGGTGAAGGAATCGTGCGAGCAGGCCGCTGCGCCGCATAAGGCCGCCCTGAAGACGATCCAGCAGCAGCTTCAGGCTTTCGCCGAGGCGCGGCGGGACGAGCTGACCGGCGGGGGCAAGACGAAAACGATCCAGAGGCCGACCGGGCTGATGCTGTGGCGCACGAAGCCGCCTTCGGTCAGCGTGAAAGGCAAGGTCGGCGATGTGGTCGCGGCCCTGCTGAAGTCGCGCTTCGCCGGCCTGTTTCTCCGGACCAAGCACGAACTCGACAAGGAGGCGATGCTGAAGCACCCGGCCGATGCGGTGAGGGTGGCGGGCATCACCATCGTTCGCGACGAGGAGGAGTTCGTCGTTCTGCCGGCAGGGCTGAAGCTCGCCGAGGAGGCAAGCTGATGGCGCGCCTCCACTTCTTTCCGCCTGACGATGCGAACGCCATGACGCTCGCCATGCTCGACATGATGGAGCACCCAAGCGGGCCGAAGATCGGCCTGACGATGAAGCAACTCGAAGCCCTCGACTTCATCCGCAGGTACATCGCCACGCACGTTGTCGCGCCGTCATTCGATGAGATCGCCGCGCATCTGGGGCTGAAATCGAAAAGCGGCGTTCACCGCCTGGTCACCGCCCTGGTCGAGCGGGGTCATTTGCGCCGGCTGCGTCATCGCGCGCGGGCGCTAGCGCTCGCCCATGGAGGCGCCTGATGGAGCCGCGCATGCTGAACATCATCTCGGAAGCGGTGCAGCAGCATGGCCATCGCGACGTCACCGTCGCGACGGTCCGGAGCGGCTCGCTGTTGCGTAACACGACGCTGGTCCGGCAGCGCGCCATGATGGCGATTACGTTGCTGCGGCCGGAGCTGACGCTTGCCCAGATAGCGGTTCCGTTCGCCTGCGACCCCACCTCCGTGAAACATGCCGTTAAGCGCGAGGGCGGGCTGATCGAGTGGGACGCGCGAGAGCGCGGAATGCTGGACCGCCTGGTGGCGCGCTTCGAAACACTAAAGGCAGCAGCGCCGAATCTGGTCGAGAGGCTCGCCGATGCGAAGCGCGCACTGGATGTGGCGGGCGCGGCCGTCATCGCCGCGCGCGACGCGCTGGATCTGGCGGAGGCGCGCCATGCATAGCGGGCAGCTGGGCCGGTTCGACTGCGCGGTCTCGTATCGCACGCGCCGGGGCGGCGGCATCGTTTTCACCGTGATCGAGGCCCCAGATCAGATCGAAGCGTGCCGGAAGGCGTTGAAACAGGTGATCACCGGCCGGCGGACGCTCGTCAGCATGCGCGTGGAGGGAAGACCATGAGCAAACATGCCGACATCAGAACGGCAGCCGAGGCGGCTCACAGCGCCTATCTCAAGGCGCGGGAGCGCGCGACCAAGGCTGTGCATGCCCTTGAGGCACATGAATTGAAGCGGCACGAGCTGGAGCAAGATGAGCGTCGCTGTGCCGAGGCCTGCCAGAGCGCATTCGAAGCGTGGGTAGCGGCCACACGGAAAATGACGGGTGAAGCCGCATGACCGGCGCGCCGTCGACCCCCGATGCGCGGCATGCGGAGATCCGCGCCGGCGCGCTGCCGATGGACCCGGCGGCGCTGGAGCGTGAGGCCAGCGATGCCGTCGCGGTCTATCTGCTGGAAAGCGAGCCGCTGATCCGGCTAGCGCGCGGCCCGAAGCGCGAGGCGATGCGCGCCTCGTTCGCTCGACTTGCGGCGGTGAACGCTCGCCGCCGTCAGGCCGGCGTCGCCGGGCC
>JAPUEF010000041.1 GCA_027492655.1 Alphaproteobacteria bacterium | reverse complement strand
CGCCGCGAAAGGCGGACTGATCGTCCATACAGTCATAGACAAGGGCGGCGCGCGACAGGCGGATCGCGACGGGCTCCCAGTTCGCGTGCTGAACGACCACAAGCGGACGCTGAAGGCCCAGCTCGACGCGAAGTTGCTCGATGGCGGAGGCGATGATGTCGGCCGATGTTTCGTCCACGACGCTGTCCGCCGGCCGCCGCCCGCCCGCGTACGACCGAAGCCGCACCTCGAACACGCCATCGGCGGGGTTCGAGACCAATCTGTAACGTCTCTCGCCGTCGGCTGCGCGTTCGACCGTCGGCGAGATGAAGAAAACCCGATGCCCTCTCGCCGTCATCGCCGCCGCGAGATGCTGCGCGCGCTGCGTCCGATAACCCCAGTCGATGTTGGGCAGCCAGATGAAATCCATAGTCCGGGCGCGATCCGCCGCTTTGCGCGCCAACCTGGCATGACGTCGCAATGTTCCGCTTGAATCGACGCTGGAATAAGCGAAACGCGCGAACTGCGCGCGGACCATCGATCGCGCGGACGGCGCTACGAAAGCACCGTCGCTGACGGCCTGGACGAACGCGGCGCGCAGGGCGACCCCCGTATCCTCCGCGCAGAAGCCGGTGAGGTGATCGAGTTCGCGGCGTACGGCAGGCGCGTCGCGACCACCGATGACCGCCCGCGCAAACGCCTCGACGGCATCGTCGTAACGGCCGCTCCGTTTGCATGTTCGTCCGATCTCGGCCCAATCGGCGTGCCCCGCCTGCGGGGGCGTTTCAGAAGGCGCCGTTTGCGCGGAAGGCCCATCCGGACCGCCCGGTTGCTCCGCACCGTCGAAGGAAAGCGCGACAGATCGGCGATGTGCGTTTTCGGAACCTTCCAGATCGCCGGCTTCCTTGAGGACGCGGCTGTACTGCGCCCACAGATCGGCGCGCATCGGATAAACGTCCAATGCCTGCCAATAGGCCTTCGCAGCGTCGCTCCACTGGCCTGCGTCCCGTTGCGAATGCGCGTGCGCCACGACGGCGGGTTCGTCCTGTTCCGGCCCGCGCCGTCGCCGCCGCACCACCGTCTCCATGATCCGACCGAACATGTCAGGCTCCAAACCGCCACGGACGCCCACCGATTCCGGCGCGCAACGGAACATAGCGCAGCCACGGCGCGCTTTTGTAGCGTTGATCGGGGCCGGCGACCCTTTCGATACATCGCGCCGAAGGTTCCCGAAGGGGCGGCGGCCGGGCGGCTCATTGCACGGCGCGCTGCGTTCGACTAATTCCGACCGGGGGGGCGATCCGGAAAATCCAGCTTTTAGCGGCCGGCCGACTGGACCGACCCCGAAATCACGTGACGTCGCGGCCACCGGCCTCAGGAATAGTCAGAATAGAACGACTGAAATCATGACCTCTGACAAAATCGCGTTCATTACCGGCATTACGGGGCAGGACGGCGCTTATCTGGCCGAGTTGCTTCTCGAAAAAGGCTATATCGTCCACGGCCTGCGGCGCCGGTCCTCCACCGACAACCTCTCGCGGTTGCACCGGCTGTTTTCCAACGAGATCGGCGGCAACGGGCGGCTGCAGCTGCACTATGGCGACATGACGGATTCCAGCGCGCTCGCCCGGCTGGTCGCGCAGATCAGACCGGATGAGATCTACAATCTCGCGGCGCAGAGTCACGTCAAGGTGTCGTTCGAGTCGCCGGAATACACCGGCGATTGCACAGGCCTCGGCGCGCTCCGGCTGCTGGAGGCGATCCGTCTGGCCGGCCTCACGCATCACACACGTTTCTACCAGGCCTCGACGTCGGAGCTGTACGGCAACACGCCGGTCGCACCGCAGTCCGAAACGACCCCGTTCCGGCCGCGGTCGCCTTATGCGGTCGCCAAGCTCTTCGCGTACTGGAGCACGGTGAACTACCGCGAAGCGTACGGGCTGCACGCCTCGAACGGCATTCTCTTCAACCACGAGAGTCCTCTGCGCGGCGACACCTTCGTCACGCGCAAGATCACGCTCGCTGTCGCGGACATTCATCTGGGCCGCCAGAAACGCCTCGAGCTCGGCAATCTCAGCGCGCGGCGCGATTGGGGTCACGCCCGCGACTATGTCGAGGGCATGTGGCGCGTCGTCCAGCATTTCGAGGGCGACGACTATGTTCTGGCGACCGGCGATACTCATACGGTCCGCGAGTTCGTCGAGCTCGCATTCCGGCAGATCGATCGCAACATCGTGTGGGACGGCGAAGGAATCGCCGAAGTCGGCCGCTGCGAAAAGAGCGGCGATATTCTCGTTCAGGTCGATCCGCGATTCTTCCGCCCCACGGAAGTCGATCTTCTGGTCGGCGACCCCACGAAGGCGCGCACGACGCTCGGCTGGCGTCACACGGTCGATTTTCCCGGCCTCGTGGCGGAAATGGTCGCGGCCGATCTGGAATACGCCGCCGCGAAATGAACGAAGGGGCTGCAATCGCTTGCAGCCCCTCCCTGTTCGCTTGTCGTGACGTCCTTGCGGGCGTCGCCGCCGTTTTACGGCCTGGTGAAGCGCTGCGAGATCGCCGCGTTGTTGCCGATGGCGACAGCCGAAGCGGTCACGTCGCCGCCGACATTCACCAGCGTCGCGTTGACGTTCGCAACGACGGTCGAGGCATTGGCCTGGAACGAACCGAAATCGCCGAACGAACCGGTCGATTCGATGTTGAGGTTGTTGGCGATGGCCGCAGCCGAGGCGCCCACGCCGCCATCGACGTTGAAGGCCGCGACGGTCAGGTTGGCGTACGGGTCCAGCGTGTTGCAGCGCTGATCGTTACGGCCATAGGCATAGTCAGACTTGCTCGAGGTCAGCGTGGCGTTGTTGCAGATGCCGACGGCCTGCAGGTCCACGTCGCCGCCGACGCCCTTCAGCGTCGCGGTCAGATCCGCGCCGACATCGGCGAGCTGGGTCTGCTTGTTCAGCCAGACGATCTTGCCTTCGCTGTCCGAAATCAGGTTGTTGCCGATCGCAGCCGAGGTGACGCGCACGTCGCCGCCAACCCACTTCGCGTACAGGCTGAGGTTGGAATAGACCGGGCTGAAGTTCAGCTGCTCGTTGAGAATCTGCGGCAGCCAATCGGCGGCCGAAGCGGTTCCGCTGAAAGCGACCATGAGAGCCAAGGCGGTGGATTTGATTTTCGACATGTGACGCTCCTGAAGTTGAAATCCTATCCGGAGCGCGTTCCCTCTGGCGCCGGAGCCGACCGCAATCTCCCTTGGTGCGTCGACGCAGACCAATCAGCAATCGACATGCCAATCGCCGGCACGGGCCGAGGAATCATTTCTTAACCATCGGATCTCGGACTTCCGGACCGGGTGGGTAGTTAATCGCGCATTGACCCTGTCGCCGGCGTGCGGCACGCAGCTGTCTCAAACGCTGCATTGGCCGGTTTGGGCCAGCGTTCGATGTGCCATCGCGGCACGCTCGCCGCAGATTCCCGCACGGATGATCGTGCGGGATGCCTGCGCGGCGCTGTTAGTTGCCGACGCCGCCGG
>JAPUEF010000040.1 GCA_027492655.1 Alphaproteobacteria bacterium | reverse complement strand
AACCCTGTCGGGCGATCAGGAAATCGCGAAGGGCCTCTGGCTGTTCGAAACGCCAGGTCATACTGCCGGTCATTACAGTCTCATGGTCGAACTCGCGGATCGCAGGCCGATGCTGTTCACGGCAGATGCGTGCTACAGCGCGGAGAATATGGAGACCATGACGATCTCCAGCTTTCACCTCGATCCGGTCGCCACGCTCAATTCTATGAAGCGCCTCAAGGCGCTCGCAGAGAAATACGACGCCGAGCTGTTCTATTCGCACGATCCTCAGAGCTACGTGAATTATCTCAAGGGTCAGGCTTATATCTGACGTCGGCTTACGCGCGCTTCAACTCGAGGAATGACGATGTCCAGTACCAAAGCGGCAGATGTGGCGATCGTCGGAGGCGCCGGCATCGGCAGCGCCATCGCCTACTTTCTGGCGAGCACTGCGAAGCTCGGGACGCGGATCGTCGTCTACGAGAAAGATCCCAGCTACGAAAAATCGGCGACTGCGCTTTCCGCTGGCGGCATTCGCCAGCAGTTCTCGACGCCCGAGAATATCCGCATGTCGCAGTATGGCTTCGAGTTTCTGAAATCGGCGAAGCAGGAACTCGCCGTCGGCGACTTCCAGCCGGATATGAGCCTCAAAGAGTGGGGCTATCTGACGATGGTCGCCGCCGCCGGTCGCGATGGGCTGCGCAAGAGCTATGAATTTCAGAAATCGATGGGCGCAGGCACAGAGTGGCTCGAACCTGACGAAATCGCCCGGCGCTGGCCATGGATGAACTGTGACGACGTCGCGGCCGGGGCGCTGGGCAATGGCGGCGAAGGCACGTTCGATCCCTTCGCGCTACTTCAGGGTTTTCGCCGCAAAGCCATTTCGCTCGGCGTCGAATACCGCCACGCCGAAGTGACCGGCATCGATCTCGACGGAACGGGTCAGGTGAAAGCCGTACGCCTCGCCGATGGCCGCGTCGAAGCCTGCGGTACCCTCATCAACGCCGCCGGTCCGCTGGCGGCGCGTGTCGCGGCGATGGTCGGCGTCGATATTCCGGTGATCGCGCTGAAGGCGCATACCTTCGCCTTCAAGACCGATGCGCATCTGCCGGACTGTCCCATCGTGATGGCGCCCTATGACCTGCTCTTCCGTCCGGAGGGGCATCTTTACATCTGCACCCAGCCGACTGAGATGGAGATGAAGGACGCGAATGGCGATTTTGAAGTCGACTACGCGCCGTTCGAGGCGAGCATCTGGCCAGCTCTCGCTCAGCGCGTGCCGCAGTTCGATTCCGTGAAGATGACGAGCGCCTGGGTCGGGCACGTGGAGTACAATGTGTTCGACAGCAACCCGATTATCGGACGCCACCCGCAGATCCGTAATTTTGTGTTCGCCAATGGGTTCAGCGGTCATGGCATTCAGCATGCGCCTGCCGCCGGACGCGGCATCGCCGAACTGCTGACCGAGGGCGCTTATCGCAGCATCGATCTGAGCCGCTTCTGTTTCGAGCGGATCGCCGCCGGCGAACCGGTGCGCGAGATCGCAGCCTGAATGCTTAAGGGGTAAGGACGATCTTTCCGATCGTCCGTCCTTCTTCCAGCCATTGATGCGCTGTTGCGACCTCAGCCAACGGGAACGTGTGACCCGGCGAAATCAGAGGGCCGTTCGCCAGCCAATCCTGCATGGCTGCAGTCGCCTCTGCAAACTGCCCGGTGGGAAAGAAGTTGTCCGCCGTGAATGTTTTCAACGCGACGCAACGATCGGTCTTGAAGGGGTTGAACGTCGCCTTGCCGGCGACGTAGCCGTAGACAAGGATCTCCCCGAACGGTGCTAAGGCCTCCGGGTCGCGGTCAAAAGTCTCGCCGCCGACGCCGTTAAACGCGAACTGCGCCCCCCGTCCGTCGCTCGCCGCGCGCACGCCTGCGACATAGTCGGTCATTGTCGTATCGATGCAGTGATCCGCGCCGATCGCTGCGCAATGCGAGATTTCCGCTGCGCTCCGGCACAGCGCGATGACCGTACAGTCGTGCGCCCGGCCGAGTTGAACGATCATCGAGCCCATTCCGCCTGCTGCGCCATGGACGAAAATGGTCGTGCCTCGCGGGACGCGTGCCCAGGCATGAAAAATCAGCCAGGCAAAACGGAAGTTCACGAGATAGATCAGAGCCTGATCCCCACGCGCCCGTTCGGGTAATCGGATGATCTCGGCCATCGCTCCTTTGGGCGGACCATCCAGCACCAGGCTGCGCTGCGCCGTCGCCACGACGTACTCGGCATAGCCGCCGCCGCTAAGGATCAACGCAGCGACGCGGTCCCCGGCTTTCCACGCGCTTACGTTTGCGCCGACCGCAACGATGGTTCCGGCAACTTCGCGCCCCGGCGTCCAGGGTAATGTGGGCTTCACGTAATACGTGCCGCGCCGCGCCTCTACGTCGCCGTAGATCAGGCCGGCATAGTCGGTGCGAATGAGCACCTCATCCTCTCCGCAGGCCGGCAATGGCCGCTCTTCGACAACCAGTTGCTCGGGTCCGCCGAACGATGAGAGGACGGCCGCACGCATGCTGGTCGGAGGATGGAATCCTGAGGTCATGGCATTATCCCGCATTGCAGCTGTCTCGGCATTATGCATACTGCATACAATATTCGGAGGTGGGCGTGAAAGTCGGAATTGCGGGTTTTGGCGTCATCGGCAAAGGCGTGGCTAAAGCCTTGTTGAAGGGCTTGCCGAATCTAATGCTGGATTCGGTCGCCAGTGGCAGCAAGCAGAAGGCTGCTGACGCACTCGCCTCGATCGGCGCGTCCGCCGATATTGTGACGCCTGAAGAGCTCGCTTCGCGTTGTGATATCATCGTCGAATGCGCGCCGACCGATGCGTTTTCCGCAATCGCCGTTCCTGCGCTGGCGGCTGGGCGTATTCTTCTCACGGTGAGCGCCGCGGCCATCATTCGCGACATGAGTATTGTCGAATTCGCCCAGCGCCACGGCGGGCGTATCGTTCTTGCGACCGGGGCGCTGCTCGGGCTCGATGCCGTGCGCGCCGCGGCCGAGGGCGTCATCCATTCGGTAGATATGGTCACGCGCAAACCGCCACGTAGTCTGCTTGGCGCGCCGCATCTGGTCGAAAATGGAATCGACATTACGAACCTCTCGGAGCCGCTCCTCGTGTTCGAGGGCTCCGCCCGCGACGGCGCCCGGGGCTTCCCGGCCAACGTCAATGTCGCGGCTTCGCTGGCCCTCGCCGGCATAGGGCCTGACGCTACGCGGCTACAAATCTGGGCCGACCCGACTAAAGTCCGCAACACCCACACGATTAAAGTCGATGCCGACAGTGCGCGCTTCGAGATGACGATCGAAAACATTCCGTCCGTCGAGAAACCCGGCACGGGAAAAATCACGGCGCTTTCCGTCGTCGCCGCGCTGCGCGGCCTGGCCGCCCCTTTGCGGGTCGGCACGTGATCACGTTTTGCTGCTTGATGCCGGTTCCGCATCGCAGCGGTTGACAGTATCGACGGGCTCATCCGTAGTCGCATA
>JAPUEF010000039.1:222-3519 GCA_027492655.1 Alphaproteobacteria bacterium | reverse complement strand
AGATCATCCGCTGGCAAACCCCGCTCGCGCACATGCGCCGCACGGCGTTGGAGGATACCGAGCTGTTCGGCCACCAGATCAAAAAGCGCGACAAGCTGGCGCTCTGGTATGCGTCGGCGAACCGCGACGAGGATGTCTTCCCCGACGGCGACCGGATCATCGTCGACCGCGAGAACGCGCGCCGCCACCTCGCCTTCGGCTATGGCATCCACCGCTGCGTCGGCGCGCGCGTCGCCGAGCTTCAGCTTACGACGCTGATCTCCGAAATGCAGAAGCGCCGCCTGCGCGTGAACGTCCTGTCGGAACCCGAACGCGTCAACGCCAGCTTCGTCCACGGCTATCGCCACATGCAGGTCGAGCTGGAGACCTATTGACGGCGATCACAGCCGGGCCCATCTCCAGTAGGTAACAGGGGGCATGAGGAGCCCTTCGATGATCGAACGCCGTTACCTGCTATCCGGCCTCGCGCTCGGCGGCGCGCTGATCGCCGCGCCACTGCTTTTCGCCAAGCCCGGCAACCGCCCGGAGGGTGAGGCCGGCTGGCAATTGACCGACGCTGAGTGGCGCAAGCGACTGACCCCGCTGCAATTTCGCGTGCTGCGCGAAGCGGCAACCGAACGCGCCTTCACCAGCCCGCTCGACAAGGAAAAGCGCGCCGGCACCTTTTCGTGCGCGGGCTGCGCGCTGCCGCTCTATTCCAGCCGGACCAAGTTCGACAGCGGCACCGGCTGGCCCAGCTTCTATGCCCCACTGAAGGGCGCGATCGGAACCTCGACCGATTACGAGATCGGCTATGCACGCACCGAAGTGCACTGCAAGCGCTGCGGCGGCCACCTGGGCCACGTCTTCGACGACGGACCGAAACCGACTGGAAAGCGCTATTGCATGAACGGCGCGGCGCTCACCTTCCGCCCCGCCTGACCATCCACGCGCCTCAGCGCGGCACCTGCCACCGGACGCGGTTGATATAAAAGCTGGCGACAGCCTGCCCCTCGGCGTCGCGTGCGGGGTGAAAGGCGGCGCGAGTCAGCACCAGGCCGCATGTCTGCTTGTCGAGCGTCGAAAAGCCGGAGGTATCAACGATCCGGCAATGCGTCGCCTTGCCCCCGGCATCGACCGTCAGCAGAAAGGTGGTCGTCCCCTCATTCTTCTGGGCGAAATCGAGGTGGGGATAATCGTCGTTGGTGACCCACCGCCCGGCATAATTCGCCGGTTCCGCCTGCCTGGAGAGCGTACGGATCATCTTCGCATCGAAACCCCAGCCCGCGAACATGTCGTTCTCGCATGTTTCGAGCGCCTCGACCGCCGCCGCCAGATTCGTCAGCTCCAGCGAGACATCCAGATTCTTCACGCTCGTTATGCGGACCGCATCTCCTTCGCGCAGCCCCTTGAACAACAGGCCATCCGAATCGTGCCAGGCAAATCGCCTCTCGCCCTCGGTGACGGCATAGGAATCGAATTTGAAGCGACGGGCGCCTTCGGACGGCCCCCGCGCCATCTACCCCGATTTCATCGAAGGGTGAAGCGGCAGCGCGGCGCCATAGAGCGCCCATTGATAACCGCCAAAGGTCCAATCCCGACTGATCGCCAGCCGATAGGCCTGCGACGCATCGCCGAAATGGCGGATAAGCTGGCATCTGAAGGCGCCATAATCGACACCCCATTGCGCGCGCGATACCGGCGCGGCCGCGCTCGCGGCGCCAGGCGCGGTCAGGGCTAGGCCTGCACAGGCAAGCAATGCGGCGGTGGAGATTCGATCGATAAGTCCCATGGGTCCGATGATATGCGCGCCCGGACCAGAAGCAACCCGGCACTGGCTGGGCCTTCATCCGGACCGCCCCTTCGACCAGGGACCGAGCCCGACCGGAAACCCTTATTGCGGTAATGGCGCGGCGCTGACCTTTGACGCCGCCTGATCGGTCGGGATTACCGAATAGACTTGCAGCGCGCCGCGCGACAAGGCCGCCTCGTGATGCAGCCAGGCGACCGGCTGGCCGCGCGTCAGCACGCCGGCCAGCCCGTCGGGCCGTCCTGCGGCAAAACCGCGCACCTCGGGCAGCCCGGGGCACAGAACCACGTAGGCGGCCTTGCTTGACCGGACGATCGGTTCGGCCGTGTCGGGTGCGCTCAGGAACGCCGTGATCACCCGGTTCATCGCGGCATGGTTGCGATGATGGCCCGTTGCCAGAACGCTGTGCGGCGTTCCTTCCAGCAGCTTGGGTCCGATATCGACCGGCGCGAAGAGCAGCGCGGGCGGCTGCTTCGAAAGGGGTGCCAGCGTCGACGCGGTGATGCACGATCCGATCGTCATCCGGTCGCTCGGCTGCGTTCCGCCCGCCAGCTCGGTCAGTTTCTGGGCAATAAGCACGTCGGTCGCCGGCAGCGCCACCAGCGCCAGCATCGCGCCGGCGATGCGTCCTGCCGACGACGGACGCGATCGGCCATGGCGCCATAGCGCGGCGAGCATTGCGCCGAAGGCCGGAACCATGAAGGCGTGGGTCGTCGCGCCGGCCCGAAAGACCAGCAGCGACAACAGCGTGCTGCACAGCACGACGAACGCGACGCGGTCCCAGTTCGCCGCGAAAGCGCTGCCGCGCGACGCCCGCCAGGCCCAGATCGTCGCGCCGAAACCGACCAGGGTCGGCGCGGCGAACAGCCACACGGTCGCGATCGGCACGCTCCACACCGGACGTCCTTCGGCAACATTCTCGTACCAATAGGTCCGCACCAGGGGCTCGAGCGTTCCGAACGGACCGCCCAGGCATTCGCGGCCGAGGATCAGAAAGGCGGCGGCCCCGGCCGCACCCGTGATCGCCAGCCCGACGAGGCGAAGCGACCATGTCGCACGCAACCGTTCGGGACCTCGCATCCATGCGAACAACAGCACGCCCGTGACGGTTACGGCGGCGAGATAGGGCCGGGTAAAAGCGTCGCAATGGACCAGCAAAAAAGCGGATGGCCCCCGGAACGCCAACAGCCAGAGTGCGGGAAACACCGCAAGCCCCGCCGCAAATCCCTGAAGCCGGGGCGCATTGCGCGGATCGCGCAGCCATTCGATCGCGAACAGCGCGCCGAAAATCGCCAGATAGACGATGCCTTCGAGCGATATTTCGACATGGATCGTGATGACAAGTGCCGCCGCGAACCCGCGCCAGAAGCGCGGACTGCCCAGCGCCAGCGCCAGCATCGCGACCGACAGAAGAAGCTGCCAATTATGGTGATCGATGCGCAGCGGCACGAAATATTGCAGGATCGTCGCGCCCGTCGCGGCGATGATCATCCCGCCGATCACCGCGT
>JAPUEF010000039.1:0-212 GCA_027492655.1 Alphaproteobacteria bacterium | reverse complement strand
GCGCTCGCCCAGACGCGGCAATATGCGGCCGAAAAGCAGGAACAGCGGCAGAATCAGCAGCACCGGATACAGCGCCGCGGCCCATCGCTCCGCCGCCGCGCCAAGCAACGGCTGCAACAGCATCGTCAGCCCGGCAATCTGAAAGTCGATAAAGCGCGACCAGTGCATCAAGCCGCCGCCGCCATTCGGATTGACGCGATGTTGCGTCACGT
>JAPUEF010000038.1 GCA_027492655.1 Alphaproteobacteria bacterium | reverse complement strand
GTGCTGGCGCAGATCGAGGACTTTACCGCCTTCGCCGCGGCGGTGATCGAGCGGGTGAAAGGCTCGGTCTATCAGGTGGCGATCGAGCTGCCGTCCGGCACGCTGGAAAGCATGGGCACGGCCTGGGTCGTGCAGATGCCCGACGGCACTAAGGCGATGGCGACCAACGCCCATGTCGCCGATCTCTATAACGAGGCGAAGACGCCGCAATGGGGCAATGGCCGGCTGATCGTGATCGAGCCGAAAGCGCCGAATTATCGCCATTTCGTCATCACCGGCATCGCCAAGCATCCCGGCTACGACGCGTGGGCGACGTGGGCGAACGCGATGTACGCGCAGATCGACGCCGGCACGATGCGCAACGTGGCGCTGCCCATCGCCTATGACGTGGCGCTAATGACGGTGGAGAATCCGCAGGATCTGGGCGAGCCGCTGAAGATCGCTTCGCAGGCCGACATGGAAGCTATGAAGGCCGGCCAGCCGCTGCTGGAGATCGGCTACCCTTCCGAACGGGTGCTGGGCACGGATGTGGCGCGGCCCGAACCGAACTCGAATTCCGGCGTCGTCGCGGCGATGACCTCGTTCTTCCTGTCGGCCGGCGACGATGCCGACCGGCAATTCATCCAGCATACGGTCGCCGGCGCGGGCGGGTCGTCGGGCAGCGCGATGTTCAACGCCAAGGGCGAGGTGGTGGGCCTGCACAATTCGGGCAACTACATCTTCATCCAGACCGGCCCCGGCGATAACGACTATGAGCGGGTGCCCTCCGCCGGCAACATCAATTACGCCCAGCGCGCCGACATGCTGGTGGAGCTAATGGAAGGTCGCGCCGAACAGCGGCTTGAGAATGTCTACAAGCCGCAATGGCAGGAAGCGCAGGCGCGTTTCTCGAAATCGCCGGACGCCATCGTGCAGGATCTCGTTACCTGGCTGGCGGCCGATGTGGGCGGCAAGGACAAGGTCAGCGTCTGGAAGGAACAGGAGGTCGAGATGACGGCGACCGAGGCGCTGGTCGACGGCAAGCGCGCTTCGGTATTCGAGTTCGATCCGCCGGTCGGCAAGATCTATCTGTTCGTGGCGCAGGCGATGGACGGCCGCAATATCGGCCTTTCGATCTTCGTGAAGGAAGACAACTCGCTGTTCGGCGTGGGCGCGCGCGGCTCGTTCTTCTCGGCCTATACCGTCTGGTACGACGGGCCGCTGCCGATCAAGCTGGTGGTGTTCGACGATTACGGCGGCGACGTCGCGAACGATCAGCGCCCACCCGGCAAGGTCAAGCTGACGGTCTATGAAGGGCCGATGCCGACGCAGTAGGCGGCATCAGCCCTTCGCGGCGCGTTCGGCCTCGGCGCGCTTGCGGATCTGCTCGAAACGGTGCGCCGCCTGTTCGACATCGGCCAGCCGTTCGCCGGCGGGGGCCAACATCTCGCGCACCAGCGTCAGGAAGGCCTTCTCGGCTTCGCCGCGCTCCTCGCTCTCCCCGCCGCCGAACCAGCTTTTCTTTTTCGGGGCAGGGTCGGGAACCGACTCGCGCCCTTTGTCCGGCCGCCCGCCCGAGAACCATTCCCAGGCCATGACGCCCAGCGGATAGATGTCGAGCGTCGGCTCGGGCGTCTGCACGCTCGCCTGTTCCGGCGGCGCATAGCCGCGCGTGCCCGCGCCGCCCTGGAATCCGGGCAGCACCAGGCCGGCGACATGGGCGATGCCGAAATCGATGAGGACGGGGGCGCCGGCATCGGTCATCACCACGTTCTCGGGCTTGATGTCGCGATGCACGACGCCGCCTTTATGCAGCGCGCCGACAGCGTGGCAGATCAGCGCCATGTAGTGCGCTATGCGGTCCAGCGTCTTCACCGAACCTTCCGTCAAGACGGCGCGCAGTTGCCGCCCCTCGACGAATTGCTGGACGATATAGGGGTTGGCCATCGCGTCGCGGCCGATCGCATAGACATCGGCAATTCCAGGATGGCGGGCGCGGGCCGCCGCCTCGATCTCCAGCCTCAGCGAATCGAGAAAGGTCTCGCGGGTGGCGCGGTCGTAGACGGCGTCGATCTGCAGCAGTTTCAGCGCCACGTCCTTGCCGCGCTGGAGATCGTGGGCGCGATAGACCGTGCCGAATGCGCCTGCGCCGAGTTCCTTGCGGATGAAATAGCCCGACAGCGCCTCGTCCGGCCGCCAGCCGATCGCGCGGCCGGATTCCTCCGACACGCCTTCCTCGACGCCGTAGCGCGCCATCGCTTCGGACAGCGAGCGCAGATAGCGGGTCAGGCCGCGCGCCTTGCAGCGCTTCACCGCCAGCAGAAGCGCGGAGGCGGCGTCGCCGCTGCGCCCGGCGACGCGGTAGAGATCGGAGGCCAGCAGGCGGGCCTGAATCTCGACATCCGGCAGGTCCATATAGGTCAGCTGGCTCAGCGCGCCTTCGGCTAGCTGCAGCGCGCGGGCGCTGTCGTCAGTCTTCAGCGCCTCGGCCTCGATGAGATCGAGCAAGAGCCGCTCGAACTCCGCGCCGCGCTCGGGCAGCAGGGCGCGCGCTTCGCTCAATGCCGTCATCGCGCCCTTTGCGTCGCCGGATTTGGCGAGCGTGTCGGCCTTGTCCTTCAGGCAGAAGAAAGCAATGCCGGTGAGGCCCTGGGCGCGGGCGATGACGAGACCCTCGTCCAGCGCGTTCAGCGCCTCGGCAGTTTTCCCTTCGGCCGCCAGCACGCGGCCGATGTCGTTCTTCAGCTTGGCCTCGCCGCGCACGTCGCCGAGCTGGCGAGCGAGGGCGATGTCGTTGTTGAAGTAGTGATGCGCGTCGGCGTAGCGGCCGGATTGAAAAGCGAGGCGGCCCAGATTGCCCAGTGTGATCGCGACGCCCTGACGGTCGCCCAGCACGGTCTTGTCGGCGAGCGAGCGGGCATAGGCGGCGAGCGCCTGATCGACCTGGCCGAGCGCAGCATAGACCGTGCCGAGGCTGTCGTTCACCTGCGCCGATCCGGCGATGGATTTGACCGCATTGTAGCCGTCGGCGGCATCGAGCAGGTCTTTCACCGCGCTTTGCATGTCCACGCGCCGCATCTCGACCAGCCCGCGCAGATGCAGGGCACGCGGGCGGGCGGCTGCTTCCGCGCCGCCCTTTTCGATGACCGGCTCGATCAGCTTCAGCACCTGATCTTCGCCGCCGATCTTGCGCAGTTCGCAGGCCGCCAGTTCCAGCGCGGCGGCGGCTCCGAGGCGCGGCTCGGCCGTCAGCGTTTCAAGATCGCCGCGCGCTTCTTCGAAGCGGCCAAGCTGCACCAGCGCGGCGGCGCGGGCGAAACGCTCGTCGTCATTGGCAGGCGACACCGCCGCCAGCTCCGCGAACGCGCCGGCATGAAGCCGGTCTTCCACGGGGCCGTCGAGAAGATCGACTGTCTTGATCCACATCGTAGGCGCAACTCCTGAAGACTGTCCGGCAATCTGCGCCGCGAGGCCCGGAAATCAAGGCTTCTGTGGCGGTTTCTTGGGTAGTGTCTCAGTTTGAAAATTCCGCCTGTTGACAGGCGGTGGCGTGCCAGT
>JAPUEF010000037.1 GCA_027492655.1 Alphaproteobacteria bacterium | reverse complement strand
CGACTTCACCGCATGGACGGAAGCCCCACCCAGTTCCTCGGCCGTGACGACCTCGTTGGTGACCGTCTTCACGACATCCGGACCGGTCACGAACATGTAGCTCGTGTCCTTCACCATGAAGATGAAATCGGTCATGGCCGGCGAATAGACGTCGCCGCCGGCGCAGGGTCCCATGATCAGCGAAATCTGCGGGATGACGCCCGATGCGATCACATTCCGCTTGAAGACTTCGCCATAACCGCCGAGCGCGTCGACACCTTCCTGGATTCGAGCGCCGCCCGCATCGAACAGGCCGATGACCGGCGCGCGCGCCTTCAGCGCCATGTCCTGGATCTTGGTGATCTTGGCGGCATGCGCGCCGGACAGCGAACCGCCGAACACCGTGAAGTCCTTGGAGAAGACGAAAACGGTACGCCCGTTGACCGTACCCCAGCCGGTGACGACGCCGTCGCCGGGGATGTGCGACTTCTCCATGCCGAAATCCGCGCAGCGGTGCTGCACGAACATGTCGAACTCCTCGAACGAGCCCTTGTCGACCAGCAGTTCGATGCGCTCGCGCGCGGTGAGCTTGCCGCGGGCGTGCTGGGCCGCGATGCGCTTCTCGCCGCCGCCGAGGCGGGCTTCAGCGCGGCGGTCTTCCAGCCGTTCGAGCACGTCCTTCATGAATGTCGCCGGGGTAGTCCCCGCCCCTCGTATCGAGCCAAGCCGTGCGAATAGCACGCAAGGCGCGGGCCAACCAATGAGACTGACGGCGGATGCGCCTTGATGCAGTCCAGATGGCTCTCTAGCCTGAAGCGGCGTCAGGAGGCCTGTCATGAAGATGATAGACGTGCGGGAGGCGAAGACGGCTTTCTCTACCCTGCTCGATCAAGTCGAGCGCGGCGAAGAGGTCTGGATTACCCGCGAAGGGAAGGTCGTGGCGAAAGTTACCTCGCCTCTCGCCATAACGGACAAGGATCGAGCGGCTCGCGCCGCAGATGAGATTCGACGCTTGCGAACCGAAGCGGGCGTGCGAGCATCCGTCGATGAAATCAGAAGCTGGATCGACGAAGGGCGCGCTTGAGCCTCGTCCTTGATACGTCTGCAACACTGGCTTGGCTGTTGGCCGAGCCCGCCGCCGGTATCGACGCAGTCCTTGACCAGGTCGTGGATCACGGTGCGGTGGTACCCAGCATCTGGCGTTACGAAGTAGCGAACGCCCTGATGACCAGCCTGAGACGCCAACGCATCGACGATGCGTTCAGAGGGAAGGCTCTGGACCGACTTGCTGACCTGCCGATAGCTATTCGATGGCGAAAGCACTGATCGCGCCTGGACGACTACGCTGATGCTCGCCGCCAGCCATCATCTCACCATCTACGATGCTGCGTTTCTCGAGCTTGCACAGCGGCTTGAGTTGCCTTTGGCTACGCTGGACAAGCGACTGGCCCAGGCGGCGCATCAAGCCGGCATTCCGCTACTTCTCTAGAATCGGCGTTCACGCCGGGATCGTCTTGCCCTGATTGTACTTCCAGATGCCGACCGCGAGGCCGAGCGTCAGCACGCCCGCGACGAGCACCGAGAACGGGTTGGGACCGAGCTTCTCGAACCACTGCGTATAGAAATGGATCGCGCCGAACACGGCCGCGAGATTCAGCACCCACGGCCGGTTGGCGCGCGCCGCCCATAGTCCCGCGCCGACGATGGCGATGGCCCAGAGGATCGAGAAGGTCCAGGCTGGAATGACCGGCGCATAGCGGCTGGTGCTGGCGCGATCGACGAACCAGGTGAGGCGGTCGCCCCAGAGCGAGCCGATCCAGAAGCCGAAATTGACGAGCAGCAGCGAGGTGCGCGCCGCCGTGATGGCGAGACGGGAATGGTCGGCCTTGAGCAGTTTCGACGCCTGATAGGCGGCGATGGCGAGTGCCGAGAACAGCACCACCGTCATGAACGGCTGTTCGATGCCGAGGAAGTAGGTGGCGCGCATATAGCCGGTCCGCGCACCGATGGCCGCCGACAAGGCGAGCACCGCCAGCGCGATGAGGAGGCCCGACCGCGCCGCGATGCCACCGGCGACAAAGACGGCGGTGACCGTCATCAGCGCCAGAACCGACCCCTTGGTCATGAACATGACGCCGGCCGCCAGCATCAGCGAACCGGCCAGCAGGCAGATATTGGCGAGGATCGCCCAGGTCTGCTCGCCCTTGAGGATGAAGCCGAGGCCGACCGCCGCCAACATGCCGCCGAGGACGACGGCCACCGCCGGCTGCGGCACCAGTCCCATGACGCCGAGCGCCACGGCCACCACGCCGAAGCCGACGAGGATGTTCAGCGCCAGTGAGCCGGTGCCCTCCGCGGCGAAGCCCTTCAGCCTGTCGGCCTCGACTTGCGTCAGGCGGCCCTGCTCCACGAGCTTGGCGAGATCGAGGGTAACCTTCATGGCTGTCTCCGGCGCGGCACGTTACGCCGGCAGTCTGGACCCACCAGATGCCTTTTTCATGTTTCGCCGGCTTGTCACAGACAGGCGAGAAACTTTGCCGCCGCCGTCATTTCGGTAAGGCGCACCGCCCGCCGCTCGGTGGCCTCCTCGTCCTCGCCCCATTGCGACACCTGGAAATCCTCGTCGACATGGGCGGCCGCCCAGGCCTCTCCCGGTGTCAGGCGGCCGTGCAGCAGGGCGATGGCGATAAGCGCCGAGCCCGTCAGCGTGGTGACGACATGGGTCGCGCCGATCCGCCAGCCGTCGCCGGCCGGCAGCGCCCGGCGCAGCGCCTCGATCGCCGCCGCCGGCTGGGTCACATGCATGACGCCTTCGGAGAGGATCAGGCGGGCGCCGAGCTGGTCCCGCGCCCAGGCGAGGACCGGGTCCCACAGCGCCGCCTGCCGCTCGACGAGCGTCTGCGGCCCGTCGGCGCGGTAGCAGATCAGGTCGGTGCCGGCATATTTGACGATGTCGTCGGCTACCGGCCTGGGGTCGGGCGCAACGCCGTCGATGATCGAATTGGCGATGCGGGTGATCGGCATGCGGCGCGGATCGATGAACTCGGCCTGCGCGTTCCACTCCTCCGCGACGGCCTCGCCGAGCGCCCGGGTCGGAAAAGCCAGCGTATTGCGGCCGGGCGTCTTCGCCGGACGGCCGTCGAGCAGCAGGCGCCAGCCGCCCTCGCCTTCGCCCGCGCTCGCCTGCGTGTAGAAGCGCTTCGGAAAGACCGGCTTGGCCGCAACCCGCGCCGTCGCAATCGGATCGTAGGCGGCCGGATCCTGCTGGTTCTTGGCGAACCAGTCGTCGAACATCGATTTGCTCATGGCCGCGATATCGCTTTGCTCATGGCCGCGATGTAACGGCTCGCGGCGCGGTTTTCAAACCGCCGCGCCCGCGCGCCAGAGGCTTTCGAGCGCCGCGGGCAGCTCGGCATAGCGGGCCAGCATCGCATGGGGCTTCAGCCGCGCCAGCGCATCGGCGGGGTGATAGCCCCACGATACGCCGATGGCGGCGACGCCGGCCGCATGCGCCATGTCGATATCGTAGGTCGTGTCGCCGATCATCACCGTATCGCCCGGA
>JAPUEF010000036.1 GCA_027492655.1 Alphaproteobacteria bacterium | reverse complement strand
GCGTTACGACGCGCTGGTCCGCGAACTCGGCGGACCCGACACGCCCGCTGTCGGCGTCGCGCTATTCCTCGACGTCATCGCGGAGCGCCAGCCGTGACCGCGCTCTTCGCCATTCCCAGCAAAGGCCGTCTCAAGGACGATTGCTTCGCGCTGCTGGAGCGGGCCGGCCTGAAAGTCGCGCCGCCGCCGGAGCGCGCTTACGAGACGCATATTCCCGCACTGCCGGGCGTCCGCGTGATCCTGATTTCGGCCGGCGAAATTGCGGAACGTCTGGCGCGCGGCGATTTCCATGCCGGCATCACCGGGGAAGACGTGCTGCGCGAACGTATCGGCTCGCTGGACGGCGCGGACGACCCTGTCGGCCGCATCGTCATCGGCGCGAACGGGCCGGAGCGGGTGAAGCGTCTCGGCTTCGGCCCGGCGCGCCTCGTGGTCGCGGCGCCGGAATCCTGGCTCGACTGCACGCGGATGAGCGACCTTGCCGACATCGCGCTGGAAATCCGGGCGCGCCAGCAGCGGCCGTTGCGGGTTGCGACGAAATATGTGCGGCTGACCCGCGCCTTCTTCGCGCGCCACATGATCGCGGATTATCGCATCGCCTTCTCGACCGGGGCGACCGAAGCGGCCCCGGCCAGCGGCCTTGCCGACATCATCGTCGATATCACGACGTCGGGCGCGACGCTGCGCGACAATCGTCTCGCCATCCTGGAAGACGGCCAGATCTTCGCCTCCGAGGCCTGTCTGTTCCTCGGCCCCGCCGCCGCACCGATCTGGCGCGACGGCAGGGGAGAGATCGGCCGTCTGATCGAGGCGCTGACCGCCTAGCCGTCGATGTGCCTGGCCAGGAACGCTTCGATCGCCTCAAGCGTCTTGATCATCGCAGGGCCGAACGGCGTGTGCTCCTCGCCCGGCAGTTCGACGAACTCGACATCTTTGCCGGCCTTCTTCAGCGCATCGCGCATGATGACCGACTGCTCGAACGGCACATTCTCGTCCTTGTCGCCGTGGATCAGCAGCATCGGGATCTTCACCTTCGCCGCGAAGTCGGCCGGGCTCGCCGCCTGACGCGTGGGCGCGTCGCCCATGCGATCCAGCCAGTATTTGAAGACCGGGCTTTCGCGGCTGGTCTCCTCGCCTTCCCACGCCAGCATGCGGTCGACATCCGCGACGCCCGCGCCGGCGACCGAGCAATTGTAAAGATCGGGCGAGAACACCGCGCCGGCCATCGCCATGTAGCCGCCATAGGACCAGCCGAAGATGCACATGCGTTTCGGATCGGCGATGCCGTCGGCGACCAGCTTGGCGACGCCGGTGGTGACGTCGTCCTGCACCAGCTTGCCCCACTGGCCGTGGCCTGCCTTTTCATGCGCGGCGCCGAAGCCGTCGCCGCCACGGAACTGCGGCTGGAACACGGCGTAGCCGCGGCTCACCAGAAATTGCCGCCAGGGATCGAAGTTGAGATCATCCTGCGATTCCGGGCCGCCATGCGGCATCACGATCAGCGGCAGGTTTTTCGCGCCGCCGGCCGGCAGCGCCAGATAGCCGGTGATGACGCGCCCATCGGACGACGGCCAGGTCAGCGTCTTCACCTGACCCATGCCCGAAGCGTCGATGCTGAGCACCGCCAGCATGTCGGAGACGATGCCGTTGCGGCCGTCGAACACGAAATAGACCGGCGGCTTCGAGGGTCCGTCGGCATAGATGACGTAGTTGGCGAGATCCTGCGAATAGCCCCGAATGGTGATGTTGGGATATTCGGGGAAGGCTTCCTCCAGCGCCGCCTGCGCCGCCGCGAAATTCCGCGACTTGAACACCCATTTGGGCTTGCCGGCGGTCATCACCATCTGGCCCATGATGTCGCCGGTATAGACGTTCTGAAGCACCTCATCGACCTCGCCGCCCGCATCGGCGAACACCTTGCGCAGCGGTTTGCCGGTCGCCAGGTCGTATTCCCAGACCGACCGCCGATCCTCGCTGGCGCGGTCGATCACATAGGCGGTGGTGTCGGAGGCGAGGCCGCCGAACTCGATCTGGCGCGCGCCGAAGATCACCGGGAATTCCCGCAGCTTGGTCCACGACCCGCCCACCGGACGGCCATAGACCACGATCGAACGGCTGCCGGTGTTGTAGTCGTAACGCGCGTAGGGAATGCCGGTCGACGACACGATATAGCGCTGGGTGACGGAGAAAGCCTGCCGGCGCGAGGTGCCCTCCTTGCGGAAGACGCCTTCCTCGATCTTCTCCACCTCGCCGGTCGTGATGTCGGCGCGGAACAGGTTGACGGAATAGGACGCCTTGCGCGCCACAAGAAGGACATGCTGCGGATCCTGGCGCAGCGCCGAAATCACCTGCGCGCCCATCTCGTTGTCCGGCATCATCACCTTGATGTTCGAACCGTCGCGATCGACGGCCAGCACCAGCGTGCGGTCCACCGTGATCGCCTTGTCGTCATTATCGCGCGCGCCGCGCACTTCCATCTGACGCTGAACCACCGTCACGATCAGCCGGTCATCGGTCTTGAAGATGACGTCCGAGACCAGCATGTCGCCAAGGTCGGTGCCCTTGAACTTGCCGATCTTGCCGTTCTCGAACGGCGCGACCGCCAGCGCCTTCTTGTCGTTGCCGATCGTCGTGATGACAGCGACATATTTGCCCGAAGGCGAGATCACCACGCGCGAGGTGACGGACTTGACGAAATTCCGGGCCGGCGAGGCCGCCATGGCCGAAAACAGGAAGAAGGCCGCGCAGAACGCCGCGGCAAATCTGACGAGCATCGAAAACCCCCACACCCAAATGCAGGCCCGACCCTAGCAGCAGCCTCACGCATCCGTGAAGACGCTGGAAGAACACAGCGCCGCCGTGCTAGGCGCTGGCTCATGATCGAAGCCGTTATCTGGGATTTCGGGGGGGTTCTCACCTCCTCGCCGTTCGAGGCCTTCGCCCGCTATGAGGCGGAAAAGGGCCTGCCGAAGGACATCATCCGCCGCACCAACGCGGAAAACCACTATGAGAACGCCTGGGCGAAGTTCGAGCGCGCCGAGGTGACGCTGGACGAGTTCGACGCCCTTTTCGCGGCGGAGTCCCGGGCGCTGGGCGCGGCGGTCAGCGGCCGCGACGTGGTCGGCCTGCTGTCGGGCGACATCCGCCCCGAAATGGTCGAGGCGCTGCGCCGGGTGAAGGCCCGCTTCAAGACCGGCTGCATCACCAACAACCTGCCGGCCAACCAGATCGGCTCGGCCACCGGGCGGTCGCTGTATGTCGCCGAGGTGATGCAGCTGTTCGATCATGTCATCGAAAGCGCGAAAATCGGCTTGCGCAAGCCCGATCCGCGCATCTACGCGATGATGACCGACGCGCTGGGCGTGGACCCGAAGGCCTGCGTCTATCTCGACGATCTGGGGGTCAATCTGAAGCCCGCCCGCGAGATGGGCATGGCCACGATCAAGGTCGCCGACGCCGCCTCCGCCATCGCGGCGCTGGAAGCCGCGACCGGGCTCAGCCTCGCATGAGCGGCGTCGTTCCCATCGTCGTCGCGGGGGCCGCC
>JAPUEF010000035.1 GCA_027492655.1 Alphaproteobacteria bacterium | reverse complement strand
GCGCCTCGCTTACCAACGATCCCGCTCTTCAGCTGAAGGCGCTCGCCAGCCGCGAGCGTGAAAACCCTCCGGAGAACCACATGAGCTTTGCGAAGATCGCGGTCGCCCTCGGGCTGGCCGCGACCGTGAGCGAGGACGCCATCCTCGCCGCGATCACCAAAAATCAGGGCGACGCCGTCGCGCTCGCTTCGCGCCTGAAGACCGTCGCCGAGGCCGGCGGTATCACGGGCGATATCGGCGACGATCACGTCGTCGCCCTGGCCGCGAAGCTCAAGGCTCCGCCGGCGGCCGACGACGACAAGTTCGTCTCGATCGAGAAGTTCGACGCGCTGCAGAAGCAGCTGGCGAGCGTCATGACCGCGAATGCGGTCAAGGGCGCGGAGGCCGCTGTTGACGCGGCCATCTTGTCTGGCCGGCTTGCGCCGGTGCAGCGCGACTGGGCCATCGGCCTCGCCAGCAAGGATCGAGCGTCGTTCGACGAGATGGTGAAGGTGTCGCCGCAGATCCTGCCCAGCGGCCAGATCGTCCAGCCGGGCGAGACGGCGGCTGACGGCGAACTCACCGCCGCGCAGAAACAGATCTGCGCGAACACGGGCGTCAGCGAGGACGCCTTCAAAAAGCAGCTCGCTGCTAACAAGGGAGCCGCGTAAATGGTCGCGCTGTCCGCACCCCGCAACACGCTGGAGCGCTCGGGCTCCGATCTCGTCCTCAAAGCCGCCGCCGGCAAGGTCTACTATCCGGGCGCGCTGGTCTGCGTCGATGCGAACGGCCGCGCGACGCCGGGCGCGGTCGCGACCACCCTGCGCGGCGTCGGCCGCGTCGAAGAGCTGGTCGATAACGGCGCGGGCGCGAACGATGCCCTTTCGGTGAAGATCAAGAAGGGTATCTTCCGGTACGCGAACTCCGCCTCCGGCGACCTCATCGCCGCCGCCGACATCGGGGTCAACTGCTACGTCGTCGATGACCAGACGGTCGCGAAGACGAACGGCACCAACACCCGCTCGGTCGCCGGCAAGATCCACGACGTGGACGCCATCGGCGTCTGGGTCGATCTCCGCTAACCCCCGCAGGTCTCCATGATCATCAACCGCGTCAATCTCGACAATCTCTTCATCAGCTTCAGCGCCGCCTTCAGCGGTGCGCTGCTGGGCTTCACGCCGGAATGGCAGAAGGTCGCGATGCTTGCGCCTTCCTCCACGAGCGCAAACTCCTACGCCTGGCTGAGCCAACTTAAGGGCATGCGCGAGTGGGTCGGCGATCGTCAAATCGCCGCGCTCGAGCGCGAAGGCTACAAGATCGAGAACAAGCCGTTCGAGAACACGGTCTCGGTCAAGGCCACGGACATCGAGGACGACAATTACGGCACCTATTCGCCGATGTTCGCCGACCTCGGTCAGTCTGCGGCCGAGCAGCCGGATCAGCTCGTGTTCAGCCTGCTCGCCGCCGCCTTCGCGACCAACTGCTACGACGGTCAGTTCTTCATCGACAGCGACCACCCCGTCACGGCGGCGGACGGCTCGTCGACCACCTACTCCAACTCGGGCGGCGGCGCTGGCGCGCCCTGGTTCCTGATGTGCACCAATCGGCCTGTGAAGCCGCTTATCTATCAGGAACGCCAGAAGGCGCGCCTGGTGCGGAAGGACCGGCCGGAAGACGACAACGCTTTCCACCAGGGCAACTACCTCTACGGCGTCGACATGCGCGGCAATGTCGGCTTTGGCCTGCCGCAGCTCGTCTACGGCTCCAAACAAGACCTCACGCCGGAGAACTACGAAGCTGCGCGCGCCAACATTCAGGGTCGCGTCGGCGCGAATGGCCGCCGCCTCAACCTGAAGCCTGACCTTCTCGTCGTCGGCTCGACGCTGGAGGGCAAGGCGCGCCGCATCGTGAAGAACGACACGCTCGCCGCCGGCGGCACGAACGAGTGGTTCAACACCGCCGACGTGCTCGTCGCGCCGATCTGACGGGAGGGCCGGCCCACATGGCAACGAAACCTACCTCGAAGCCGAAGCCCGCCCAGGCGAAGGCGTCTGCTGCTCCGGCGGCAGCGCCGGAGCCTGCCGTTCCGCCCGCCACCGATCCGGCTCCGGCCGATCAGAAGGCGGCCGATGAGCCTCCCGTCGAACAGCCGCCTGCGGACAAGCCTGCCGAGAAGGCGAAGCCTGCGGACACGTCGAAAGACCTGGTCGTGAAGGTCTCCACCACGGCCGAGCGCGGCCGTTGGCGGATCGGCCGGCAGTTCGGCCGTGCGGTCACCGAGATCCCGCGCGCCGAAATCACGGACGAACATCTGGCCGCGCTGGAAGCCGATCCCGTCCTCAGCGTCACCGTCGAACCCGCGAACCCGGACGCCGCTGCGTAATAGCCGCGCCGGCATGTCTGGAGGGGTGGCGTGGCCTTCACTGCGCCGCCCCTTTGGGCGTCAGGACCACCGATCTCAATGACCTATGCGACCCAGCAGGATCTGATCGACCGATACGGCGAGCGCGAGCTTCAGCTGCTGACCGACCGTGACGCCGGCGCGGCCATCATCGCCGGTGTCGTCGCCCAGGCGCTGGCGGATGCCGACGCCGAGATCGACAGCTATCTCGCCAAACGCATGCAGACGCCGCTGACGCCGACGCCCGCGCTGGTGCGGACGCAGGCCTGCGCCATAGCGCGCTACCGGCTGCACAAGGATTCCGCGCCGGAGAAGATCCGCGCCGACTATCTGGACGCGGTCAGCTGGCTGAAGCGCGCCGCCTCCGGTGACGTGACGATCGACGGCACCAGCCCCATGCCTGATGCGCCGAGCGCCGATATGCCCCAGGTGGAAGGCCCTGCACGCATCTTCGGTCGCGACAGCCTGCGGGGTTTCTGATGTCCGGCGTGAAGATCACCGTAACGCTGGACGGGCTGGCGGCTTCTCCCTTCACGGCGCTTGCCGATCTCGGCGAGCATATGCTGCCCGTCTACGACGAAATCGGCGCGGCAATGGTCGCCTCGCAGCAACGCCGTTTCGAACTCGGCGTCGAGCCTGACGGCACGCCGTGGATGCAGAGCTGGCGGGCGCGCCATAACGGCGGAAAGACGCTGATCGACACCGGCATGCTGCTCAGCCGCCTGACGCACAACGCCGACGAGACCGGCGTCGAATGGGGTTTCAACGATCGTCGCGCGCCGATACTGCATTTCGGCGCGGTGATCAGACCCAAGACAAAAAAGGCTCTCGCCTTCGTCGGAGCCGACGGCCATTTCGTCGTCACCCGCGATGTCGTCATCCCGGCACGGCCGATGATCGGCGTCGACCGCGAGGACGTGGCCGAGATCGGAGAAATCATCGCGGACGCCGTCACGCGGGCCATCAGCAGAGGCGCGGAGTCTGCGCCATGAGCCTGATCGTCTCGCCTGTCATCGCGCGGCTGAAAGACCCTTCCATCGCCGGCGGCGCTGTCAACGTCGCCGGCATCGGCGCGCTGGCGGCGGTCGCCAATTCGCTGAAAGCAAACTTCGAGCTGTTCGTTCTGCGCATGAGCAGCACGGCGGCGCCATCGACGACAGCGACAATGGTCAAGCGCCAG
>JAPUEF010000034.1 GCA_027492655.1 Alphaproteobacteria bacterium | reverse complement strand
CAATGGGGTGTCAGCTGCGCCGGCCGTGCCGGACGCTATTAGGGTCGCGGGGTTTTGCTTCGGATAAACGAAACGCCCGGGCGCACACGGCCGGGCGTTTCGCGTCGTCTGGATCAGATACGGCGTGCGCCGGATCAGCGGCGCAGGCCCAGCTTGGCGATGAGGGCCGTATAGCGGTCCTTGTCCTTGGCCTTCAGATAGTCGAGCAGGCTGCGGCGGCGCGAGACCATCTTAATGAGGCCGCGGCGCGAGTGGTTGTCCTTGGCGTGGGTCTTGAAGTGCTCGGTGAGGGCCGTGATGCGCTCCGAGAGGATCGCGACCTGGACTTCCGGCGAACCGGTGTCGCCGGCTTTCGGCGCGTTGTCCTTGATGACTTCAGCTTTACGCTCGGCAGTAATCGACATCGGGTGCTCCTATGATCAGAGGTTGAACACGCGCATCGGGTGGAATGCGCCGAGCTTCAGCTCGGCCATCGCCACAGGCTGTCCCGACGAAGACTTCAGGAGGACGACCGGCGGTTCGTCGCCGGCATCCTGAAGAAGCGCTTCGGCTGTCGAAAAAGCCGGACCGCGCACCGGAGCGGCTTGACCCGATCGGATCTTCGCCACGTCCGCCTCGCCGATGGCCAGTGCCGGGATGTCGTCCAGCGCGGTCTCGACGGGGTGCAGGTGCAAATTTGCGGCGTCGCTATACGTCAAATCCGACAACGCCGCTAGGGAAATCGCCCGGGCCTCGGTGAAACCGCCCACGGCGAGGCGCCGCAGTTCGGTGACATGGGCATAGGCGCCAAGGTTAAGGGCGACATCGCGCACGAACGCACGAACATAGACACCCTTTCCGCAGGTCATTTCGAAAACGGTTTCATCTGCGCCCCGGGTCTCGACGACCTCCAGGCGGCGGATGAAGGCCGGACGTGATTTCAGCTCGACCAGCTCGCCTTCGCGGGCGAGGTCGTAGGCGCGCTCGCCGTCGACCTTTACGGCGGAGAAGGCCGGCGGCGTCTGCTGGGTCCAGCCGAGAAAGGCGGGAAGGGCGTTGAGCACGGCCCCGGCCGAAGGGCGGACGTCGCTGGTCGCGGTGATCCTGCCTTCGGCGTCGTCGGTGGTGGTGGCGGCACCCCAGCGCGCGGTGAAGCGATACGTCTTCTCGGCGTCCATGGCGTAGGGTACGGTCTTGGTCGCCTCGCCGAACGCGATGGCGAGAATGCCGGTCGCCATCGGGTCCAGCGTGCCGGCATGACCGGCCTTCTGGGCATTGAAGAAACGCTTGGCGCGGGTGACGCAATCGGTCGAGGTGAGGCCAGCGGGCTTGTCGAGGATCAACCAGCCATCGACTTTCTCGCCCTTGGGGCGGCGGGCCATCGTCTAGGCCCGCCTGCGTGCGAGCCGGGAAACGGCCGGCGGAAGCAAACCCGCCGCGTTGCGGGCCGCGCCGACCCGGACGCCATGCAGCGGCTTCACATCCACGACCGCACCAAACGCCACGAAAACATCAAAGAAGGCTTCGTACGATCGGCCCCAATAGACCATCGCGCATGCCATCGGCGCGCCCTTTCCGCAATCGACCCCGTTTTCAAGAAAGCGCAGACGCGTATCGCAAAGGAAGGCGACGTCCGACGCGGCCGCCCAGACGAAGTCCTTCCAGTGCGCGTATTGCCCGCGACCGGCACCAGAGCCAGCACTTCGGAGCCATATTTGCTGTGCGCCTCGGCGCATTTTCTCAGCCAGTCCTTGATCGTCGTGCCGCTGCGTTTGTCGGACCCGTAGGGCGGGTTCACATAGATGCGGCGGAAATTCCATGCCTGCGAGAGGCCGTCGTGGTGCGGCAGCGACCATTCGGTCTTCGCATTCACGATCGAAAACGCATTCGAACACGGGTCGAGATCGATCCCGCCCAGAACGGCGCGAACGGCATCGACATATTTCTTCGGGGTTCCCCAATGATGGGAGCCTGCGTCGGAATTGGCGCGCCCGGCCGTCATCGAAGCGCCGCGAGATCGTGACCGAGCAACGACCCTAGTTCATCGCGCAACGCGCTCAAGGGGCGCGAGGCCGGCTTGATCACATTGAACCAGTCCTGCACCCGGTCGCTGCGCTTCGCAAAATAGGCCCTCAACGCATCATCCGCCTTCGCGGGACGGACGGTCTTCGCAAACCCGTTTCCCTTACGGTCGTCCGTTTTTGTGTCGGACACCGTAAAGCCGGCAGCGATCGACAGTGACGCTGCCCATCGCCGGTCAGCCCTCATCGTCGTCTTCGTCGGCTGCGCCGGACCGGAGATCGCGCGCAACTTCGTGCGAGCGCAGCAGGGCATCGATATGTGCGCCTTCGTCGAACGAGCGGTCGATCTCGAAGCGCAGCTGCGGGACGATGCGCAGATGGTTCAGCGCGTGCCCCAGCTCGCCGCGCACATAGGCCTTGGCGTTATTGAGCGCCGCGACGATCTCAAGCTCGTTCTCGGCGGCCAGCGGCTTCACGAACAGCGTGACCACCGAGAGGTCAGGCGAGATGCGGACGCCGGTGACGGAGATGGAGGCATCCATCAGCACCGGATCGCGCCAATGCGCGCGCGTCAGAATATCGTGCGCGGTACGGCGGATTTCCTCGCCGACGCGCAACTGGCGCTGCGTCGGTCCGGCGTTCGTTTGTCTTTTGCGGGCCATGGCCGGGGAGCCTCGCGCGGGCTAGAGCGTCCGCGCGACCTCCTCGACCTCGAAGCACTCGATCGTGTCGCCCTCGCGGATGTCCTGGTAGTTCTCGAACGCCATGCCGCATTCGTAGCCCTGCTGGACTTCGCGCACTTCGTCCTTGAAGCGCTTGAGGGTGGAGAGCTTGCCTTCGTGGATGACCACCTTGTCGCGGATGAGGCGGACGCGCGCGCCACGGCGTACATTGCCTTCCACGACCTTGCAGCCCGCGACCTTGCCGAACTTCGTGATGTTGAAGACCTGCAGAATGGTCGCGTTGCCGAGGAAGTTCTCGCGGATCACCGGCGACAGCAGGCCGCCCATGGCCGCCTTCACGTCGTCGATGATGTTGTAGATGATCGAGTAGTAGCGGATATCGACGCCGTCGCGCTTGGAGCGCTCGCGCGCCTCCGCATGGGCGCGCACGTTGAAGGCGATGATCACCGCGCCCGAAGCCTGGGCCAGGATGACGTCGGATTCGGTGACGCCGCCGACGCCTGACTGCAGAACTTGAACGCCGACCTCGTCGGTCGCGAGGCCGCGCAGCGCCTGCGAAATCGCTTCGACCGAGCCCTGCACGTCGCCCTTGATGACGACGGGCAGGATTTTCTTTTCGCCGACCTGACGATCTTTCAGCAGGTCTTCCATGGTGGCGCGGCCGGACGCGGTGGTGCGCGCTTCGCGACGCTTGCGCGTACGGAAGTCCGCAATTTCGCGAGCGCGGGCGTCGCTTTCCACGACGACCAGTTCGTCACCGGCTTCCGGCGTGCCTTGAAGGCCCAGAACCTCGACGGGTTCGGACGGGCCGGCGGACGGAACGGGCTTGCCCTGATCGTTGACGAGGGCGCGCACGCGGCCCCATTCGCCGCCCGCGACCACGATGTCG
>JAPUEF010000033.1 GCA_027492655.1 Alphaproteobacteria bacterium | reverse complement strand
GCCCAGCGCGCCACCCGCCGCCCCAGCACCGCGCGCAGCATCGCCTGGCTGGCCGCATAGCGCTCCAGATAGGCGATGGCAGACCGCTTCAGGCTGTCTTCACTCGGTTTGCGCGGCGGCCTCATGCGCCGGGCTTACCCCAAGCCCTTGCACCGCTCAAATGTTCCTATTATGTTCATGCCCGCCCCACGCAGGAACGCCCACGATGAGCGCGATGCCCGACCGATCCCCCGCCGCCGTCGAGACCCTGTTCTTCGCGCTGCGCCCGCCTGAGGCCATCGCCAGCGAGATCGCCCGCCTCACCACCCGCGCCCGCCAGCTCTTCAATCTCAAGGGCGCCTCCATCCCGGCGGAACGCCTCCACGCCACCATGGCCTATATCGGCCCGTATGACCGGACGCTCATCGAGGCCGCGAACCGCGCCATGGCGGCGTTCCAGGCCTCGCGCGTTCAGGTCACCTTCGACCGCATGCTCAGCTTCAAGGGCCGCGCCGGCAATGCGCCGCTGGTGCTGGGCGGCGGCGATGCGCTCACCGGCCTGAAATTCGTCCAGAAAGTTCTGACATCCGAAATGCGCCGCGTCGGCCTCGTCACCGCTTCCAAGGCGTCTTTCGTGCCCCACGTCACCATGCTCTACGACCGCAACATCGTACCCGAAACGCCGATCGATCCGATCACCTGGGCGGTCAACGAGATCGTGTTGGTGCACAGCCTCGTGGGGCAGGGGCGGCATATCGACCTGGAGCGCTGGCCGCTCCTATAGTTGGGGGATGCAGCCATTCGGTCCCCAATATTGTGAAACCCCGGCCCTCGTCGACGGCATTTTCCCCGTCGAGCCGTGGAACGCGATTTCGTCTTTCGTCATCGTCTTCTACGGCCTGCTGACCCTCGGCCTCGCCATCCGGATGCGCCCGCCGCCCTGGCTGCTGCTCCTCCTCGGCGCCCTGCTGGTCCTGAACGGCGCCGGCAGCGTCCTCTGGCACGGCCTCCGCACCAGCTGGGCACTTCAGCTGGATGTGCTGCCGGCCCTTATCCTCGTCGCGCTCGCCGCCTTCCTCTGGGCACGCAAAGTCGCCCCGCTATGGCAGGTGCTGGTGATGCTGGCCGTGCTCATCGGCACGCCCTTCCTAGCCCGCTATATCCAGCTTCCTATTCCCGGCGGCTGGGCCATCCTGCGCGGCGGCGTCATCGTCATCGCCGGCGTCTGGCTCGTCGCCCGCACCGTCCCCGTCAAGCGCCCCGCCGCCGTCACCGGCAGCCTGGCCCTCGTCTTCGCTCTCATCGCGCTTACCGCGCGCTCACTCGACGCTCAAGCCTGCGCCCATATCGAGCAGGGCTCGCACTTCCTCTGGCACGTCTTCCTCTCGACGGCCGCCTTCATGCTGATGCTCACCTTGTCGCGCCTCGGCTATGGCGGACAGACAGAAAAGCGGCTCAGCCCTTCGCCAGCAGCTTGATCAGCGCCTGCGCGGCGGCAGGGTTCTTCACCTTCTCGCCGGAGATGAAGAACGCGAACACGTCGCCGCCTTCGGCCCACGCCTGCGCCTCGGCGCCAAGCGCCTTCAGCGTCTTGGGGCTCACGCCGTCCTTCGCGTCGGAATGCGTCGCCATGAAACGGGCATAGGTGAAATCCGCCGTCCGCTCGTCGATCTCGGGAAAGTCTTCGTCCTTCGCGGTGACGATCGCGACGTTGTGGTCTGTCGCCATCGCGATGAATTCCTTCGCGATGAAGGTCGGACTACGCACCTCGACCGCGTGTCGCAGCTTCAGCCCGTTCAATGTCGGGGGCAGCAGCTTCAGGAAGCCTGCGAAGTCGGCGGCGTCGAATTTCTTGGTCGCCATGAACTGCCAGTTGATCGGCCCCAGCTTCGGCCCGAGTTCCGTCAGTCCCTGATTCAGGAATTTGGAAATGGACTCCTTCGCGTCGGCCAGAACGCGCCGGTTGGTGCAAAAGCGCGAGGCCTTCACCGCGAACATGAAATCGGCCGGCGTCTCGTCATGCCATTTGCGCCAGCTGTCCGGCTTGAAGGTGGAATAATAGGTTCCGTTGATCTCGATGGTCGTCAGCGCGCGCGAAGCGAACTCCAGTTCTTTTTTCTGCGACAGCCCTTCGGGATAGAAAACGCCGCGCCAGGGCTCGAACGTCCATCCGCCGATCCCGACTCTGATTTTTCCCGCCATCGCGTCCTCCGCTTTCCATCCATCTCTAGCGCATTGTGCGTCTGTGGCGCACAACTCCCTCGCATGAGTCTCGCCCCATCCAGTCTCGATCCGCTTGCCACAGCCCGCGATCTGCTGCGCCGACATTGGGGGCACGCCGATTTTCGCGGGCTTCAGGCCGAAATCGTCGGTGCGGTCCTGAAAGGCCGCGACGTCCTGGCCGTGCTGCCCACCGGCGGCGGCAAGAGCGTATGCTACCAGATCCCTGCCGTCCTTCGCGCCGGTTTGGGACTCGTCATTTCGCCGCTGATCGCGCTGATGACCGATCAGGTCGAAACCATGCGCCAGCAAGGCATCGCCGCCGCGCGTCTCGATTCCAGCCTTACGCCCGATGCCCGCGCCGCCATCTGGCGCGCGGCCGAGGCTGGCGATCTCGATCTGCTCTATGTCTCGCCCGAAGGCCTTGCCCAGGGCGCGATGCTCGATCGTCTGCAGCGGTTGACGCTGTCGCTGATCGCCATCGACGAAGCGCACTGCGTCAGCCAGTGGGGGCATGATTTCCGGCCGGATTATCGCGATCTCGGCAGGTTGGGGGCGCTGTTTCCGAACGTCCCGCGCATCGCCGTCACCGCCACCGCCGATGCCCGTACGCGTGACGACATCCAAAGCAGCCTCCATCTCGATGATGCGCTGGTCTTCGTGGACAGCTTCGCGCGTCCCAATCTGCGCCTGGCGGCGGAGCGCAAGGAAACCTCATCGCGCGCCAAGACCGACGCGCGCGTCGCACAATTGGTCGAGGCGCGGCGCGGTCAGTCGGGCGTCGTCTATTGCGGGTCGCGCGACGGTTGTGAGCGGCTGGCCGATCTGCTGATCGCCCGTAACATTCCCGCGCTCGCCTACCATGCCGGTTTCGATGCGCCTGATCGCGACCGGCGGTTGCAGCAATTCCTCAACGCCGACGGCATGGTGATGGTCGCAACCATCGCCTTCGGGATGGGCGTCGATAAGCCGGATGTGCGGTTCGTTATCCACGCCGATCCGCCAGGCTCGCTCGAAGCCTACTGGCAGGAAGTCGGGCGCGCCGGTCGCGACGGCGAGCCCGCCGACACCATCACGCTCTATGGGCCGGCCGACATTTCGTGGGCGCTGCGCCGTCTCGATAGTCGCCCGATGCCCGAACAGGTGAAGGCCGTCCACGTCGCCAAGGCGCGGCGTCTGTTCGCGATGCTGGATGGCGGGGTCTGTCGCGCCGAGGCTGTCCGGCGCTATTTCGGCGAAACGGACGCCCGTGCGTGCGGCGTTTGCGATAACTGCCTCTCGCGCCCCGAAATGACCGACGCCACCGAAGCCGGGCAAAAGGCGCTCGCGGCGGTTCAGCGTCTTGGCGAACGCTTCGGTCGGGGGCGCGTCATCGATCATCTGCT
>JAPUEF010000032.1:24129-27591 GCA_027492655.1 Alphaproteobacteria bacterium | reverse complement strand
TATGTCGACAACGCCGTCGCTCCCCGAGTTTGCGATGGCGGCTTCGGCTGTTGCGGCGAGGCGATGTTCGGAAGCGGTGCGGCGCGATTCGGCCCCGCGCTCGGCGGCCTCGCGCTGCTGCGACTGATCGGCGCTGGAATCGGCGAGGTTGAAGGTGATGGCGTCTTCGCCGAGGTCGACGCCGGCCTCGCGCAGGGCGGATTCCAGCGCGCCGGAGTCTTTCTTCAGCAGTTCGAACGCATCGGCGTTCTCGGCCGACAGAACGGCCTTCAGCTTGCCGTCGGCGCCGGTTTCCAGCTTGACGTTCACCTCGCCGAGTTCCGCCGGATCGAGGCGGATTTCGATGGATTTCGCGACCCCGTCCTTGGTGATGACGCGCATCGCGAGGATCGGCGCGGCGATGCCGGATTGCGCCGCCTCGCGCGTGGCGAGCGGGATGCGGACGTCGCTGAGCTGGACATCAGCGCTGAGCGGGCGGGCCTGCGGATCGGCATCCGCCGGCAGCATCGAGGTGACGGGCGCGGCCTGCGCTTCGGTGGTTTTGGCGGCGGCGGGCTGAGCCTGCGGGGTGGTTTCGGCCTTCGCCGCCTTGGCGGCGTCGGCGGTCGGTTCGGACGGCTTTGCCGCAGCTTCGCCTTTGCCTGCGAAATCCAGCTTTTCGCGGCGTTCGGCCGAGCGGGCGGCTTTCGGCTTCGCCTTGCCGATCTCGTCGGCGGCGTGAGCGCCTTCGCCCGCCGCAGCGACGGCTTCCGGTTCGACCTTGCCTTTCGCGCCATCGCTGAGGGCCGCGAGGATGGCGGACGGAAGGGCGGCGTTCTGCTGGGCCTTTACGGCCTCGCCTTCGGCTTTCGTCTCGCCTGCAATTTTGGCTGTCGCTTTGCCGGTCGCGCCCTGCCTGGTCAGATCGGCGATCGCGACGGTCGCCGGCAGGGACGTGGATTTCGGGGGCGCAGGCTCGCCATTGGCGGCGTCGGCAAAGCGTTTCGCCGCCGCGCCGGGCGTGGCGATCGGCGGCTTTGTCCTGGCCGATTTTTTCGCGGCCATCTTGTCGCCCAGCAGCGTCAGGAAATCGGACGCGCCCGTGCCACGCGCCGCGCCCGTCGCGCCGCCGTCGGCGGCGGGTGCGGGGGTGCTGGGCGTGGTGTCGGCAGCGCTGACGAGCATGCGAAACGGGGTCCGGCCAAAATCTGGTCGGGCATGCATAAGCAAGGCCGGGGCCACGCAAGATGTGGGCGCGGCGCGGCGGAAATGCGCGAAATCCAGCGATATCAAGCATTTGGAAAGCAGGAAGAATCTGCAGCGCGACGCTTTTCTGCCGGGCAGGAAAGCGGGATTTCATATGGCGCGGAGTTTGCGACGGGTTCGGCATGATCGTCGCGACGCGCGCCTCTCCGGACATGCCGCATGCGGTTTCCCGCATATCGCGATGGTTGCGCGCGTTTAAGGCTGACGTTTCACCCGGCAGAATCCTCCCTGTCGCGGCAAAAGATTCCGTGCGCGGGGGGCATGCCCCATGTCGATAAACACGATCCTGAACAACGGCCTGTCCGCGCTGCTCGCCAATCAGGCGGCGTTGCGGACGACCTCGTCGAATATCTCGAACGTCAATACGCCGGACTATGTGCGGCGGACGGTGCAGTTCCAGACTCAGACCAGCGGCGGCGTCCTGGCGGGCGTGGAGATGAGTTCGGTGCGCCGGTCGGTGGACCAGTTCCTGTCGTCGGAGCGCTGGTCGGCGGCGTCGGCGGTGGGCCAGAGCGATGCGGCGGCGCGGTTCCTGGACCAGTTGCAGAAAACGCTGGGCGGCGTCGGCGACAAGCGCGATCCCGCTTCGCGGCTGGCGGCGATGTCGGAGGGGCTGGCGCAGCTGTCGGCCAATCCGAATTCGGCGGCGGGCCGGGCGCAACTGATCCAGAAGATGAAGGATTTCACGCAAGGGATCACCGATCTCTCGGCGAGCATCCAGGATCTGCGGGCCAAGGCCGACGCCGAGATCGGCGCGTCGGTGAAGCGCGTGAACGAACTGACCGCGCGCATCTCGGACCTGAACGGACCGATCCAGCGCGCTTTCCTGCAGGGCGACACGTCGAGCGCGCTGATGGACGAGCGCGACGCGGCGGTGCGCGAACTCGCCTCGCTGATGGATATTCATGTCGAGCAGGGTTCTTCCGGCCGCATCAGCGTGACGACGCCGAGCGGCTTCTCGCTGGTGAGCGAAAACGCGGCGGAAGCGACGCATATCGATCTGAGCACCGTGTCGGCGGAGACGGTGTTCGCCGGCATGACGGTGGTGCGCAAGAATCAGGCGACCGGCGCGAATATCGGCCCGGTCGAGCCGTTCGAGCGGCACATCACGGGCGGCTCGCTGCGCGGCTTGCTGGACCTGCGCGACGTGACGCTGCCCAATATCGCGGCCGAGGTGGGCGCGCTCGCCGCCTCGACCGCCGAAGCGTACAACGCCGCGCATAACGCCTCGTCCTCTTGGCCGGCGCCGGGCAGCCTGACGGGCCGCGACACCGGCCTGCTGGCCGGCGATAGTCTTAACTTCACCGGCAAGACCTCGGTTGCGGTGGTGGATGCGCAGGGCAAGCTGGTGCGCCGGGTGGATATCGACTTCACCGCCGGGACGCTGAGCGTCGACGGCGGCGCGGCGAGCGCCATCGGCGGAACGGTGGGAAGTTTCGTCGGCGCGCTGAATACGGCGCTGGGCGGCGCAGGCAGCGCGAACTTCACCAATGGCGTGCTGAAGCTGTCGGCGAGCGGCGGCAACGGCATCGCGACGCAGCAGGATGCGACCGATCCGTCGAACCGGGCGGGGCGCGGCTTCGCCCATACGTTCGGGCTGAACGATCTGTTCGAGTCGAGCGTGCCGACCAGCGTTGCGACGGGCCTGAGCGCCGCGGATGCGCACGGCTTCACGGCGGGCCAGACGGTCGACTTCGCGATCCGCAACGCCTCCGGCGAGATCACGCGGCGCTTCACCTATACGGTGTCCGGCACGTCGATGGCCGACGTGGTGAGCGGCCTCAACGCGGCCGCCGGCGCTGCCGGCAGCTTCGCGCTCGATGCGCAAGGCCGCCTCGCCTTCGCGCCGACCGGCGGCAGCGCGAACCGGCTGGAGGTGGAAGGCGATACGACGCTGCGCGGCGGCACCGGGCTGTCGCTGACGGCGATGTTCGGCGTCGGCCAGAGCGCGCAGATGGCGCAGGGCGCGGGGCTGAAGCTGCGCGACAGCGTGGCGAACAATCCCGGCCTGCTGGCGCTGGCGCAGCTCGATCTTGGCCCCACGACGACGATCGGCTCCGTCGTGCTGGCCTCCGCCGACAACAAGGGCGTGCTGGCGTTGCAGACCGCCGGCCTGTCGGTGAGCTTTCCGGCGGCAGGTAACGCCAATGCCCGCATCACGTCGCTTTCGGAATATGCCTCGTCGCTGGTCGCCGGGATAGGCCAGCGCGCTGCGGC
>JAPUEF010000032.1:0-24119 GCA_027492655.1 Alphaproteobacteria bacterium | reverse complement strand
CCCCCTCGCGGTGGTTTCGTTTTTTGGCCTGTGGGGGGGGCGGGGGGCGGGGCCGGGGGGGGGGGGGGGCCCCAACCCCCCCCCCCCACGCCGCCTCGCTGAAGAGCGAGGTCGAGGAGCGGGCCATCCAGCATGAAGGCGTGAACCTGGACGAGGAGCTGGCGGCGATGATGGTCTTCCAGCAGGCCTACAATGCCGGCGCGCGCCTGATCACCACAGCGCAGAAGCTCTATGACGAGCTTCTCAACATGATGAGGTAGCCGCGATGGAGCGCGTCGCCACGCTGATGCACAGCACGGCCCTGCTTGCGGAGCTGAGCCGCTCGCAGCGCAATTTCCTCGACGCCCAGACCCAGGTGGCGACGGGCAAGCGCATCAACGAATTCTCGGATTCTCCCGCCGATCTGGGCGCGCTGCTGGCGGCGCGCAATGCCTATGCGCGCACCGACGACTACCTCGCCGCCGCCAAAGCGGTGCGCACGCGGCTGGATCTGCAGGATACGCATATCGACGAACTCGCCTCGGTGACGGCCGATGTGAAGCAGAGCATTCTGGACGCCGTCGCGAACAATAGCGGCGCAGGCCTGAAGACGGAGCTGCAGGGGGCGTTCGACCGCATCGTCTCGATCCTGAATTCGCAGGTCGACGGCAAATATATCTACGGCGGCACGCGGCAGGACGTTCCGCCCGTGACGATCACGACGATCGATCAACTGCTGGCGTTGCCGTCCGCCGCCGATGCCTTCCAGAACAACGCGATGTCGCAGACCGCGCGGATCGACAGCAATCAGATCGTGTCGTTCGGTCAGCTGGCCAGCGATCTCGGCGGTCCGGCTTTCGACATGCTGCGGCAGGTGTTGAGCTATGACGCCGGGGCGAACGGGCCGTTCGGGGCCGATCTGACGCAGACTCAGTCGAACTATCTGACCTCGCTGGTGCCGCAGCTGACGGCGGTGAATGACGGCGTGAACACGCATCTGGCCGCCAACGGCGTCGCCTACAAGGCGGTCGACGAGGCCGTGGACCGGCACGGCGACGCGCGATCGACCCTGAAAGGCATGATCGCCGACATCGAGGAGGTCGATATGGCCGAGGCGATCACCCGGATGCAGAATTCGGAGCTGGCGTTGCAGGCCTCGGCGAAGGCGTTCGCCTCCATCCAGGGATTGAGCCTGCTCGATTATCTGCGGGTGTAGCGCCGGGGCGGGGCGGGGCCTATATAGCCGCCATGATCGACCTTGGCCTTCCCAAGCCGCGCGCGCAAACGCGGGTCGTCGTCGCCATGTCGGGCGGCGTCGATTCGACGGTGACTGCTGCGCTGCTGAAAGAGGCGGGCTATGACACGGTCGGAATCACGCTGCAGCTCTACGATCATGGTGCGGCGGTGCAGAAGAAGGGCGCGTGCTGCGCCGGAGCGGACATACGCGACGCGCGCGCCGCCGCCGCCAAAATCGGCATTCCGCATTACGTGCTGGATTTCGAGAAGCGGTTCCGCGAAGCGGTGATCGACCGCTTCGCCGATTCCTATCTGGCGGGCGAAACGCCGGTGCCGTGCATCACCTGCAACGAGACGGTGAAGTTCACCGATCTGGTGGAGGTGGCGCGCGATCTGGGTGCAGACGCGATGGCGACGGGACATTATATCCGCCGGGTGATGGGGGCGGAGGGCGCGGAGTTGCACCGGGCGGCCGATCCTTCCCGCGACCAGAGCTATTTCCTGTTCTCGATGACGCGGCCGCAGCTGGACTTCGTGCATTTCCCGCTGGGCGAGATGCCCAAGACCGAAACGCGGGCGCTGGCGGCGCGGTTCGGGCTGGAGGTCGCGACCAAGCCGGACAGCCAGGACATCTGCTTCGTTCCCGAGGGGCGCTATGGCGATCTGGTGCGCAGGTTGCGCGCCGATGCCGCTGCGCCGGGCGAGATCGTGCATCTCGACGGGCGGGTGCTGGGCGCGCATGAGGGGATCGTGAACTACACGGTCGGCCAGCGGCGCGGGCTGGACCTGAAGACCGCCGGAGAGGCGCTGTATGTGATCCGGCTGGAGCCGCGCGCGCGGCGGGTTGTGGTCGGGCCGCGTTCGGCGCTGCAGGTGAAGGAAATCGAGGTCGCCCGCGTCAACTGGCTGGGCGACATGCCCTTGTCGGATGCGCCTCAGAGCGTGCTGGCGCGGGTGCGCTCGACGCGGCCGCCGGTGGAGGCCGACGTCGTGGCATTCGGCGCGGGCGGAGCAAAGGTGCGGCTGGCGGCCGGCGAAGAGGGCGTGGCCCCGGGGCAGGCCTGTGTCTTCTACGAGGCGGCGGGCGGCTCGCGCATTCTGGGCGGCGGCTGGATCGCCCGGCCCCCGGCGGCGGCGGAAGCGGCCTGAAACGCTTGTTTCTTGACAGAAGCGGGCCGGACGACTTATGAGCCGCCTCCCGCTGCGTGGCAGCGTAGCTCAGCGGTAGAGCAGGGGAATCATAATCCCTTGGTCGGCGGTTCAAATCCGTCCGCTGCTACCAGCGGTCTCACGCATCGAGATGGCTTGAGCGTCCGGGGCGGCAGGATATTCTGGCGGCGCAATCAGCGTAGGCCAGCATGTCTTCCGACGGCGCCAGCTTCAGCCTTCCCCTGACCTATTCCGGTCTGCTGGACGATGTCGTCGCTCGGCATCGCATCACGCCGGATATCGACGGCGAGTTCTTCAATCGCTCGATCGTCAGGAGCGTATTCTTCTCGGGCCAAATCCTGATCAACGATGGCTATCTGGTCAATCATCCGGCGGCGCTGGAGCAGCTGAAGAACGAAAACAGCCTGCTGCGCACGATGGTGAAAAACAGCTTCGTCAAGGTGCTGGCCCGTCAGCCCGACGCCGAAAACTTTTCCCGCAATCCCGAGCGGATGGCCGCCAAAAATGTCGAGTCTTTTCAGAGACTGGTGGCCCAAACCGACTGGCCCGAAATCCGGGAGCGTTTGAGGCGTTGGGCGGACGGACTTTACCTGTACAACATGGTGGATCGTTGGCCTGATATCGCGATGCATGTCGGCTTCAGGAAACTGTTCGGCCGGATATTCGACAAAACGCTGGACGATCTGGGGCTCGGGCATGTCGGGCCTTTCGACATGGAATCGTTTCAGCGCCGCTACGAACAGCATGAGAGCTTCGAGATGGCTCCCAGAACGGCGGTCGAGCAAGCCGTTTTGGCGATGGAGGCCGCTGGAAAGATAGGACCGGACGCCGTCGTGGCGATCATGAACATCGCCAACCAGTGTTATCATTATAACTTCGCCATGTGCCTGTCGCGGCAACGCGGCAGGCCGGTGGTCGCGGATACGACGATCGGGCGCGCCTTCGAGGATATTCTGGACCTCGATGATGTCGTCGAAGCCGATCTGAGCAAAGTTCCAGTTCTTTCGATTCCCAAAGGCTTTCCGACCGATAATGGTGCTCTGTTCGATCGGCTGCTGGATCCGACGAGCGAGCTTTCGAAGGCCAAGATCAATTTCCTCGGAAGCATCGAGGCGATCTTCAAGCGTGCACGATTTCTGGTGAACGATGACCGGTCGCAGCGGTTGCGCGAAGCGGCGGAAGAATACCGCCGTCATCTGGCCGATTATTTCTCCCGTCGGCTCGGCATATCGGACTGGGCGCCGCGTCGAGGCGCGATCATGAGTTTCGGCATCGGAGCGCTGGGATCGGTGGTCGCGGCCGACGAAGCGATCCTTGCGGCCAATATGGTGTCGGGAAACCGGATATCCTCCTTCATCCACCGGATCACGCGCCCGATCACGCGGCGGGCCTTGAGCGTGGCGTTGAACCCGGATGCGGGGGAGGCGAAAGGCCTGACCTTCACGGCTGGCGACGTTCGCCCCCGTTTCGCGTCGCTCGCGTTCAACGACGATGCCGTCCGCGCGCATGTCCGCGATCTGCCACACATGAGCGCGTAGCGCAGGCTGAGCGGCAAACGGTCATCCCGAACCTATGCGCTTTTCCGCAGAGGGAACTCCGGTTCCCCTACGGAGTTTGAAGACTAGCGCCGCTCGACCGAAACGGAGGCTGGATGGCGACTGCGCCTTTGAAATCGCGCCTGACCTGGGGATCCTGGCTGGGGCTGGCTGGCTTTGTGGCCCTGCTGTTGTCGCTGATGCTGAGCATCGGAGCGCCGGAAATCGCGAGCGTATTCGTGTGGCTGGCCGGTCTGGTGGCGCTGGCCGGGGCGTTCGTTCTGATGAGCACCGGCCTTCGATGGTATCGCCGCCTGAAAGAGCGGGAGCGCCGGGACCATGAGGCCCCGGACGCCGAGCCCCGCCACTAGATCGCCGCGAGGACGATCCAGACGCCGATCGCCGCGAAGATGGCGGCGGCGACGATGCGCACCACGTTCAACGGCACGATGCGGGTGATGCGCTCGCCCAGCAGCACGGCCGGGACGTTCGCCAGCATCATGCCCAGCGTGGTGCCGGCGGTGACGAGGAGGATGTTATCGAAGCGCGCGGCGAGCAGGGTGGTGGCGATCTGGGTCTTGTCGCCGATCTCGACGATGAAGAACGCGACGAGCGTGGTGAGGAAGACGCCGCCGGCATGGCGTTCGGCCGCCGTGTCGTCGGCCGTGTCGGGGATCAGCGCCCCGCCGGCCATTGCGATGAAGGCGACGCCGACCCCGATCTGGAACCACTGACCGGTCAGCAGATCGCCGATGAGCGTACCCGCCCATGCGGCCGCCGCATGGTTGGCGAGGGTCGCGACGAGAATGCCGAGAATGATCGGGACAGGGCGGCGATACTTGGCCGCAAGGACGATGGCGAGGAGCTGCGTCTTATCGCCGATTTCGGCGATGGCGACGAGCGTGGCCGAGACCCACAAGGCTTCCATGGAACAAAAACTCCGGGGCCGGATGACACGACGACGCTGGACGTCCGCGGCCGCTGCCGGACATCCGCATCGTCGGTCTCGCCAGGCCAGGCCACCGGCCTGCCCGCGTGCGCCATGAGGCCGCAGCCTCAAGTGTGTTGACGCACGCTCCGCTGAGAGATGCGGACGGCTACTCCCCGAAAGATGAGAGGCGATTAAGGCCGATAGCGGCCTTTGTCAAATTCCACACCGGCGAAGTGGTTAACCCGCCGGTCATAGGGCTTCACGGCGCGTTATCGAGCTTTCGGGCATAGTTCCCGGCGTGAAAGATCGAGGGACAGATACAGGCCGCCGCGCGCCGGCCGTTCTGCAGGCAGCGCTGTGACGCCGCCCGATCACGCTTGGCTGAGCGGCGCGATGGCCGCCGCCCATGAAGGTTTCGTGCTGGTCGGCCCGGATCGGCGCATCGTGTTCTGCAACCGGATCATCGACGATTTCTGCGGCGGAGCGGCCGTGGCCCCGCAGGTGGGCGAGCATCTGGACGCGGCCGTGGCGCGCCTGGTCGCAGGTCAGGTGTTCGCGTTCCGCTCTGAACAGCATCGCAGCGAGGTGCTGCTTGGGCTGCGCATGCTGGACGCGATGGACGTCGAGGAGCGGCTGGTGGACGGACGCTGGGTTCGTCTGACGCGCAGCGCGACGGAAGATGGCGGGGCGGTGTACGTCGTCAGCGACGTGACCGCAGCGAAGGAACGTGAGATGGCGCTGCGCGATGCGGCCGAACGCGCCGAGGCGGCGAACCGGGCGAAGTCGGAATTTCTCGCGACGATGAGCCACGAGTTGCGGACCCCGCTGAATGCGGTGATCGGGTTCTCGGAAATCATCGCAGGCGAGGCGCTGGGGCCTGTCGGCGCGCCGCAATACGCCGAATTCGCCGGCGAGGTGGTGAGTAACGGGCGCGGACTGCTGAAGATCATCAACGATATTCTGACGCTGGTGAAATCGGAACGCGGCGATCTGGCGATCGAGTCCGACAGGATCGATCTGGGCGAATTGCTGGAAGAATGCGCCGAAGCGGCGCGTGCGACGTTCAAGGACGCGGATGTGCGGCTTGAGGTCGGTCCGGTGATCGGGGCCTGCGCGGCGATGGGCGATCGCGGGCGTCTGAGGCAGGTGATCATGAACCTGTTGTCGAACGCCGCGAAGTTCACGCCTGCGGGCGGGCGGGCGCGGTTGACCGCGTTCTGCGCCGCCGACCGGCAGGTCGCCTTGACGGTGAGCGACACCGGAATCGGCATGCGGGAGGACGATATTCCAACCGCGCTGGCCCCGTTCGGGCAGGTCGATTCCAGCCGCTCGCGCCGCTATGCGGGCACCGGACTGGGGCTGACGCTGGCGCGCGCGATCGTCGAGGCGCATTGCGGCGAGCTGCGCATCGACACCGCGCCGGGAGAGGGAACCACGGTGGCGGTCTTCCTGCCGGCCGCCGAAGCGCAGACCGCACCCGGAGCCATGGTCGCCTCGTAAGGCTTGATCGTGCCGGAGCGCCCGTATAGGGGGACGATCAGCGCCGCCTTTGGCGTATGGGATCGACGCCTATGCCCGTCACGCTCGAGGATATCCGCACCGCCGGAAAGCTGATCGAGGGGCGCGTCTCGCAGACGCCATTCAACCGCGCCCGGACGCTGTCGGATATCACCGGCGCGGAAGTGTTCCTGAAGTTCGAGAATCTGCAGTTCACCGCCTCGTTCAAGGAGCGCGGCGCGCTGAACAAGCTGTCGTCGCTGAGCGAGGACGAGCGCAAGCGCGGCGTGATCGCCATGAGCGCCGGCAATCACGCGCAGGGCGTCGCCTATCACGCCGCCAAGCTGGGCATTCCGGCGACGATCGTGATGCCGCTGGGCACGCCGTTCGTGAAGATCAACCAGACGAAAGAGCACGGCGCGCGCGTCATCGTGGACGGCGACGGGCTTTCGGGCGCGAGCGCGCTGGCGCACGAGCTGGCGGCGAAGGAGAATCTGGTTTTCGTCCACCCGTATGACGACGACGCCATCATCGCCGGACAGGGGACGATCGCGCTGGAAATGCTGGGCGCGCGACCCGAACTGGACGCGATCATCGTGCCGATCGGCGGCGGCGGGCTGATCTCGGGCATCGCCATCGCGGCCAAGGCCTTGAAGCCGTCGATCAAGATCTACGGCGTCGAGACCGAGCTTTATCCCGGCATGTACAACGCCGTGAAAGGTCTGGACGAGCCGGCGGGCGGGCAGACCATCGCGGAAGGCATCGCGGTGCGCGCGATGGGCGAGCGCTGCGTGCCGGTGGTGAAGCAGCTGGTCGATGACGTGATCCTCGTGGAAGAGGAGATGATCGAGCATTCCATCGCGCTGCTGCTGAACATCGAGAAGACGGTGGTGGAGGGCGCGGGCGCAGCAGGGCTGGCGGCGTTGCTGACGCGGCCCGAGCTCTTCGCGAAGAAGAAGGTCGGCCTGGTTCTGTGCGGCGGCAATATCGACCCGCGGCTGCTTTCCAACGTGATCCTGCGCGAGCTGTCGCGGCAGGGACGCATCCTGAACTTCGCGGTGGAGATCGAGGATCGCCCGGGCGTCCTGGCGCGCATCGCGACGCTGGTGGGCGAGGCGGGCGGCAACATCATCGAGGTGTTCCACAACCGCATGCTGACCCATATGCCGGCGAAAATCGCCGAGCTGCGCATCACCGCCGAAGCGCGCGATGTGGAGCACGCGCGCGAGGTGATCGCGCAGGTGCGCCATGCCGGGTTCAAGGTGCGGGAGATCGGCGCGGGCGGGGCGTGACGCCTCAGGCGAGGCTGTCTTCCAGCCTCGCCAGCCTATCGGCGGCGCGCTCGGCGTAGGGACCGATCCAGCGGTCGTGAATGCGCTTGATCGGCAGTGCGTTCAGATGGTTCCAGCGTTCGCGGCCTTTGCGTTCGGCGATGACCAGCTCGGCATCCTCAAGAACCTTCAGATGCTGCATGACCGTGCAGCGGTCGAGTTCGGGGAATCGTGCGCACAGATCGCCCGTGGTGGCGGGCGTGTCTTTCAGAGCATCGAGAATGCGGCGGCGGATGGGCGCGGCGAGCGCCTTGAAAACCGCATCGAACATCGTGCTGCTTGACATGTTATTTTATTATAACATGTTATGGCGGCTCGCAAGGGAGATGCGCATGGACCTGAAGTTCAAAATCTCGGGCCGGATCGCCAGGCCTGTGGACGAGGTGTTCGAGGCGGTGGCCGACCCAAAGAAACTGTCGGGCTATTTCACGACCGGCGGCGCAAAAGGACGGCTGGAGACCGGCGCGACCGTAACGTGGGACTTCCACGACTTTCCCGGCGCGTTTCCAGTGAACGTGATCGAGGTGGTGAAGAACGAGAAGATCGTCCTCAAGTGGGATGCCTATGAAGGCCCGCCGCCGGAGCCAGGGCAGGAACTGCCCGCCGGGAGCGCCTATCAGACGACGGTGACGATGACGTTCGCGCCGCTGGAGGATGGGCGCACGCTGGTGACGATCGCGGAGGAAGGCTGGCGCGAGACGGCGAAGGGGCTGGAAGGCTCGTATGGCAACTGCCAGGGCTGGGCGCAGATGATGTGCTGCCTGAAAGCGTATCTGGAGCACGGCCTCAATCTGCGCGAGGGCTTCTACAAATAGGCCTCAGCGCTCCGCCTTCACGCTGAGGATGATGGAAGACATGGTGCGCTGGACGCCCTTGAGGCGGCCGATATGGTCGAGCACCGTATCGAGGCGTTCGGTGGTTTCGGCGGCGATCTCGGCGATGAGGTCGAACTCGCCGTGGACCCTGACGAGGCGCTTGAGTTCGGGCAGCGCTTTCAGATCGGCCACGATGCGCTCGGACAGTTTGGGATCGACGCTGAGCATGACCTGCACCCTGATGAGGCGCGCGGCGCGGCCATCGGCGCGGCGTATCGTGTAGCCGCGAATTTCCCCTTCGCGTTCCAGACGGTTCAGGCGGTCCTGCACCGTCGAGCGCGCGAGCTTCAGTTTCGCGGCCAGCGCCGTCACGCTGGTGCGGGCGTCGGCTTCCAGCAGGCTGAGCAGGCGTTCGTCGGTCGTATCCATGGGTTCCGTCGTTTTATCGGATTTCCGTTATTATAACGGATAAATCGCGACGTTTCGACGGTTTCGGCGCTACAAACCGGCGGCTTTCGCGCCGATCTTCCTTGGCGAAGATTTCGAGGAGGATTTCCCATGAAGAAGCTTTTGCTGGTGGGCGGCGGCAAGATCGGCTCGGCCATCACCGACATGCTGGGTTCGACCGGCGACTACGCCATCACGGTCGCGGATCGCGACGCGGCGAGCCTCGATCGTCTGAACGCCCCGAACCTGACGCGCGCGCAGATCGACATCTCCGACGCCGCCGCGCTGGAAGCTGCGGCCAAGGGGCACGACATGGTGGTGAGCGCCGCGCCCTATACGCTGACGCCGGGAATCGCGAAGGCCGCGAAGAGCGCCAACGCCCATTATTTCGACCTGACCGAGGACGTGGAATCGACCCGCGTGGTGAAGCAGCTGGCCGCCGGCGCGTCGAACGCCTTCGTGCCGCAGTGCGGCCTTGCGCCGGGTTACATCTCCATCGCCGCAGCCGAGATCGCGCGGAAGTTCGACACGCTGCGCGAAGTGCAGATGCGCGTCGGCGCGCTGCCCGTCTTTCCGACCAATGCGCTGAAATACAATCTGACCTGGTCGACCGACGGCCTGATCAACGAATACTGCAATCCCTGCGAAAGCATCCGCGACGGCGAGCAGGTTGAAGTGCCGGCGCTTGAGGAGCTGGAAGGCTTCTCGCTGGACGGCGTGGAATACGAGGCGTTCAACACTTCGGGCGGTCTGGGCACGCTGTGCGAGACGCTGGCCGGGAAGGTGGAGAACCTCAACTACAAGACCGTGCGTTATCCCGGCCACCGCGACATCGTGAAGATGCTGGTGCGCGATCTGCGCCTCGCCCATCGCCGCGACATCCTGAAGGACGTGCTGGAGGCCTCGCTGCCGATCACGTTCCAGGACGTGGTGCTGGTGTTCGTGACGGTTTCGGGCGAGCGCGACGGTCGCTTGACGCAGGAAAGCTACGCCCGGAAGGTCTATGCCCAGACCATCGAAGGCAAGCTGATGAGCGCGATCCAGATCACCACCGCCGCCGGCATCTGCGCGATGATCGACCTGATGGCCGAAGGCAAGCTGCCGCAGGCCGGGTTCGTGCGTCAGGAGGATACGCGGCTTGGCGATTTCCACGCCAACCGCTTCGGCCGCTACTACGCGCAGGGGCAGTAAGCCCATGCGCTCGGGCGCGGAGATCCTTGCCGATCAGCTGATCCTCAACGGCGCCGACACGGCGTTCGGCGTGCCGGGCGAATCCTATCTGGCCGTGCTGGACGCGTTCCACGCGCGGCAGGGGAAGCTGCGCTTCGTCGCGACGCGGCAGGAGGGCGGCGCGGCCTTCATGGCGGAAGCCTGGGGCAAGCTGACCGGGCGTCCGGGCATCGCCTTCGCGACGCGCGGCCCGGGGGCGACCAACGCCTCCATCGGCGTGCACACGGCGATGCAGGATTCGACGCCGATGATCCTGTTCATCGGACAGGTCGGATCGGACGATGTGGAGCGCGAGGCGTTCCAGGAGATCGACTATCGCCGCATGTTCTCGCCCATCGCAAAATGGGCGGCGCAGATCGACCGCGCCGACCGCGTGCCGGAGATGATCCAGCGCGCCTATGCGGTGGCGATGTCGGGCCGGCCGGGGCCGGTGGTGCTGGCCCTGCCGGAAGACATGCTGCGCGCGGTGAGCGATGTGGCGGACGCGCTGCCGGTGATCCCGGCGAAAAGCGCGCCGCAGCGCGCAGATATGGCGAAGCTGGGCGAGATGCTGGCTGCGGCCGAACGTCCGCTGGCGATTCTGGGCGGGCCGGGCTGGAGCGATGCCGTCGCGACGAATGTCCGCGCCTTCCTTGAGGCGTGGGGTCTGCCGGCCGTGACGGCGTTCCGCGCCAAGGATCGGCTGGACAACGCGCATCCGCTTTATGTCGGAGACCTTGGCATCGGCGCCGACCCTGCGCTGGTGCAGCGGGTGGCGGAAGCCGACCTGTTGCTGGTGCTGGGGGCGCGTCTCGATGAGATGACGACGGGCGCCTATACGCGCATCGCCTTGCCGACGCCGAAACAGGCGCTGGTGCATGTGTTTCCCGATGCCGCCGAGATCAACCGCCATGCGCATGCAGCGCTGGGCATCGCGGCGCATATCGAGGCGTTCGCGGAGGCCGCCGCCTATCTCAAACCCGACGCCGGGCCGCGCTGGCGCGCCTGGGCCGGCGAGAGTCGGGCGGCCTATGAGCGCTATATCGCGCCGGTATCGCCGCCGGGCGCGGTGAACCCGTCGGCGATTTACGCCGCGCTGCGCGAGACGCTGCCGCCGGATGCGATCCTGACCAATGGCGCGGGCAATTATGCCGGCTGGCTGCATCGCTTCCATCTGCATCGGCGGCTGCATACCCAGCTTGCGCCGCTGTCCGGCGCGATGGGCTATGGCGTGCCGGCGGCCATCGCCGCGAAACTGCGTCACCCGGAGCGGCTGGTGGTCGCCAACGCGGGCGACGGATGCTTCCTGATGAACGGGCAGGAACTGGCGACCGCCGTGCAATATGGCGCGCCGATCGTCGTGCTGGTGTGGGACAACGGCTCGTACGGCACGATCCGCATGCATCAGGAACGGGAATATCCGGGCCGCGTTTCGGGCACCGATCTGCGCAATCCGGATTTCGCCGCCTATGCCCGGGCGTTCGGCGCGGCGGGTTTCACCGTGACGAAAACGGACGAGTTCGCCGAAGCCTTTGCGGCGGCGCGCGATGCAGGCCGCCCGGCGCTCATCCACATCAAAACCGATGTCGAGGCGATCTCGCCCTCGACCACCATCAGCGCGCTGCGCGCGGCCGGGCGCTGAACGCGCCTATTGGAGAGACACATGACCGCTTCAGACCTCCTCGCCTCGCTGGGCGTCGCCGCCAGGGGCGATATCGCCGTGCGCTCGCCGGTCGATGGCGCGACCATCGGCCATGTCGCCTATGACACGCCCGCTTCGATCGAGGCGAAGGTCGCGGCGGCGGTCGAGGCGTTCCGCCTCTGGCGCGAGGTGCCGGCGCCGCGCCGCGGCGAGCTGGTGCGCCTGTTCGGCGAGGAACTGCGCGCCAACAAGGCGGCGCTGGGGCGGCTGGTGTCGCTGGAAGCGGGCAAGATCGTTCAGGAAGGCCTCGGCGAAGTTCAGGAGATGATCGACATCTGCGATTTCGCCGTCGGTCTCTCGCGCCAGCTTTACGGCCTGACGATCGCCTCGGAACGCCCCGGCCATCGCATGATGGAGACCTGGCAGCCGCTGGGGCCGGTGGCGATCATTTCGGCGTTCAATTTCCCGGTCGCGGTGTGGGCGTGGAACAGCTGTCTCGCGCTGGTGTGCGGCGATAGCTGCATCTGGAAGCCCTCGGAGAAGACGCCGCTGACCGCGCTGGCGACGCAGGCGCTGTTCGAAAAAGCGGTGGCGCGGTTCGGCGATGCGCCGAAGGGTCTGTCGTCGGTGGTGCTGGGTCTGGCCGATGCGGGTAAGGCGCTGGCCGCCGACACGCGCATTCCGCTGGTCAGCGCGACCGGCTCGACGCGCATGGGACGGGCGCTGGGGCCGGTGGTGGCCGAGCGTTTCGGCAAGTCGCTGCTGGAGCTCGGCGGCAATAATGCGATGATCGTGATGCCGAGCGCCGATCTGGAGCTGGCGGTGCGGGCGATCCTGTTCGCTGCAGTCGGCACGGCCGGTCAGCGCTGCACCTCACTGCGCCGTCTGCTGGTCCACAAGGACGTCTATGACGCGCTGGTGCCGCGTCTGAAGGCCGCCTATGGCCGCGTGACCATCGGTAGCCCGCTGGAGCCCGGCACGCTGGTCGGGCCGCTGATCGACAAAGCGGCGTTCGAGGGCATGGAAAAGGCGCTCAGCTCGGCGAAGGCCGAGGGCGGCGCGGTGAGCGGCGGCGGGCGCGCGCTGGGCGACAAGTATCCTGACGCCTTTTATGCGCAGCCGGCTCTGGTGGAGATGCCGGGGCAGCAGGGCGTGATGCTGCATGAGACCTTTGCGCCGATCCTCTATGTGGTGAAAATCGGCTCGCTCGAAGAGGGCATCGCCCTTCAGAACGGCGTGCCGCAGGGTCTGTCATCGTGCATCTTCACCCGCGACATGCAGGAAGCGGAGCGCTTCGTCGCGGCGGGCGGTAGCGATTGCGGCATCGCGAACGTGAATATCGGCCCCTCGGGCGCCGAGATCGGCGGCGCGTTCGGCGGCGAGAAGGAAACCGGCGGCGGGCGCGAGAGCGGCTCCGACAGCTGGAAGGCCTATATGCGCCGCCAGACGGCCACGGTGAACTACTCCAACGCGCTGCCGTTGGCCCAGGGCATCAAGTTCGATCTCGACTAGCCGCTGAAGCGTCTGTCGGGCCTGGCGAAGCCTTCCGCGTGCCTCCCGGAGATTTCCGGCTTGGGCATCGGCGGAGGGGGACGATCCCGCGCGCCTGTCTCCAGCCTGACGAATCCGTGACGGAAAACGGCGGTTTCGTTTAGGTTGACCGCGACGGAACCAGCCCCCTGAATCGTTCATCCCAGAACAGGCGGGCACGGGGCGTTCCGCCGGGAGTACGCGATGCGTCGCTTTTATCTGTTTTCTGCCGTCGCCGTAGCTGTCGCCGTCGGCGCGTTCCTGTTCTGGCCGTCATCGGCATCCACCAAAGCGGGCTATCGCACAGAGGCGGCGACGCGCGGGCCGGTGTCGCAGGCCGTGTCGGCGAACGGCACCCTGAACCCGGTGATGGTGGTGAATGTCGGCGCGCAGATCTCGGGCCGGATCAGCGCGCTTCATGCCGATTTCAACGACAAGGTGACGGAAGGTCAGGTTCTGGCCGAGCTGGATGATTCGCTGCTGAACGCCCAGATGGCGCAGAGCGAGGCGCAGCTCGCATCGGCGCAGGCGCAGCTGAAGCTGGCGCAGGTGAACTATCAGCGCGCCCAGAATCTGGCGAGCCGGGGCGCAGGCGCGAAGGCCGATGCCGACACGGCCGCCGCCAATCTGGGGATCGCCGAAGCGGCGGTGGGGGCGGCGCAGGCCAAGGTGGACAGCGACCGCGTGAACCTGTCCTACGCGATCATCAAATCGCCGGTGTCGGGCGTGGTGATGTCGCGCGACGTGGACGTCGGTCAGACCGTGGCGGCGAGCCTTTCGGCCCCGCAGATTTTCTCGATCGCGCAGGATCTGTCGAAGATGCAGATCAACACGACGGTGGCCGAGGCCGATGTCGGGGCGATCAAGGCCGGGATGCCCGCGACGTTCCGGGTGGACGCCTTCGCTGGGCGCAGCTTCGCCGGCACCGTGCGGCAGGTGCGCCTGAACCCGACGACGGAGTCGAATGTCGTCTCGTACAATGTGGTGATCGACGTCGATAACGCCGACCTGACGCTGCTGCCGGGCATGACCGCCTATGTGCAGATCACGGTCGCGACGGAGGAGAACGCTCTGCGGGTCGCCAATGCCGCGCTGCGGTTCAAGCCGGAAGGCGCTGGGACGGGCGGCGCGCGGCGTCAGCAGGGCGGCGGCAGCGGCGGTGCGCCGGCGGCGAATACGAAGACGATCTATGTGCTGGACGGCGATCAGGTACGGCCCGTGCAGGTGACGACCGGCATCACCGATGGAAAGGTAACGGCGGTCGCCGGCGATGCGCTGAAGGAAGGCGATCTGGTGATCATCGGCGCCGCCGCGACGGATGCACCGGCCGCGACCGGCGGTCCCCGCATGGGCGGCCCGAGGATGTTCTGATGATCGGTGACGCGCTGATCAGGGTGCAGGGACTGCGCAAGTCCTATGTCTCGCCGGCCGGCACGGTGGAGGTGCTGCACGGGCTGGACTTCGAGGTGAAAGCCGGTGAGTTCGTGTCGGTGATGGGGCCGTCGGGTTCGGGCAAATCGACGATGATGAATATTCTCGGCTGCCTCGATACGGCGAGCGCTGGGCGGTTCGAGATGGCCGGCAACGATACCGCCGCGATGTCGAGCGATGCGCTGGCGGGGCTTCGCAACGACGTGATCGGTTTCGTCTTTCAGGGTTTCAATCTGCTGCCCCGCGCGACCATCGAGGACAATGTGGCGTTGCCGCTGGTCTATCGCGGTGTCGAGCGGCATGAGCGCCGGGCGGCGGCGCGCGATATTCTGGCTAAAGTCGGACTGGAGGGCTACGCGCTGTCGCGGCCCAGCCAGATTTCCGGCGGCCAGCAGCAGCGCGTGGCGATCGCGCGCGCGCTGGTCGGGAAGCCGAAAATCCTGTTCGCGGCCGAACCCACCGGCAATCTCGACACCAGGACCAGCCACGAGATCATGGACCTGTTCACCGAGCTGAACCGGAAAGAGGGGATCACGCTGGTGGTGGTGACGCACGAGCCGGACGTCGCCCAATATGCCGACCGGCTGATCCGGCTGGTCGATGGCCTGATCGACTATGACGGGCCGGCGCGGGCCTATTTCGAGGAGCGCGCGGCATGATCGGGGCGATGTTGGCGGAGGCCTTCAGCGCGCTGAGCGCAAACCGGATGCGGTCGATCCTGACCATGCTGGGCATGGTGATCGGGGTCGGTGCGGTCATCACCATGCTGTCGGTGGGCGAGGGCACCAAGGCGCAGGTGCAGGCGACCATCGAATCAATGGGATCGAACCTGTTCATCGTGCAGGCCGGCAGCGCCCAGACCGGCGCGGTGCGAACCGGGGCGGGCGGCGTGCAGACCCTGACCTCGGACGACGCGACGGCGATCGCCGAATTGCCGAACGTCGTCGCGGCCGCGCCGGTGGCGCCCGGCCCGGCGCAGGTGATCGCGGCGGGCGGCAACTGGTCCACCCAGATCATGGGCACCACCGAGGACATGCTGACCGTGCGCGACTGGCCGCTGTCGAGCGGCTATCCTTTTTCCGACAGCGATGTGCGCAGCGGTGCGCGGGTGGCGCTGATCGGGCGCACCATCGTGACCAATCTGTTCGGCGAGGGCGAAGACCCCGTGGGACAGACGATCCGCATCCGCAATCTTCCCTTCGTGGTGCGGGGCGTTCTGGCCGGCAAAGGGCAGAGCCTGGACGGGCGCGATCAGGACGACACGGTGCTGGTGCCGGTGACGACGGCGCAGCGTCAGCTGTTCGCCGGCCGGTTCGGCGATACCGTGCGCTTCATCATGGTGCAGGCGGCGTCGCCGGAATCGATGCAGCAGTTGCAGGCCGACATGACGGCGCTGCTGCGTCAGCGCCACCGTCTGAGCGACGGGCAGGACGACGATTTCCAGATCCGCAACCTGTCGGCGCTGGCCGATAGCGCGGCCCAGACGGCGCAGGTGATGACCTTGATGCTGGCCGCCATCGCCTCGATCTCGCTGATCGTCGGCGGCATCGGCATTATGAACATCATGCTGGTGAGCGTGACCGAGCGGACGCGCGAAATCGGCATTCGCATGGCGATCGGGGCGCGCCAGCGCGACGTGCTGATGCAGTTCCTGCTGGAGGCGCTGATGCTGTCGCTGCTGGGATGTCTGATGGGCGTTCTGCTGGGGATCGGCGGGGCGCAGCTGATCAAGCTGCTGGGCGGGCTGCAGACCGTGGTGACGCCGGAATCGGTGATCCTGGCGTTCGCGGTGGCGACGGCGGTGGGCGTGTTCTTCGGCTATTATCCGGCCCGCAAGGCGGCGCGGCTGAAGCCGATCGAGGCGCTGCGCTACCAGTAAGCCGTCCCGAAGCGGGCGGCATGCTTCTGGCACCGTTCCGGTCAGATTGTACCGGAATGAGACGATGCACGGAAAACGTCCCGCGATGCGGTTCGCCGAGAGCCGCCAGATCCACCGCCCCGCGAGCCAGTCGCAGTCGATCCTGCCGCTGATCTGCGGCATGGGCGTGACGGCGATCGTGACGCTGGGCGTGAACGCCGAGCCGATGATCGCCACATGTCTGGGGGTGCTGGCGGGCGCGGTCGCGACCTTCGCGTTCGCGCTGGCGATGAAGCGTTTCGGCTGAGGCCTGAGCTTCAGGCTTCGGCCGTCACCGACTTCAGCGCGTCCTCAAGCTCCATGAAGCTGGGCTGGAGCGTGGTGGGCACGCTGCCGCGGCCGATCTCGACGGAGACCTGCGCCGAGTTGCCGTGCAGATGCGCGACGAGGATGTCGCGGATGACGTGATAGAACAGCGCTTCTTCGTCGTAGCTGGCCTTGAGCCGCGTCGCGAACGGGCCGACGAAACCGTAAGCCAGAAACACGCCGAGAAAGGTGCCGACGAGCGCGCCGCCGATCATGCCGCCCAGAACCGCCGGCGGCTCGGTGATCGCTCCCATCGTCTTGATGATGCCGAGCACGGCGGCGACGATGCCGAGCGCGGGCAGGCCGTCGGCCAGCGACTGCATCGCGTGGGCGGGGGCCGATGTCTCGTGATGATGCTTTTCGAGCTGCTTCTCCATCGCATCCTCGACCTGGTGCGGGTCTTCCAGGCTCATGGTCATCATGCGCAGCGTGTCGCAGATGAAATCGAGCGCGAAATGGTCGTTCAGGATGCGCGGATAGCGCTTGAAGATCGCCGATTCGGTGGGATTTTCGATGTGCGGTTCGAGGGCGATCATGCCCTTGGTCTTGATCGTCTTGGTGATCGCGAAGAGCAGCGCCAGAAGGTCGCGATAATCCTGCGCCTTCCATTTCGGGCCGCCGAAGACTTTGCCGAACGCGCCAACGGTCGCTTTGGCGGTTGAGCCGCTGGACGAGATGAGGAAGGCGCCGAGACCGGCGCCGCCGATCATCATCAACTCGAACGGCAATGAGTGCAGGATCACCTCGAAATGGCCGCCGGCGGCCACGAAGCCGCCGAACACCATCACGAACACGACCAGAATGCCGGCGATCTGCAGCACGAATGCGATCCCTCAAAAGCCCGCGCGCGCGGATGATCCGCCCGCGCGTCCCCGGGGGACTATGGCAAATGAGGCTTTAACGATGTTTGAACTTCGGCCAAGCGGGTTACACTCGGTTAATCGCCATTAACAAACGGGAGAGACGTATGGGAGCGCTGGATTTTACGGGCAAGACCGCCCTGGTGGTGGGCGGGTCGAGCGGCATCGGCAACGGCATCGCGCAGGCCTATCGCGCACACGGGGCGAGCGTGCATGTGTGGGGCACGCGGCCCGCCGCCGCCGACTATGCGGCGGATGACGGTTCGGACCTGACCGGTCTTGGCTATGCGCAGGTCGATGTCGGCGATTTCGAGGCGATCAAGGCGGCGCCCGGCTTCGAGAGCCTGGACATTCTGGTGCTGTGCCAGGGGATGGTTCTGTACAAGCGGCAGGAGTTCGCGATCGAAGGGTTCGCCAAGGTCGTGGATGTGAACCTGAACAGCCTGATGGCCTGCGCCGCCAAGTTCCACGATGCGCTGGCGAAGGCGAAAGGCACGCTGATCACCGTATCGTCCACGGCAGCCTTCCATTCGACCAAGGGCAATCCCGCCTATAACGCATCGAAGACCGGCGCGATGGGGCTGACCCGCACGCTGGGCGAAGCGTGGGCGGCGGACGGCATCCGCGTGAACGGCATCGCGCCCGGCCTCGTCGCGACCAAGATGACCAAGGTGACGACGGACAACCCCAAGCGGCTGGAAGCCTCGTTGCAGGGGATTCCGCTGGGGCGGCTCGGCACCCCGGCGGACATGGCGGGCGTGGCGCTGTTCCTCGCCTCGCCGCTGTCGGCCTACGTGGTGGGGCAGACCATTCCGGTGGACGGCGGGCTGATCCTTTAGGCCGACTCAGGCCTTCGCGGCGGCGGCCGTGATGGCGCCGGCGTCGTCGAGGAAAATCTGGGTCGCGCGGTCGAGGCGGTGCAGGGCGCTCGCAAGAGCCGCCTGCACGGCGCGGATTTCGTCATCGGCCGCGAAGGCTTCGAGCGGCGGGGGCAGGTCCAGCCCCTGCGCGCCGGTGGAGAGGTCGGCGCCGCGTACGATGTGGCGCGAGCGGCCGGTGGGATCGAGCGCCACCTCGAGCCGCGCCTTGGTGTGGGCGGTGAGGCAATCGCCTTCCGGCGCGGCGACGCCGCAGGCTTCGTTGATGGACTTGCGGAGATCGTCATAGCGATCGGCGAAGAGGGCGCGGCGGGATTCGTCGGCGATTACCAGCGCCTCGGCGGGCAGTTAGACCGCTTCGTCGAGGGCCGCGCGGATGGCGTCGGCGGCGATAAGGGCATCCTCGATCGCCGCGAGGGCGAGACGGATGGCAGGGGCCTGCGGCCCGGCGGCGCGGCCCTTGCGGGCGAGGGCGAGACGGGCGCGCGCCACGTCGATGACGAGTTCAGGTTCGGGCGCGGCCGACGGAGGCGGCGCGGCGTCGGTCTTGCGGCGCGAGAAATTCAACATCGGTCCAGTCCCTTTAACCAATCCGGGGCATACTGGACGCAGAGGTCTTCATACGGCTTTGCGCAGCCGCCTCGACTTTGCTTCAAATGCGCCCGAAACGACCGTCCATGCCGCGCCCCCTTCATCAACGTCTGATCATCAAGGCCGCGCGCACGCTGCGGCCGGTGCAGCGCGTCTGGTGGCGGGTGCGGCGGCCGACCGTGATGGGAGCGTCCGCCATGGTGGTGAACCCGGCCGGCGAGATGCTGCTGGTGCGCCATACCTATATGCGCGGCTGGCATTTCCCGGGCGGCGGCGTCGGCAAGCGCGAGACTGTGCTGGCGGCGATGCACCGCGAGCTGAAGGAAGAACTGGGGCTGACGGTGACGGGCGCGGCGCAACTGGTCGGCGTTTACACCAACCCCGGCGATCCGCGCGCGAGCCATGTCGCGTTCTACCGGATCGATGCCTACGAGATGGATTTCAGGCCGAATATCGAGATCGCGGAGTGGCGGTTCTTCGCACCCGATGCGCTGCCGCCGGATGCGGGGCGCGGGCCGCGAAACCGGGTGGCCGAGATGAAGGGCGCGCCGCTGGTTCCCGCCGGGGTGTGGTGAGATGGCCAAGCCGGCCTTCGCCTCGCCGGATGTGGCCAGGGCGTTCGCCGGTTTTCCGCGCGAGGTCAGCACGAAGCTGGCGGCGCTGCGCAAGCTGATCCTGCGGATCGCGGCGGAGACGGAAGGCGTCGGGCCGATCGAGGAGACGCTGAAATGGGGCCAGCCGAGCTATCTGACGCCCGAAACGGGCAGCGGCAGCACGATCAGGCTGGGCGTGCCGAAAGCCGGCGGCTATGCGATCTATTTCCACTGCCAGAGCGGTCTGGTGCCGGCGTTCCGGGCGCTCTACGGCGATGTGTTTCGCTATGACGGCAAGCGGGCGCTCCTGTTTGCGGCGGATGAAACCCCGCCGGCAGGGGCGACGGCGCACTGCATCGCGATGGCGCTGACGCATCATCTCGACAAAAGAAAACGCCGCGCGGGGTGAACCGCGCGGCGCTTCGGCGTCGTGTGCCTTATCTCAGACCGGATCCCAGCCGAACACCGACGTGGTGGCGCCGGTGTCGTAGAAGCTGGGCTTGAGCGCCGCGAAGGCGTGCTCGTTGATCGTCTCGGGCGTCCAGCCTTCAAGCTTCGCCATGCCGCGCACCGGGCGCGACTGCGACATCAGGAAGACTTCGTTGCCGCGCGCGACGAAAACCTGGCCGGTGGCGTCGTCCACCGCGCCGGCTTCGGTCTTCTTCGGCGGGGCGGCCAGCGCCACGGCGAGCTGGGCGACCTGATCGGCGCGCATATAGTCCTTCATGCGCTGCACGCGCTTGGCCGAGGCTTCGTCCTTCACGGGGATCGTCGCGATCATGCGGCTCCACGCGAACGGCGCGATGATGTTGGAGCGGACGCCCTTGGCCGCGCCTTCCATCGCGATGATGCGGGAAAGGCCGGCGACGCCCATCTTGGCGGCGGCGTAGTTCGCCTGGCCGATATTGCCGATGATGCCCGAGGTCGAGGTGAAGAGGACGTAAGAGCCTTCGCCCTGCTCGCGGAAGTGTTCGATCGAATAGCGCGTGACGTTGTAGGCGCCGTTCAGGTGCACGTCGATGACGAGATCCCATTCCTCGTCGGTCATCTTGTGGAACATCTTGTCGCGCAGGATGCCGGCGGGGTTGATGACCGCATGCAGGCCGCCGAGTTCGTCCTTGGCCTGCTCGATCATGCGCTTCACCGCCGCGCGGTTGGTGACGCTGTCGGAGTTGGCGATGGCGACGCCGCCGGCCGCGACGATCTCCTTGGCGACTTTGGCGGCCGGGCCGGCCGAGCCTTCATCGCCGCCTGCGGCTGAACCGCCCAGATCGTTGACGAGAACCTTCGCGCCTTCGCGCGCCGCGAGCAGCGCGCATTCCTTGCCGATGCCGTTCGCGCCGCCTGTGACGAGCACGACCTTTCCGTCCAGTACGCCCATGAGTGTCTCCTCCGTTATGCCGAAAATTTCGTGGGCAAGGTTTCAGGGCCAGACACGCGCGCCGTCAAGCGGCGTTTCTGATCCGGCAAAAGCGAGCAAGAATGTTGCGCGAGTGCGAAACAAAATATGCCCGCACGCCAGCCGTCATCGGTTCCGGCCGGAGGAAGCCCGCTATCCGTGCTGCGGCGTTTGCAGGCGAAAGAGCCAGATCAAGAAGGGTGTTGCGAGCAGCGCCGTCGCAAGCTGGACGGCGATGAAGGCGGGGGTGTCGGCTGGCGCGATTCCTGTGAACGTATCGGTGAGGGCGCGGGCGAGGGTAACGGCAGGATTGGCGAAGGATGTAGAGGCCGTGAACCAATAGGCCGCCGTAATGGTGAGGGCCACGGCAGGAGCGGTGAGGTCAGGCGCGCGGCGTGTCCCGTAGATCGCGAACAGCAAAGTGAAGGTGGCGGCGGATTCGGCGACCCATTGGCCGGAGCCGGTGCGGATCGTCTCGCTCATCTGGAGCAAAGCCAGATCGAACATAGCGTGAGCGAGAAGGACGCCGAGGATGGCGCCGACGATCTGGGCGACGACATAAAGCGCGGCGCGGCACGGCGTGATGTCCCGGCGGAGCGTGAGGCCGAGCGTGACGGCGGGATTGAAATGAGCGCCGGAGACAGGCCCGAGCGTCACGATCAGCACGAACAGCACGCAACCGGTGGCGATTGCGTTGGCGAGCAAAGCGAGGGCGGCGTTCCCGCCCGCGAGGCGCTCGGCCATGATGCCTGAGCCGACGACTGTGGCGAGGAGCAGGGCGGAGCCGAGCGTTTCGGCGGCGAGAGGGCGGAGAAGGTTTGGCGGCACCTGGTGTCCCTCGCCGGCGCCGCAGCGCAGCTCGCCCTGTTCTGCTCAGCCGGTGACGTTTGCGCTGGCGCCGATCTCATCGATGCGCTTGCGAAGCGACATGCGGTCGAGGCTGGCGAGGGGCAGGTTGGCGAAGAGTTCGATGCGGCGCTTGAGTATCGTGAAGACCTCGCGGAAGGCTTTCAGGCGCTCGGTCTCGGCGCCTGTGGCGGCCGCGGGATCGGGAACGCCCCAGTGAGCCTTCATCGGCTGACCCGGCCAGATCGGGCAGACCTCGCCTGCGGCCTGGTCGCAGACCGTGAAGACGAAATCCATCTGCGGCGCGCCAGGCGCGGCGAATTCCTCCCAGCTTTTGGAGCGCAGGTTTTCGATCGGGAGCTTCAGATCGGCGAGGAGTTTCAGCGTGAGCGGATGGACGTCGCCTTTCGGAAAGCTGCCCGCGCTGAAGCCGCGCAGCTTTCCCATCCCGAAGCGGTTGGCGATGACCTCGCCCAGAATCGAGCGGGCGGAATTGCCGGTGCACAGGAACAGGAGGTTATAGGTCATGGTTCAGGCGCAGCAGGCTGAGGTGGCGAGAATGTCGGCGATAGGCGTACACACTTCCGGGCTGCCCTGACAGCAATCCTCGAGCAGATAAGCGATGAGTTCGCGCATGGCCTCGAAGCGGACGGCGTAGACGCGCTCGCGTGACGCAGTGCGGAGCGAGAGCAGCCCGGCGTCGGTGAGAATCCGCAGGTGTGTGGAAAGAGTCGTGGGCGGAATGGCAAGCCGGGCCGCGATGTCGGACGCGCGCAACCCTTCGGGTCCAACGCGGACCAGAAGGCGGAAAACATTGAGCCGCGATGCCTGCGCCAGCGCCGAAAGGCGATCTACGGTGGATGCAGGGGCCGGGACGAGCGCGATATTCCGATGCATGATTCGATAATTATCGAATTATAGGATTTAGTCAAGCCGTCCGGATCTGAAGCGGCGCTGTGTGCGGGTCGCCTTCGTGCCGGTCTTCTGCGACGAGCGAGGAATTGCCGGCGAACCGGCGAGCCGGGGCCGCCGATGACCGGCACCTTGGGAATGACGGCCCCCGCGATGCCGGGCAATAGCGTATTCAGCGCGCCGATCGCGGCGAGCAGGTCGAGCAGCGCCATTTCGGTCTGCTGACCAGGATCGATACGGCTGTCGGCCGAGCCGAGGGCAAGGGTCTGGAACTGGCGGATCGCGCCGCAGGTTTTCGGGCCGCAGAGGCCGTCTATCGCCAGAGACGGGGTCGGCCCGCCTTGCGGAGGCGGCACGGCATTGAGCAGTTTCTGAACGAGCAGGACGTCGTCACGCAGATTGCCGCCGCCAAAGCCGACTGAGTTGCGGATGATACCGCCGCCGGGAAACGCCATCGCGAACCTCCCATGTGTTCAGCGCCCCGCCGGCAGGGAAGCTGAGCGGCGGGCGGGACGGGTTCAATGCCGGGCGGTGCGGCAATTCGGCAGCAGGCAGGGCCGGGTGCTAGCCGGCGGTCTCAACTTGCGCCTTAAGGCAGGCGGGGCAGTAGCAATCCTTCGCAGGATCGATACGGGGTAGCAGCGGCATGTCCTGACACCAGCAGGTGCCGGGCCGCGCGCCGGTGCCGGGGCCGCACGTGAAAACCGCGCCGCAGCCGGAGCAGGTTTTCGGGCGGGGTTCTGCCGTGCGGGCGGACATCAGCGCGGGCTTTTCGCAGCGGCCCTGGCGAAGGGGAGGCAGATGGCGGCGACGTCTTCAGGGGCGGGCGTGAAGCCTTCCTGAATCCAGCGGCGGGCGATCTGGATGATCGCGCCGGCGGCCCCGGCCTGCGCCAGCGAGCCGGGTTCGGCGTCGGGCGCGAACAGCCGGCCGAAGCGCGCGGCGGCGGCGCGGCCGAGCGCCTTCATCTCGGCCTCGGTCTCTTCCAGCTCCAGCAGGAAGACGCGGGCGGGGCCGGGGTGTTCGGCAAGCTCGGTGAAGAAGGCTGTGAGCGCGGCGAGGA
>JAPUEF010000031.1 GCA_027492655.1 Alphaproteobacteria bacterium | reverse complement strand
CAAATGGCGTCGAGCCGATCCTATAGCAGCATTTTCCTAAGCCGCTCATCCCGCAGCGCCTAAACCGATGGTTCAGTCCCGCTTCAGCCTGATGCGCTTCATGCCGCTTGTCGCGTTGACGCGCGCGTCAAATGCAGCGCCCGCCATCGACTTCCATCGCGACGCCGGTGATCATCGATGCGTCGTCGCTGCAGAGAAACGTCGCGGCCGCGCCCATATCTTCCGGCGTCGAGAAGCGGCCGATCGGGATGCTCGCGAGAAACTTTGCGCGCGTTTCCGGCGTGTCGCCGCCCATGAAGGTCGAAAGCAGCGGCGTCTCGCCCGCCACGGGATTGAGCGCATTGACGCGAATCTTCGCCGGCGCCAGCTCCACCGCCATCGCGCGCGTCGCGGTGATCATCCAGCCCTTCGAGGCGTTGTACCAGGTCAGGCGCGGACGAGGACTTACCCCGCCGGTGGAGGCGATGTTCAAAATCGCGCCGCCGCCGGATGCCTTCATCAGCGGCACGACCGCGCGCGCCGTCAGATAGACCGACTTCGCATTCACCGCGAAGATTCGGTCGAACGCTTCCTCGGGCAGATCTTCCAGCGCCTGCGGCAGATGGCCGATGCCGGCATTGTTCACCAGAATATCGATCCCCCCGAAGGCGCTGTGCGCCTGGGCCGTCATCGCCTCGACGCTGTCGCCGTGCGCGACATCGGTGCGCACGGCAATGGCGTCGGCGCCCAGCTCCGCCGCGAGCGCCGCAGCGGCCTCGCCATTGAGATCGGCGATCGCGACGCGCGCGCCTTCGGCCAGAAAGCGCCGGACGATGCCCGCTCCGAAGCCCGATGCGCCGCCGGTGACGATGGCGCGCTTGCCGTCCAGTCTCATGCTCTCACCCGTGCCAGGCCGCGACGGCCTTCACCGTCGAGAACCCGTAAAGCGCCTCGAATCCCTTCTCGCGGCCATGGCCTGAGCGGCCGACGCCGCCGAACGGCAATTCGACGCCGCCGCCCGCGCCGTAATTGTTCAGGAACACCTGACCGGCGCGCAGCACGCGCGCAAGGCGCAGCTGACGCGCTCCGTCGCGCGTCCACACGCCCGCGACAAGACCGAAGGGCGTGCCGTTGGCGATGGCGATGGCCTCCTCTTCCGTATCGAACGGAATGGCGATCTGCACCGGGCCGAAGATTTCATCCTGCGCCAGGCTATGAGCGGGCGGCACATCGCGCAGCAGCAACGGCGCGACATAGTGCCCGGCGGCGGGAGCATCGTCCGCGACGCGGCCCTCCGCCGCGATGCTCAGGCCATCGGCCCGCGCGCGATCGATGAAACGCGATACGACGCCCTTCTGCTTCCCGGAGATCAGCGGCCCCAGATCGCGGTCGGCGATGGCCGGGCCGGCGACAAGGCCGCGATAGCGCGCCGCGAGCCGGTCAAGAACTGTCTCGTAAACGCCGCGCTGAATGAGGAGGCGCGACGAGGCGGAACAGGTCTGTCCTGCATTCTGCAGCCCGGCATCGGCAAGGAACGGCAACGCGCGGTCGATGTCGGCATCGTCGAACACGATCTGCGGCGACTTGCCGCCAAGCTCCAGCGTCACCGGCGCGGCATGCGTCGCGGCCGCCGCCTGTACGGCGCACCCCACGGCATAAGAGCCGGTGAACGATATGTGATCCACGCCGGCATGGGCGGCCAGCGCCGCGCCCGCCTCCGCCCCAAGCCCAGGCACCACGTTCAGCGCGCCAGGCGGCAGGCCGGCGTCGGTGGCGATGGCCGCGAAGGCCAGGGCCGATCGCGATGCATCCTCCGCCGGTTTCAGCACCGCCGCATTGCCCATCGCGAGCGCCGCGCCGACGGACCGGCCGATGATCTGCATCGGATAATTCCACGGCACGATATGGCCCGTGACGCCATGCGGCTCGCGCAGCGTGTAGACGGTGAAGCCGTCACGATAGGGAATGGTCTCGCCCATTACCTTGTCGGCGGCGCCGCCGTAGAACTCGCAATAGCGCGCCAGCGCCAGCGCATCGGCGCGCGCCTGCCGCAGCGGCTTGCCGACATCCGCCGCCTCGATCAGCGCCAGCTCTTCCGCGCGCGCCCGCACGGCTTCGCCGATGCGGGTGAGGATGCGGCCGCGATCCGTCGCGTCGGTCCGGCCCCATGCGCCCGAAAGCGCGGCGCGCGCAGCGTGCACGGCCTCGTCGATCTCGGATGCGCCGCCGCGCGCGATCTCGCCTTCGATCTCGCCGGTCGAGGGGTTTTCCGCCGGCAATTTCGCCGCGGCCGCCCGCCAATGGCCGGCGATGAGGATCTGATCGGTCGGAAAAGTCATCATGCTCCGGTGGCTTCGCGCGTCGTCAGCACAGCGTCAAGATCGGGCGCGGCGGCGACAAGCTGCTTTGTGTAGTCGTGCGCCGGGGCGCTTAACACGTCCATGGCGGCGCCCTGTTCGACGATGCGGCCGCCGCGCATGACGATCACCCGATTGGCGACGGCCCGCGCCGCGTCGAGATCATGCGTGATGAAGAGATAGGCAAGCCCGATGCGCTGCAACAGCTCCCGCAGCAGCGCAACGATCTGCGCGCGTGTGGTCACATCCAGCGCCGAGACCGCCTCGTCCAGGACGATGGCCTTGGGTTCGGACACGAGCGCGCGGGCGATGGCGATACGCTGGCGTTGGCCGCCGGAGAATTCGTGCGGGTAGCGATCCGCCGCATCCGCCGGCAAAGCGACATCCGCCAGCGCCTTCAGAACGCGGGCGCGGCGGGCGGCCGTATCAAGCCTCCCTTCAGCCAGATGCAGCGGCTCCGCGACGATGCGCGCCACGGTATGGCGCGGATTCAGGCTGCCATAGGGATCCTGGAACACGGCCTGAAGGGCGCGGCGCGCGCGCCGCAGCGCTGCGCCGCGCGCCGGGGGCAGATCGACGCCGGCGACACGAACCGCGCCGGCCGTCACCGGCGCCAGCCCCAGAACCGCCCGGGCGAGCGTCGATTTTCCCGAACCGGATTCGCCGACGATGGCGAGGCTCTCGCCCTCGCGCAGCTCCAGCGAGACGTCATCGACCGCCCTCACCCCGCCGCCATAGGTCACGGAGACGTTCTGCGCCCGCACCACCGGCCGCGCGTCGTCAGACATCATGTCGGGTTCCGCCGACGGCAGCACCGTCGCGGCGAGCAGGCTGCGGGCATAGGGATGCATCAGGCGGCGGAAGATCGCGGGGGCCGGCCCCTCTTCCACGACCGCGCCGTCCTTCATGAACGCCACGCGGTCGGCGATGCCGGCGATGGCCGCCAGATCGTGCGTCACGAACACCAGCCCCGCGCCGTCCTTGCGCGCGAGATCGGCGAGCAGGGCGATGACGCCGCCCCGCGACGTCGCGTCCAGCGCCGTCGTCGGCTCATCCGCCAGGATCAGCTTCGGCTGCAGCGCCGCCGCGATCGCCGTCACCACACGCTGACGCTGCCCGCCCGAAAGCTGATGGGGATAGCGATCCATCGGCACGCGCTCGGGCGGCAGGCCCGCACGCCGCAGACGCTCCGCGGCTTCCGCCAGCGCCTCCCGCGCGCCGAGGCCCTGATGGATCCGAAACACCTCCGCGACCTGTGTGCCGATCGTATGAACCGGATTCAG
>JAPUEF010000030.1 GCA_027492655.1 Alphaproteobacteria bacterium | reverse complement strand
GCGCGACTGGATGCTGGAGAACAAGGTCGGCCAGACCTCGTTCAAGGCGACGCGCGCGAAAGCGGCGGCCCATCCCATCGAGCAGGTCGGCGCGAAGCTGCGCGAGATGATGCCGTGGATCACCAAGAACAAGCTGGTGGACAAGGCGCGCAACTAAACGCTGCCGACAGCCTGAGCCGACGCTGCCCTCTCCCGCACAGGAGAGGGCAGGGATCAGGTATGCAGGGCGCCGAGAAGGCTGACGGCGATGACTCTGTCGATGGTCTCGCCGTCTTCCGCGCAAGGCAGCCAGATGCTCTCCAGCGCCTTGTGGTCGCCGTTCGGCAGCGCAATCGCCCGCGGCGCCATGAGATGCAGGAAGGCGCCGCTGACCTCGACTGCATTCAGCAGACCGCCGATGACCTGACGGAGCGCGTCGAGCGGGATCTCCTCGACCGGCTTGCCGGCGAGATTGCGCCCGATATGCTCGGTCATGCGGGTGCCGATCAGGCGGACCCGGTAGCGGGGCGGTTCGGGCGACACCGTGTAGATGTGCACGTCGGGAAGGACCGGCTTCAGCTCTGCCGGGCCAAGCGCCCCTGCGGGCGGGAACCGGCGATCCGTTGCAGCGGCCCGCCAAAGGTCGTGGATGCGGACGATCTGGGGATGCGGGTCGGGCAGGAACGCGCCCCCCGCCCAGCGGCCGGGAAAGGCCGACATGATTTCAGCCAGACTCTGCGTCATCCGATCCATCCCAAGGCCGTATCTTCCCGCTGCGGCAACGGGCGTCGCGCCGCCTTTTTCGCACTGCGGCACTTGCCGCACAGGTTAACGGCGGCTAAAAGCCTCGTGCAAGGCCAAAGGTTTTGACGAGTCGTTAAAGACCTGTGCTTACCCTTTGGACTTAATAGCAATTTTCTTCGCGCGAGACGGGGAACAGCGGTGAACGCTGCGTTCGTCAGATTCAGGGATTCGCGTTTCGGGGCCGGGGCCTTCGGAACGTGCGCGTGCACGTCGCTTCGACTTGAAGAGGGTCCGTTCGCCAGGCGCCGATGAGCGCCGCCGTGCTCCTTACGGTTTCGATGAGCCGGCTCCGGGGGGACGCCGCCGCGATCTGAAGGAGATGAGACCAATCCCCCGGGGCTTTTGAGCCATGACCAGCACCGTCCATCACATCCTCTTCGACACCATTCCGTGCGCGGACGACGCCGGCCGGAGCGGCTTTTTTTTCAACACGCTGAACCTGCTTCCGGTGGAACCGGCGGCGGTGTCGGCGGTCAACTGATCCGAACGGCCTGAACGCACGCGACGCGCCGGGCCGTTCCAACAAGATGGGTTAAGAAGCACGTGGGTTTGTTCGGAAATCTGATGGGCGCCCTGTCCGCTGACATGGCGATCGATCTCGGGACCGCCAATACGCTGGTCTATGTGCGCGGCCGGGGCATCGTGCTGAACGAGCCTTCCGTGGTGGCGATCATGTCGCGCGGCGGCAAGAAGCAGGTTCTGGCGGTCGGCAATGACGCCAAGATGATGCTGGGCCGCACCCCGGGACACATCGAAGCGATCCGCCCGATGCGCGACGGCGTCATCGCCGACTTCGAAGTCGCCGAGGAGATGATCAAGCACTTCATCCGCAAAGTGCATAACCGCCGCAGCTTCGCGAACCCGATGATCATCGTGTGCGTGCCTTCGGGTTCGACGGCGGTGGAGCGTCGCGCGATTCAGGAATCGGCCCAGTCGGCCGGCGCGCGCCGCGTGTTCCTGATCGAGGAGCCGATGGCGGCGGCGATCGGCGCGGGGCTGCCCGTGACCGATCCGACCGGCTCGATGGTGGTGGATATCGGCGGCGGCACGACGGAAGTGGCCGTGATCTCGCTGGGCGGCATCGTCTATTCGCGCAGCGTTCGCGTGGGCGGCGATAAGATGGACGACAGCATCATCGCCTATGTCCGCCGTCACCATAACCTGCTGATCGGCGAGGCGACCGCCGAACGCATCAAGAAGACCGTCGGTTCGGCGATGATCCCGCCGGACGGCGTCGGGCTGACCATCGAGATCAAAGGCCGCGACCTGCTGAACGGCGTGCCGAAGGAAATCACGATCTCGCAGAAGCAGATCGCCGAGAGCCTGTCGGAGCCGGTGGGGCAGATCGTGGAAGCCGTGAAAGTGGCGCTGGAAGCGACGCCGCCGGAACTCGCGGCGGACATCGTGGACAAGGGCATCGTGCTGACGGGCGGCGGCTCGCTGCTGGCCAATCTGGATCAGGTATTGCGCGAGCGGACCGGGCTGCCGGTGCTGGTGGCGGACGAGCCGCTGAACTGCGTGGCGCTGGGCACCGGCCGGGCGCTGGAGCAGTACGCGACGATGAAGAGCATTCTGTCGACCGCGTTCTGAGGGGGAGGGGCGTCGCGGAATGACGCACGCGACCTACAAACGCCAGGGCTGGAAGACCCCGATCGAGCTGCGCGCTCATCGCGGCGGCCTGATCGCGTTCGGGTCGCTGGCGCTGGTGCTGCTGCTGGTGGGGCGCGCCGAACTGCCGTTCATGGACCGGGTGCGGATGACGGCCGCCGACCTTTCCAGCGATCTGCTGGAGGCCGGGTCGTCGGTCGCGGATGCGATTTCCGGCGCGCTCGACTATGTCTCGAACGCGGCCGATCTCCACGATGAGAATGTGCGGCTGCGGGCCGAAAACGCCGAACTGCTGAACTGGCGCGCCAAGGCGCTGGAGCAGGAGCGTCAGATCAAGGCGTATGAGTCGGTTCTGGAGATCCTTTATACGCCGGTCGAAGGCGTGACGGCGGCGAGCGTCATCGCCGATACGGCCGGACCGTTCTCGCGGGCGCTGATCGTCAATGCCGGGGCCAATCGCGGCGTGAAGGAAGGCGATGCGGCGCTGGACCGTTTCGGCCTGGTCGGGCGCGTCGTGAAGGTCGGCGCGCGCTCGTCGCGCGTGCTGCTGCTGACGGATTCGGCCAGCCACATTCCGGTGGTGATCGGCGATGCCGGCGTGCGCGCCATCCTGTCGGGCGATAGCGACGGACTGCCGGAGATCCGGTTCATTCCGCCGGGGACGACGCTGACCGAGGGCGCGGCGATCGTGACATCGGGGGATGGCGGGGTGCTGCCGCCTGGTCTGCCGGTGGGTGTCGTGCATCTGCGCGGTACGGAAGCGCCGGCTGCGGCGCTGTATGCCGACGCGGGCCGCGTTGAGGTGGTGGCGATCAAGCGCTTCAGCGTCGTCAACGACGTGGATGCGCCGCCGCCGGTGGCCGAAACGCCCGCCGCACCCGAAGGCGAGACGATCGCCGCCAATCCAGCCCCGGCCAGGCGGTAGGGGGCGGCGATGGTCATTTCGATCTTCTCGCGCTCCATCCGCTGGATCGGCGGCCGGATGCCGTTCCTGCTGGCGATCCTGGCGGTGATGCTGGCGATCCTGCCGCTGCGGATGCCGGGCGATCTGGAGATGACGCCGCTCTATCCGCTGATGGTGGTGTTCTTCTGGGGCACGCATCGCGGCGATCTGATGACGCCGGGGCCGATTTTCTTCACCGGCCTCGCCTACGATCTTCTGACCGGCGCGCCGGTCGGCCTGTGGGCGCTGACCTTCCTGGTGTGTCACGCGCTGGCGCTGATCCTGCGCGATACGTTCGGGCGGGTGATTTATACC
>JAPUEF010000029.1 GCA_027492655.1 Alphaproteobacteria bacterium | reverse complement strand
TGACGGCCGCAATCACCGACCAGGCCTTTATCGATGCGGGCGCCGAGATCGTCGCCGATGCCGCCACGCTGCTGGGCCAGGCCGATATCGTGCTGAAGGTGGCACGCCCGCTGACCGCAGCCGAAGGCACGGACGAACTCGCCGCGATGAAGCCGGGCGCGGTGCTGATCTCGCAGCTCGACCCCTATCGCAATCGCGAGCAGGTCGCCGATTACGCCAAGCGCAATATCGTCGCCGTGGCGATGGAATTGGTGCCGCGCATCACCCGCGCGCAGTCGATGGACGTGCTGTCGAGCCAGGCGAATCTCGCCGGCTACAAGGCCGTTATCGACGCCGCCGCCGCCTATGGCCGCGCCATGCCGATGATGATGACCGCCGCCGGCACCGTCGCGCCGGCGCGCGTTCTGGTGTTCGGCGCGGGCGTCGCCGGCCTTCAGGCCATCGCTACGGCCCGCCGTCTTGGCGCGATCGTTTCGGCCACCGATGTGCGTCCGGCCGCCAAGGAGCAGGTCGAATCGCTGGGCGCGACCTTCGTCGCGGTGATCGACGACGAGTTCAAGCAGGCCGAAACCGCCGCCGGCTACGCCAAGCCGATGAGCGCCGAATATCAGGCCAAGCAGGCCGCGCTGATCGCCGAAACGATCAAGAAGCAGGACATCGCGATCTGCACCGCGCTGATCCCCGGCCGCAAGGCCCCGGTCCTCATCACCGAGGAGATGGTGATGTCGATGAAGCCGGGCTCGATCATCGTCGATCTGGCGGTCGAACAGGGCGGCAACTGCCCGCTGTCGAAGCCGGGCGAGGTCGTCGAGGTGAACGGCGTGACGATCCTGGGGCATCTCAATGTGCCCAGCCGTCTGGCGCAGGATTCGTCCAGCCTCTACGCCAAGAACCTGCTGAACCTCGTGACGCTGCTGATCGACAAGCAGGCGAAACAGGTGAACGTTCCCTGGGACGACGAGATCGTGAAGGGCGCGCTGGTCGCGCGTGACGGCGCGATCGTCCACCCGCAACTTCAGGGCTGAGGTTCGTCATGGATCATTTCGTTCCGTTCTTCTCGCTCTTCGTCCTTGCGATTTTCGTGGGCTATTTCGTGGTGTGGAGCGTGACGCCTGCGCTGCACACGCCGCTGATGGCCGTCACCAACGCGATCTCCTCGGTCATCATCGTGGGCGCGCTGATCGCGCTGGCCGTGCCGGCGCTGGGCGCCGCCTCATGGGTTTCCAAGGTCTTCGGATTTTTCGCCGTCATCCTCGCCAGCGTGAACATCTTCGGCGGCTTCCTGGTCACACAGCGCATGCTCGCCATGTACAAGGCCAAGTCCAAGCACTGAGGGAGGGCAGGACGATGTTCGGCATTCCGGTAGAACAGTTCGCGTTTTACGTGATCGTTGCGGCGGGCGCGCTCAGCCTGCTGATGGCGCTGCTCAGCATGAACCGCATGATGCGGGCGGCCGGGTTCATCGTGCTGGCCGTCTCCATCGCGCTGCTCGCCATGTGGGTGCAGAAGCAGGATCAGACCCTGTTCCTGATCGCTTCGGCCGTCGGGGCGCTGGTCGCATTCATTTTCATGTCGTCGAGCCGGACGCCTATGCCGTCCGATCTGAAGGGTCTCAGCACCTCGGGCAAGTAAGCCGGAAGGTGCGGGCAGGGGGATTTCCATGAACGCCAATATCGCAGCGCTGCTGTATCTCGCGGCCGGCGTTCTCTTCATCCTCGCCCTGCGCGGCTTGTCGAGTCCGGCTTCCAGCCGGCGCGGCAATCTCTACGGCATGATCGGCATGGCCATCGCCATCGGCACGACGCTGATCGCCGCGTCGGAGAACGCCGGTGCGGTGACGTGGGTGCTGGTCATTCTGGGCATCGCGATCGGCGGCACCGGCGGCGCGTTCATCGCCCGCCGCATCGCCATGACGCAGATGCCGCAGCTCGTCGCGGCGTTCCACAGCCTTGTCGGCCTTGCGGCGGTTTTCGTGGCCGCCGGCGCGGTCTACAGCCCGCAGGCCTTCGGGATCGTCGCGCGTAACGGCATCGACATCAAAGTCGAAAGCCTGCTGGAAATGGCGATCGGCCTGGCGATCGGCGCGATCACGTTCTCCGGCTCGGTCATCGCCTTCGCCAAGCTCGACGGGCGCATGTCCGGCGCGCCGATCATCCTGCCGTTCCGCCACCTCATCAACATCGCGCTGGCCGTCGGCATCGCGCTTCTGGTGTGGGCGTTCTCGTCGGACGGCGGCGCCAATGCATCGTGGATCTTCTGGATCATCGCGATCTTGTCCTTCGTGATCGGCGTGACGCTGATCATTCCGATCGGCGGCGCGGACATGCCGGTCGTCGTGTCGATGCTGAACTCGTATTCGGGCTGGGCTGCTGCGGCGCTGGGCTTCACGCTGCACAACGAGGCGCTGCTGATCACCGGCGCGCTGGTCGGCTCGTCGGGCGCGATCCTCAGCTACATCATGTGCAAGGGCATGAACCGCAGCTTCATCTCGGTGATTCTCGGCGGGTTCGGCGGCGAGACCGCTGCGGCGGGCGGCGCGGTCGAGACGCGCCCCGTGAAGCAGGGCTCGGCCGACGATGCGGCCTTCATCATGAAGAATGCAGGCTCGGTCATCATCGTGCCGGGCTATGGCATGGCGGTGGCGCAGGCTCAGCACGCCCTGCGCGAAATGGCCGACAAGCTGAAGGCGGAAGGCGTCAAAGTCTCCTACGCCATTCACCCTGTCGCAGGCCGCATGCCCGGCCATATGAACGTGCTGCTGGCGGAAGCGAGCGTCCCGTATGACGAGGTCTTCGAGCTGGAAGACATCAACAGCCAGTTCGCGCAGGCGGACGTCGCCTATGTCATCGGCGCGAACGACGTGACCAATCCGTCCGCCAAGACCGATCCGAAATCGCCGATTTTCGGCATGCCGATCCTCGATGTCGAAAAGGCGAAGACCGTGCTTTTCATCAAGCGCGGTATGGGTTCGGGCTATGCCGGCGTGGAGAACGAACTGTTCTTCCGCGACAACACCATGATGCTCTTCGCCGACGCCAAGAAGATGACGGAAGAGATCGTCAAAGCCCTGGGGTGATCGTTATGCGCATTCTCGCCGGCCTGCTTTCGGTGTTCCTCCTTGGGGCTCCGGCCTCCGCGAATGTCGCGCCGCCTCCCGTCGATGCGCCGGAATGGGCCGCCCAGACCGTCGGGGCGTTTTTCGAGAATTTCAATGCGGGCAGCGTCGAGGGAATCGCCTCGACCTATTCCGACAGCGGCAATTTCGTCTGGGTCGAGAACGGCGCCGTCGTCTATTCCGACAAGGCGTCTGCAGTCGCCGGGATGAAGGAACGGCTCGCCGCGACGCCGGGCAGCCGGATCGAGGCCATCAACGGCTTCCAGATCGTTCCCGCGGCGCCTGGAGCGGCCGAGGTGGTCGCGCCGATCACGCTCTATGTGAAAGACGCCAAGAGCGGCGAGGAGAAGGCGATGCTGAGCGGCATCATGACGCTGCTGCTGGCCTTCGAGAACGGCGAATGGCGCATCGTGTCGGGCCATACCTCGACCGCTGTTTCGATGCGCTAGCCAAACCCGCCAAGCCAACAAAAAGGGCCGCCCGGTGGGCGGCCCTTGTCGTTTCCAAGGCTGGAATAGAGGCTTACTTCTTCTCG
>JAPUEF010000028.1 GCA_027492655.1 Alphaproteobacteria bacterium | reverse complement strand
TGCCCCAGCTGGAGCAGCTGATCCGGGGCAAGGATCGCCGTCCGAGCGAGCAGCAGCTCTCCGAGGCGCTGGGTGTGAACCGCGACGTGCTGCGGCTCGCCATGGCGCGTCTCGGCAGCGGGGGCCGCGTCGCCCCTGCGTCGCGGCGTCGGCGCTCTGGTGCTGGCGACGGGCGGCATGAAAGACCCCGCCGTCTTCGCCTTCTTCAGCATGGATGTGCCCAGGCCGGGCGCGCTCGTCGAAGCCAGCGCGACGCTGTCGCAGACGGATTCCCAGCCGGCGACCGTGCGCGTCTTCAACGCCGCACTGCCCTGGATGTCGGACTACGGCATCGTGTTCTTCGCAGTGCCCTCGGCCGACGCGGCGCTGAGCGGCATGATCGAGACGCAGAGCTTCGGCGTCGCCATGGACGGCCGCAACGTCGCCGCGATCGAATGGAACGGCGGCATTGCAGCACGCGACAACCTCAAGGCCTGCATCGCCGCCCGTCGCTGACGTTGCGGAAGTCGTTAATGGCGCACGCGCTCATCCGCTAACCTTCGTGAATGCGGATGGGCCTGCGCGGCGCGCGCGCACCATATTTCGTGCGTGAACGAATCGCGGATAGAGCCAGGTCAGTGATTCGGCCATGCTCCGTTCCGACCTCGTTCACGGTGCTTCACCATATGCGCTGCCGCGCGCGTTAAGACCTTCGGTTGCGAGGCGAAATGAACGGACGTGGTTAACGTCGCCGCAACCATTCCGGGGCGTTTCACGGGACGCGATGGCATCCAACCGCCCTGCCGTCACGTTACATATTAACGTCGGCGACGGCGTCGGCGTTAAGCTCCATGAACCGTGCAGGCTTGCGCAGCCTGTCATCCACCATATCTCGTGCGTGAACGAATCGCGGAACTTGCTCGGTCAGTGATTCGGACACCGTCCGTTCCAGACAGGTTCCGCGCGTTTCCGATGCCGCAACGATTGGCGTTAACGTCTGAATTTCGCTAGGACAACGCCGAGTTCGTAAAACTTCATGGTTAACAGCGCGGCAAGTTTTTGCCGCCGCGTCGCAGGCAGCATGACCCAGTCCTTCGAGATGCCGGCATCGGAGCGCGTGATCGGCGTTCTGGGCCCGACCAATACCGGCAAGACCCACTATGCGATCGAGCGCATGCTCGCCCATCGCACCGGCATGATCGGTCTGCCGCTGCGCCTTCTGGCGCGTGAGATCTACGATCGCATCGTCGCGGTCAAAGGCGCGGATGCGGTCGCGCTCATCACGGGCGAAGAGAAGATCGTGCCGAAGCAGGCCCAGTACTGGGTCTGCACGGTGGAATCGATGCCGCTCGGCATCGGCGTCGAATTCCTCGCCGTCGATGAAATCCAGATGTGCGCCGATTACGAACGCGGCCACATCTTCACCGACCGCCTGCTCCACGCGCGCGGCACGCACGAGACGCTGTTTCTCGGAGCCGAGACGATGCGCGGCCTCATCCAGCGTCTCGTGCCTCACGCCCAGTTCATCACCCGCCCGCGCTTCTCCGACCTCGCTTATACGGGCGCGAAGAAGCTGACGCGCCTGCCGCGCCGCAGCGCCATCGTCGCTTTCACCGCCAACGACGTTTACGCCATCGCCGAACTCATCCGCCGCCAGCGCGGCGGCGCGGCCGTGGTGATGGGCGCGCTTTCTCCCCGCACCCGCAACGCGCAGGTCGCGCTTTATCAGTCGGGCGAAGTGGATTTCATCGTCGCCACCGACGCCATCGGCATGGGCCTCAACATGGACATCGACCATGTCGCCTTCGCCAGCCTGGAAAAATTCGATGGCGAGACCACGCGCGCCCTCCGGCCGCAGGAGCTGGCGCAGATCGCCGGCCGCGCCGGCCGCCACATGAACGACGGCACCTTCGGCGTCACCAACGAGGCAGGCGAGATCGACGCCGCGCTGGTGGAGCAGATCGAAAGCCACCGCTTCGACCCCGTCCGCGTCGCGCAATGGCGTAACGCGAAGCTCGATTTCGGTTCGCTCGACCGCCTGCTCGCCAGCCTCGATGCGCTGCCGACCCAGAAGGGGCTTCAGCGCATCCGCCCCTCCACCGATCTCATCGCCCTGCGGATCCTGAAGGAAATCCCCGAAGTTGCCGCCCAGGCGTCGACGCCTGACAAAGTGCGGCTGCTCTGGGAGGTCTGCCAGGTGCCGGACTTCCGCAAGATCACCATCGACGAACACTGCCGACTGCTGGTGAAGGTCTTCCACTTCCTGGCGACCGGCGATGAGCGCATCCCCGACGAATGGCTGCAGGGCCAGGTCGAGGCGCTTGATAACGCCGAGGGCGAGATCGACGCCATTCAGGCGCGCCTGACCCATATCCGCACCTTCGCCTATGTCGCGAACCGCGCCGACTGGCTGGCGGACGGCCCGAAATGGCAGCAGCGCACCCGCGAGATCGAGGACAAGCTCTCCGACGCGCTGCACGAAAAGCTGACCGAACGCTTCATCGACCGGCGCACCTCCAAGCTGATGAAGCGCCTGCGCGAGGACGAGGAGTTCGCCGCCACCGTCAACGAGAACGGCGACGTTCTGGTGGACGAGGAATATGTCGGCCGTCTCGAAGGTCTGCGCTTCGCGGCCGATCCACGCGCCCTGGGCGAACACGGCCGCGCGCTCAAGGCCGCCGCCTTCCGTGGTCTGCAGGGCGAACTCGCCAGCCGCGCCTTCCGCATCGCCAACGCCGCCGACACCGAGTTCTCGCTTTCCGAACATGGCCGCATCTGGTGGGACGGCGCCATCGTCGCCCATCTGGAAGCCGGCCCCTCGACGCTGAAGCCGCGCGTCGTGCTGGAGGCCGACGAGCAGATCACCCCGACCGCTTGGACCCGGGCCGAGGCGCGCGTGCGCGAATGGATCGAAAGCCGCATCGCCCACATCCTCAAGCCGCTGTTCGAGTTGCAGGCTGGCGTCGAAGCCGAGGGCGAGGCAGCCCTGCCGGCGCAGGCGCGCGGCTTCGCCTTCCGCCTCAGCGAAACGCTGGGCGCGCTCGACCGCGAAACCGTGCGCGCCGAAACCGAACGTCTGCCGCCCGCCGACCGCGCCGCGCTGCGCAAGCTGGGCGTCAAGTTCGCGCGCTTCTCGGTCTTCGTACCGGCGCTGCTGAAGCCCGAAGCCGCCCGCCTGATGGGCCTGCTCACGGCGGTGAAAGGCGGCGCGCAACCCTTGCCCCGCCTGCCCAATGCCGGCCTCACCTCGACGCTCACCGATCCTTCGGTGCCGGTGCCGGTCTATGGTGCGGCGGGCTACCGCGTGCTTGGCCCCCGCGCCGTCCGCATCGATATGCTGGAACGCCTCGGCGACGCCATCGAGGCGAAGCGCGGCGCGGACAAGAAGCTTCCGCCCTTCGCGATCTCGCCCGATATGCTCTCCCTGCTCGGCTGCTCCGCCGACGAAATGGCGGGCGTGCTGCGGGCGCTGAACTTCAAGGCCGAAGGGGCCAAGAACGAAGCCGGGGCCGATATTCTTCTGGGGCGCGCCCGCCGCCGCCATGAGGACGCCCGGCCGCACCAGCATCGCCGCCCGCAGGCCGAAGGCGAGGCCGCCCGCGCCGAGCGCCCGGAGGGCGAACGCCAGCCTCGCCGCGACAGGCCGCGCCACGACCGCCCCCGCCGCCCGCATGGCG
>JAPUEF010000027.1 GCA_027492655.1 Alphaproteobacteria bacterium | reverse complement strand
CGTAGAAGGCGATCTGGCGCACCACCGTGTTGATCATGTCCTCGACCTTGCCGGCGAGCAGCAGCGCCCGGTCGCGCGGCGTCGGTGCGGCGTCGAGCAGCGCGCGGAAGGTCAGCATCTCGCCGAACACCGATGCGGTTTCGGCCAGCGTCAGCGGCGTCGCGGACAGGAGAATGCCCTGCTTCGCCGCCAGCGTCTGGTGGACGCCGTGCCCAAGTTCATGCGCCAGCGTCATCACGTCGCGCGGCTTCCCCAGATAGTTCATCAGAATATAGGGATGGGCGCTGGGTACCGTCCCGTGGCTGAACGCCCCGCCCGATTTGCCGCCGCGCGGCTCGGCATCGATCCAGCCTTTATCGAAGAAGCGGCCGGCGATCGCAGCCATCGGGGGCGCGACGCGGCCATAGGCGCCGAGCACGGTGGCCTGCGCCTCGTCCCACGGGATCGTCGCGTCGCTGGCCTTGGGCAATGGCGCGTTACGGTCGTAATCGGCGAGCGTCGGCAGCTTCAACCAGCGCGCCTTCAGCTTGTAATAGCGATGCGACAGACGCGGATAGGCCGCGACGACCGAGATGCGCAGCGCATCGACGACCTCGGGCTCGACCTGATTCATCAGGTGGCGGAACGAGGTGGCGTCCGGATAGGCGCGCCAGCGGTCGTCGATCTCCTTGTCCTTGGCGAGCGTGTTGAGGATATAGGCGAAAACGCGGACGCTCTCATCGAACGTCTTCGACAGCCCTGCCGCCGCGTCGGCACGCACGCCCCGATCCGGACTGGAGAGCAGATTCAGCGCCTGCGGGCCGGTGAGGGTTTCGCCACGCACCTCGTAGCGAAGCGAAGAGACCGTCTCGTCGAAGAAACGCGCCCATGCCGACGCGCCCGTGAGATCGCGTTCGTAGAGCAGCCGCTCCATGTCCTCGGCCAGCTGGTGCGGCCGGAAGGCGCGGACATTGGCGAGCCAGGGTCGGTAGCGCGCGAACGCCGTATCCGCCGCAAAGGCGGCTTCGAGGTCGTCATCCGCGATCTGCGACAACTCTAGTTCAAAGAACAGCGTCTCCGAGCCGATCTCGGACAGACGGCTTTGCAGATCGCCATAGAATTTGCCGATCGCCGGATCGGACGATTGCGCCGCGAAGGCGAGCCCGACATAGGAGCCGATGCGCCCGGAAAGATCGCCCAGCGCCTCGTAGGCCTGGATGGCGGCGAGCAGGCGCGCGGCTGCGCCCGCGCCTTGCGACGCCGCGACGAGCCTGCCCTTCCAGTCCGCCGCGAAGGCCCGCGCCATCTCCAGCGCCTTTGCAAGGTCGACGGCGATGCGCGGATCGTCAGGCCCGGCATAAAGGTCCGAGAGATCCCAGGCGGGAACGGCGGCGGTATTCTTCAGGGCTGCGCTCATGGGAGATCACTTAAAGGTTCACCAACCCCAAGATAAACCCGGAATTAGGGGTTTCAGGGTCAAGCTCGTGCCGAATTGAACCATTCGTGAAGTCCGACAGCCCCAAAACAGGCGCGGACGGTGGGTTTTGACGGGTTTAGATGACGCATACGATCCTCATCGTCGATGACGACCCGACGCAGCGCCGCCTGATGCAGGCGGTGATCGAGCGCAACGGCTTCGCCACGCTCCAGGCCGCCAGCGCCGATGAAATGTTCCGCATGCTGGAAGGCGCACAAGGCCCGGATGTCGGCCTCGTCATGCTCGACCTCGTCATGCCCGGTGAAGACGGCATTTCGGCGCTGAAACGCCTGCGCCCCGGCCGCCCGGAACTTCCGGTGATCGTGCTGACCGCGCAGGGCGGGATCGAGACCGTGGTGTCGGCCATGCGCGCCGGCGCGGACGATTTCCTCGTCAAACCGGCAAGCCCCGAGCGCATCATCGTCTCGATCCGCAACTGCCTGAAGGTGAAGGCGCTGAGCGGCGAGGTTCAGCGTCTGAAGAAGCGGTCGGGCGGGCATCTCGGTTTCTCGGATCTCATTGCGAAATCCGCCGCCATGCGCACCGTCGTGCGTCTGGGCGAGCGCGGCGCGCAGTCGAACATTCCCATTCTGATCGAAGGCGAAAGCGGCGTCGGCAAGGAAGTTCTGGCCCGCGCGATCCAGCAGGCCTCGGACCGCGCCAACAAACCCTTCGTCGCGGTGAACTGCGGCGCGATCCCCGAGAACCTGATCGAATCCATCCTGTTCGGGCACGAGAAAGGCGCCTTCACCGGGGCCGGCGAAAAGCATATCGGCAAGTTCCAGGAAGCCGATGGCGGCACGCTGTTCCTCGACGAGATCGGCGAGCTGCGCCTCGATATGCAGGTGAAGCTGCTGCGCGCGATCCAGGAGGGCGAGATCGATCCGGTCGGCGCGAAGCGCCCTGTGAAGGTGAACATCCGCCTGATCTCGGCGACCAACCGCAACCTGACGCAGCTGGCCCAGGACGGCCGATTCCGCGAGGATCTCTACTACCGCCTCAATGTCTTCCCCGTTCAGGTGCCGCCCTTGCGCGAGCGCATGGACGACGTGCCGGAGCTGATCCAGTTCTTCATCGAGCGCTTCGCCGCCGAGGAGAACAAGAAGGTCATCGGCATCGAACCGGCGGCGCAGCAGATGCTTCAGGGCTATGCCTGGCCGGGCAATATCCGCCAGCTGGAGAACACCGTCTTCCGCGCCGTGGTGCTGAGCGACGGGGCGCAGCTATCGATTGCCGACTTCCCGCAGATCGCGAGCCTGATGGGCGTGGAGATCAAGCAGGCGGCGCGCACGGTCGAAACGGCGCACGCCGTCGCGGCGGCGGTGGGCCATGACATCGCCTATAGCGCGCCGGCCTCGGGCGGTTTCGAGCCGCCTGCCCCGCCGGGCTCGGTGCGCCTGCCGAACGGCGTCGAGATCAAGGCGATGGACGGCGCGGGCCATCTGCGCCGTCTGGAGGAGATCGAGAACGATCTCATCCGCTTCGCCATCGACCTCTATGACGGCCACATGACGGAAGTCGCCCGGCGTCTCGGCATCGGCCGTTCCACGCTCTATCGCAAGCTGCGCGAGATGGGCCTTGCCGACAAAGCCGACGCGGCCGAATAAGGCCCACCCGAAGAGACAAGAGGTTCGACGTGACTGAGGCGGTCCTCGTCGCCGGCGGCGCTGGCTATATCGGCGCGCATGCCTGCAAGGCGCTGTCGCGCGCCGGTTTCCTGCCCGTCGCCTATGACGATCTTTCGCTCGGCCATGCCGACTTCGTGAAATGGGGACCGCTCGTGCAGGGCGACGTGCGTGACACCGCCGCCGTGGCGGCGGCGCTGGCGCAGCACAAGGCCGTGGCGGTCATCCATTTCGCGGCGCTGTCCGCCGTCGGCGAGTCGATGGCGCAGCCCGCGCGCTACTACGACGTGAACGTGCGCGGCACGATGGCCATTCTGGACGCGATGGTGACGGCGGGCGTGCCGCATCTGGTGTTCTCGTCCACCGCCGCCGTCTATGGCGAACCGGACGCCATCCCCATTCCCGAAACCGCGCGGCTTGAGCCGGTGAACCCCTATGGCCGCAGCAAGCTGGCCTGCGAGCGCATGGCGATGGACTACGCCGCGCATGGCGTGAAGGCGGCGGCGCTGCGCTATTTCAACGCTTCGGGCGCAGACCCCGACACCGAGATCGGCGAAAAGCGTGCGGTGGAGACGCATCTGATC
>JAPUEF010000026.1 GCA_027492655.1 Alphaproteobacteria bacterium | reverse complement strand
CCGGCCCCGGCGTCAAGGAACCCCAGAACCGCCGCGCCACCATCGACCTGACCGGCTCGGGCACCTAAGCCCTCCGACAGACACAAAACGCGAAGGGCCGCCCTCTCGGGCGGCCCTTTTGCTTTGGCTGGCGATCGACGGCTCGAAGGCCGTCCGATGGCGCGATCGATCGGGATCAGCGCGAGGCGAGCGTCGTGGGCTTGGGCTTGGGCGTCGGAACGCCGCTGACTTCCGTGCCGGGTGCGTTCGAAGGCGCGGCGGCGGGCTGCGCCGCCGGTGCGGGCGCGCCGGCTGAAGGCGCTGCGGCGGCCGGGGCAGCTGCGGGCGGCGGAGCGGCGGCGGCTGCGGTGGCGACGACGGGGCCGGTAGGCCCGACGGCCAGCAACTGCGGCTTGGCTTCGCAAGGCGCATAGCCGTGGCGCTGTGACACCAGGAGCGGGCCGATATAGGCGACGAGGTCGCCGCGCGTCGGACTCAGCAGCGCGTCATACAGCCAGCCGGTTTCCTGGCAGAAGGCCGCGATATTCGCGATCGACCGCTTCGAGGAATCGTTCGCCAGCTTGGTGATGAAGGCGTTCAGCGCCTTCTGTCCGCCACGCTTGGCGGTGAAGAATTTGGTCAGCTGCGTATGCGCGGCCATCAGAACGGATTGATTGGCCTTGACGAATTCGTTGTAGCGGGCCGACGCGCCGCACGAGAGCGCCGCGACCATCAGATCGGTCTGGATCACGCGCACCTGCAGCGCGACTTCGTCGGGGCCTTTGACGCATGCCGCGTCGGCGGCGGCGGCGACGGGAGCGAAGGCGATGCCGGCGGCCATCAAGGCTGCCGCAGCTCGGGTTTTCAGCTTCATGGTTCCTCGCGGGGGGCCGGCGTCCCGGACGCTGCGGACCTGTTAACAGGTTCGACGTCCAGGCGCGAGCGGCCTTCAGAGGCGATGTGCCGCCCCCCGGCTTAAGAAACGGTGAACCATGAAAGGCGCGGCGGAAAACCGCGCCTTTCAGATCAGCTGGCCGACCGGGTGATGGTCAGCACGCGGCGCGGCCGCAGGTAGAATTTGTCCTTGATCGTCACGCCGCCGGTCAGGAACTCGCCGATGGCCGAGGTGAATTTGTATTCCACTTCGGAGAAGATTACGCTGGCGCCCGGCGCGACGATGCCGGGAGGAAGGGTGATCGTCGATCCGACCGAACGCGCGCCCATATTGTTGTAGTCGCTGCTCCAGGCGATGCGGGTGACGCCGTTGAGATCGGCGACGACGCTCGACACGCGCATCTTCAGCGTCGTCGAACCCATCGGATACATCACCGCCGCGCCGGCGGCGAAGATGTCGGACATCTCGGCGTTCGTGACGACGGTGTCCTGCGAGGTGAGATCGGCGATGGTCGATGTGACCTGCGTGACCTTGCGATCCGCCAGCATGCCGTTCGACACTTCCACGGCGCCCAGCAGCGACACCAGCATCACCGGGCAGATGATCGCGAATTCGATGGCCGCAAGGCCGGATGCGTCGCGCTGCAGACGGCGGACGAACTCAGCGATGCGCTTCAACATGTGGGGCCTGCGCTCTGGAAGGGTTCGTTGCGAATCGCAGCATTCGCCTGCAGAAGGCGCGCGGTCGCGTTGCCGTGGCCGTCATTGCCCATGTTCATCATGGCCTCGCCGAGGCCCGGCGTCAGTGGATCCCACTTATAGAAGGCCCGCACCATGACGACGTCGCAGGGCGATCCGGGCTCGAAACGGAAATCGTTGTTGAACTCGCCCGAGGCGTCGAGCGGATTGGTGAACCCCGCGCCGCTGAACCGCGAAAACCGCCGCACATCGACCTTCAGGCGTTCGTCACAGCTCAGCAGCACGCTGACGCGCTCGCAGATGCGGTCGCGGAACTGCTCGCGCGTGAGGCTTTCGCTCTGTACCTGACCGGTGCGGATCATGCGGGCGGTCTCGTTGACCGCGTTCTGCAGCACCACGTCCGCCGTATAGGTCATGCCGACCTCGAACATCGAGAACAGCAACAGGAAAAAGGGCGGCGCGATCATCGCGAATTCCAGCGCCGCGACGCCGCGCACATCGCGCGCGAAACGACGCAGATAGGACGCTCTGCCGCGCATTATCCTTGAGAAAAGCCGGACCAAAATCCCCTCCGCCCGAAACATGACAGAATAGATAGAGGAAAAGAGGGGAAAAGTCTTTGGTTACTGCCTTTTAACTATAACAGGTCGGAAACCAATCGCAGAAAAGTTAGAATAAAAACATCGTAAAATTTGAACGATCCGAAATTACATCAAATTTGATATTTGGTAATTCATTAACCGGGCAAGGCTAGCGTGCCGGATGGAGTTCGTGTGCGCGGCCCTCGCTGCGCGCGCCGCCAAGGCTTCGGGGACGGATTGACGATGGCTGACGTGAAATCGCGTGAGGGCGGAGACCACCCCGGCCTGCTGGCCCGTCTCGGCGCATTCTGGAACGACCGCCGCGGCAATGTCGCAATGATGTTCGGCCTCGCGGCGATCCCGTTCTTCGCCTTCGGCGGCCTGGCGGTCGATTATTCACGCGCCATGATGGTCAAGAACCGCCTCGGCGACGCGCTGGACGCGACCGCGCTGGCGATCGGCGGTCAGTTGGGTCTGTCGGAAGCGGAAGTGACGGCGTCGGCGAACGCTTACTTCAAGGCCAACTATCCCGACAGCGAAGTCGGCGCCACCAGCCAGCTGCAAATCACCTATGCCCCGGCCTATGTCACGATCAGCGCCAGCGCCAAGGTCGATACGCTGATCATGGGTCTGCTGGGCGATGCGGACGAATACAATTTCATGACGGTTCGTTCCGCCGTCGAAGTGCGCCGCGAGATGAAAGGCCTCGAGGTCGCGCTGGTGCTCGACACGACAGGTTCGATGGGTGAAGGCACGAAGATGCCGTCGCTGAAGCAGGCCGCGAACGACCTGATCTCCATCCTGTTCGGCAGCAACGATTTTCCCGAGAAGCTGAAAGTCGGCATCGTACCGTTCGCGGCGGCGGTGAAGCTGGATCCGCAGACGGCGGTGAACAACGGTTGGATCGATACGACCGGCACGTCCTCGATTGCCAAGGACTATTACGACAATAACCGCTTCGCCTATACGATGTACGCCCCGCTCACCGGCGCGCGTCAATCCTGGCAGCTCGCCTCCACACGTAAATGGACGGGCTGCACCGAAGCCCGTCCGAACGGACTGGAGGCGACCGACACCCCGCCGACGGCCGCCAATCCCGATTCCCGTTGGGTCGCCTACTTCCAGCCCGATGAACCGGACGCATGCAGCGGCAACGGCAACTACAGCGGCTGCGGCAATTACGGATACAATTATCTCTCGGATGGCACGACATCCAGCAGCGTAGCCTGGGAAGCCCGGCTGAAGCGGACGGCGAAATATCAGAATGTGAACGTCTCGACGACGACCAGCTCCACGGGCTCGAACTCCGGGCCGTATTATGGCTGCGGCATGCAGCCCGTGCTGGCGCTCACCAACAGCCGTGCGGCGATCCTCGCGCGCATCGCCTCGTTGAATCCCAGCGGCAACACGCATATCCCGATCGGCCTTGGCTGGGGCTGGCGGCTCCTGTCGCCCGGTGAGCCGTTTACGGAAGGCGTCGCCTACAATGATCCGGAGACCAACAAGGCGCTGATCCTGATGACCGACGGCGTCAATACGATCTCGGCGCAGCAATCCTCGACGCTGAAATCGACCTACT
>JAPUEF010000025.1 GCA_027492655.1 Alphaproteobacteria bacterium | reverse complement strand
CGTGACGGCCGGCCATCTTGTCGCCCGGCTGCAGCTTGCGCTTCACCGCGACGAACACCTTGACCATCTTCATCACGCCCGGCGGCAGCTCGTCGCCGCGCTGCAGCTTCTCGACCTTGTCCTGGAAGCGGGCTTCCAGACGCGCGGTCGAGTCGTCGTACTGACGACGCAGCGCCTCGATTTCGGCCTGCGCCTTTTCGTTGCGCAGCGCGACCTTCCACATATCGCCGCGGGTCAGACCTTCCAGAACGACCTGAGTGATCTTGCTGTCGGGCTGCAGGCCCTTGGGGCCGTTGGCGATCTGCTTGCCCAGCAGAAGCTCGGTCAGACGGCCATAGATCGAACGCTCCAGAATGGCGCGCTCGTCCTCGCGGTCCTTCGCCAGACGCTCGATCTCGTCGCGCTCGATCTGCAGGGCGCGCTCGTCCTTGTCGATGCCGTGACGGTTGAAGACGCGCACTTCCACGACCGTACCGGCGACGCCCGGCGGCAGCTTCAGCGACGTGTCGCGAACGTCGGCGGCCTTCTCGCCGAAAATGGCGCGCAGCAGCTTCTCTTCCGGCGTCATCGGGCTCTCGCCCTTCGGCGTGATCTTGCCGACCAGAATGTCGCCCGGCTGAACCTCGGCGCCGATATAGACGATGCCGGCCTCGTCGAGGTTCTTCAGCGCTTCTTCGCCGACATTGGGAATGTCGCGCGTGATTTCCTCAGGCCCCAGCTTCGTATCGCGGGCCATGACCTCGAACTCCTCGATATGGATCGAGGTGAAGACGTCATCGCGCACGATGCGTTCGGAGATGAGGATGGAGTCCTCGAAGTTGTAGCCGTTCCAGGGCATGAACGCGACGAGCGCGTTACGGCCCAGCGCCAGCTCGCCCAGATCGGTCGAGGGGCCGTCAGCGATGATATCGCCCGCCTTCAGCGTGTCGCCGACGCGCACCAGCGGACGCTGCGTGATGCAGGTCGACTGGTTGGAACGCTGGAACTTCTGAAGACGATAGATATCGACGCCCGGCTTCGACGCATCGTTCTCTTCCGTCGCGCGGATCACGATACGGGTCGCATCCACCTGCTCCACGATGCCGGTGCGCTTGGCGGCGATCGCCGCGCCCGAGTCGTGCGCCACGACGCCTTCCATGCCGGTGCCGACCAGCGGCGCCTCGGCCTGGATCAGCGGCACGGCCTGACGCTGCATGTTGGCGCCCATCAGCGCACGGTTCGCGTCGTCGTTCTCGAGGAACGGGATCAGCGCCGCCGCCACAGACACCAGCTGCTTGGGCGACACGTCGATGAAGTCGATCGCGTCCGCGTTGGTCATCACGAAGTCGCCGCCGTTACGGCACGAGACCAGCTCCTCGACGAAGCGGCCCTTCGCGTCGACCTGCGCGTTGGCCTGCGCGATCGTGTACTTCGCCTCCTCCATCGCGGAGAGATAAACCACCTCGTCCTGCACCTTGCGGTCGGCGACGCGGCGATACGGGCTTTCGATGAAGCCGTATTTGTTCACGCGCGCGAAGGTCGCGAGCGAGTTGATCAGACCGATATTGGGGCCTTCCGGCGTTTCGATCGGGCAGATACGGCCATAGTGGGTCGGGTGAACGTCGCGGACTTCAAAGCCCGCACGCTCGCGCGTCAGACCGCCCGGCCCGAGCGCCGACATACGGCGCTTGTGCGTGACTTCCGACAGCGGGTTCGTCTGGTCCATGAACTGCGAGAGCTGCGACGAGCCGAAGAACTCGCGCACGGCGCCGGCGGCCGGCTTCGCGTTGATCAGGTCGTGCGGCATGACGTTGTCGATCTCGACCGACGACATGCGCTCCTTGATCGCGCGCTCCATGCGCAAGAGGCCGATGCGGTACTGGTTCTCCATCAGCTCGCCGACCGACCGCACGCGGCGATTGCCGAGATTGTCGATGTCGTCGATCTCGCCCTTCTGGTCGCGCAGATCCGCAAGGGTCTTCACGACGGCCAGAATGTCGGCCTTGCGCAGCACGCGCACGGTATCCTCGGCGTCGAGGCCGAGGCGCATGTTCATCTTCACGCGGCCGACCGAGGAGAGGTCGTAGCGCTCGGAATCGAAGAACAGGCCCGAGAACATCGACTCAGCCGTCTCCAGCGTCGGCGGCTCGCCGGGACGCATCACGCGGTAGATTTCGATAATCGCCTGATCGCGGTTCGAGACCTTGTCGGCCATCAGCGTGTTGCGCAGATAGGGACCGATATTGACGCCGTCGATATCGAGAGCCGGCAGTTCGTCGAAGCCCTCTTCTTCCAGCGACTTGATGAGGTCAGGCGTCAGCTCGTCGCCCGCTTCGGCGTAGATCTCGCCCGTCTCCGGGTTCACGAGGTCCATCGCCAGGAAGCGGCCGGCCATTTCCTCGGCCGGCAGGATCACGTTCTTGACGCCGTCCTGGATCAGCTTGCGCACGGCGCGCGGGGTGAGCTTGGTCCCCGCTTCCACGACGACTTCGCCGGTCTTGGCGTTCAGCAGGTCGACGACAGGCTTCCAGCCGCGCGCGCGGTCGGCGTCCAGCGGCAGCGACCAGCCCAGCTTGGTGTGCTTGAAAATGACGCGGTCATAGAAGTGGCTGAGGATCTCTTCCTGATCCATGCCGAGCGCGTAGAGCAGCGTGGTCGCCGGCAGCTTGCGGCGACGGTCGATGCGGACATGCACGATGTCCTTGGCGTCGAACTCGAAGTCCAGCCACGAACCGCGATAGGGGATCACGCGCGCCGCGTAGAGCAGCTTGCCCGACGAATGGGTCTTGCCCTTGTCGTGGTCGAAGAAGACGCCCGGCGAGCGGTGCATCTGCGAGACGATCACGCGCTCGGTGCCGTTGACCACGAAGGTGCCGTGCTTCGTCATCAGGGGCATGTCGCCCATGTAGACGTCCTGCTCCTTGATGTCCTTGACCGACTTGGCGCCGGTTTCGAGATCGACCTCGAACACGATCAGGCGCAGCGTCACCTTCAGCGGCGCGGCGAAGGTCATGCCGCGCTGCTGGCACTCTTCCACGTCGTATTTCGGCTCTTCGAACTCGTACTTCACGTATTCGAGCGTCGCCGTCTCGTTGAAGTCCTTGATCGGGAAGACCGACCGGAACACCGCCTCAAGGCCGGTGTCGGTCCGCTCCGCGGCCGGCACGTCCATCTGCAGGAACTGGTCGTAGGACGCCTTTTGAACCTCGATGAGGTTCGGCATCAGCGCCACTTCCTGGATTTTGCCGAAGCTCTTGCGGATACGTTTGCGGCCGGTGAAGGACAGAGCCATTCGATAACCTCTCGACGTCCAATGCGTACGGCCCATACAGGCCCGAATTTCGTCGCCTTAAGCTGCGTTCCCGGGGCGGCGGAGCCCGAAATCGCGCTTCATGCGGCGGACATGAAGCCTTTAGTCCTATTCGACGCCGATGGCCGCGAGCCGCCTGGGCGCTGGTCCCAGGCGGCGCACGGCCGTCGTCGTATCGATCGGACCCGGCGCCGCGCCGGGTCCGGTTACTCTTACTTCAGCTCGACCTTGGCGCCAGCGCCTTCGAGCTGCTTCTTGATCTTCTCGGCTTCGTCCTTGGGCACGTCAGCCTTGACTTCCTTCGGAGCGCCTTCGACCAGATCCTTGGCTTCCTTGAGGCCGAGGCCGGTGATGGCGCGGACTTCCTTGATGACGTTGATCTTGTTGGCGCCAGCGTCAACGAGGATCACGTCGAATTCGGTCTTTTCTTCTTCGGCAGCAGCCGGAGCGGCA
>JAPUEF010000024.1 GCA_027492655.1 Alphaproteobacteria bacterium | reverse complement strand
CCGAGATCTACACGCACACGTACACTCTTTCCCTCCACGACGCTCTTCCGATCTCCGTGCCTGCTTCCAGGGCGGCGGCGCGGCGGCTGGGCGCGCGCCTTTATGGCGGGCAGGCCACGGGCGACGCGGCGTTCGGCGATGAGGGAAGCTGGGCCGAAGGGCGCCATGATTTCTACGCGCCCGCCTTCGGCGCGACCCACCGGCGGCGCCTGTTTCTCGACCCGACGGGCGAGGATTTGCGCGGCGAGGACATCCTAACCCGGACCCGGCCGCGCGGGGCGCTGGAAATCGCCGTCCGCTTTCCCTTGCATCCCGATTGCCGCGCGACCCTCGCGCAGAGCGGCGACAGCGTCCTGATCGCGCCGCCCAGCGGGCATGTCTGGCGCTTTCGCAGCAATGCCGAAGGGCCGGATTCCCGTCTCTCGCTGGAGGATGCGGTTTATATGGGCGGCGAAACCGTGCGACGGACGCAGGCCATCGTGCTGCGCGCGCCGATGACCGGAGCGGACTGGACGCTGCGCTGGGCGCTGAAAACCGACAGCCCGGCCCATCGCCCCCGGCGACGCTTGGTATGAGCGGCGGCTGCGTGCTACCAGCCGCGCCAAATACCCATTCCGCCCGAGGCCAGACCCATGACCGACACGACGCGCCGTCCGATCCGCCGCGCGCTGCTTTCCGTTTATGACAAGACCGGCCTGGTGGAGCTCGGCAAGGCGCTCGTCGCACGCGGCGTGACGCTGGTTTCCACCGGTGGGTCGGCGAAGGCGTTGCGCGATGCGGGCCTTGACGTTCAGGACGTCGCCGAGATCACCGGCTTTCCCGAAATGATGGATGGCCGCGTGAAGACGCTGCACCCCAAGGTGCATGGCGGCCTGCTGGCGATCCGCGAGAACGACGACCATGCCGAGGCGATGCGCGAGCACGGCATCGAGGGCATCGATCTGCTGGTTTCGAACCTTTATCCGTTCGAGGCGACCGTCGCGGCGACCGACGATTTCGACGCCATCGTCGAGCAGATCGACATCGGCGGCCCTGCGATGATCCGCGCGGCTTCCAAGAACCACGCTTATGTCAGCGTCGCGATGGACCCTGCCGACTATCCGCGCATCCTTGAACAGCACGACGCGGGCGGCGTGACCGCCGCGCTGCGCCGCGAGCTCTCGGCGAAGGCCTTCGGCCGCACCGCAGCCTATGACGCGGCGATCAGCGGCTGGTTCGAAAAATGGCGCGGCAAGGCGGGCGAGACCGAAAATGCGCCCGCGCGCATGACGATCTCCGGCAGTCTGCGTCAGGCGCTGCGCTATGGCGAAAATCCGCACCAGCACGCCGCCTTCTACGTGACCGACGCCCGCCCCGGAGTCGCCACCGCGCGGCAGGTGCAGGGCAAGGAGCTGTCCTACAACAACATCAACGACACCGACGCCGCTTACGAGCTGGTCGCCGAGTTCGATACGCAGACGCCCGCCGTCGCGATCATCAAGCACGCCAATCCCTGCGGCGTCGCCCTCGGCGCGACGCTCAAGGATGCGTATGAGAAGGCTTATCTCTGCGACACGGTCAGCGCCTTCGGCGGCATCGTCGCCCTGAATCGCAGTCTCGACGCCGCCACGGCGGAGGAGATCGCGAAGATCTTCACCGAGGTGATCATCGCGCCGGGCGCGAGCGATGAGGCCATGGCGATCATCGCTGCGAAGAAGAATCTGCGCCTCCTGCTGACCGACGCGCTGCCCGACCCGTCAGCGCCCGGCCTGGCGTTCAAGACGGTGGCGGGCGGGTTCCTGGTTCAGGAGCGCGACGCCAGGCGCATCGCGGCGGCGGATCTGAAGATCGTGACGAAACGCGCACCCACCGCACAGGAGCTGGAGGACATGCTGTTCGCCTTCACCATCGCGAAGCATGTGAAGTCGAACGCCATCGTCTATGCGAAAGACGGCCAGACCGCCGGCATCGGCGCGGGCCAGATGAACCGCCGTGAATCCTCGCGCATCGGCGCGTGGAAAGCCGAAGACGCGCGCCAGGCCGCCGGCTGGGTGGAAGCCAAAACCAAAGGCTCTGCCGCCGCTTCGGATGCCTTCTTCCCGTTCGCCGACGGCTTGCTGGAATGCGTGAAAGCCGGCGCCACGGCGGTCATTCAGCCCGGCGGCTCGATGCGCGACGCGGAAGTCATCGCCGCCGCCGATGAGGCCGGCATCGCGATGGCATTCACGGGCGTCCGTCATTTCCGCCATTGAGCATGGCATGACCGGCGCCCCGCGGCTGAGCGATCTGGTCGGCGGCTTCGCCGACGCCAGGACGCCGCAGATCGGGGCGGATGCCTTCTTTGCGGCGCTCGCGCCGCTGAAGCCGCTGTCGCTGGTGCTGACCGACGCCAACCGCGAAAGCGGCCGCGACACGTCGGATTGGGACGAGGCCGCCCGCGTGATGTGCCCCGCTTTGCAGGCGCGGCCCGATCTCGTCGCCGCCGTCGATGCCAATTTCCCGCTGACGCTGGCGACACGCCGCCAGCGCGTGCCGTTCCGCTGGAGCACGATGGGGCCGGATTTCACCAGCCCCCTCCATGAACGCGCAATGTGGCAGGCATGCCGGGCGATCAGCGCGCCGGACAGCGACGGACTGGTCGTTTCGCGCTTCGAAGACGGCTGGCTTGTCGCCACGCTGACCATCGGTTTCGACAGCATGGACTGGGCGGACGGCGTGGAGGCCGACGTGATCGCGGCAGCCCGGGCCTTTCTCTATCGCTTCAGCCACTGGGCGGGTTTGCAACCGCTGAGCCGGCGCGAACGCGATTGCCTGCATTGGGTGGCGGAAGGGAAGTCGGATTTCGAGACGGGCGTGATCCTGGAGATATCGCCTCAGACCGTGCGCACCCATGTCGAGTCGGCGCGGCGCAAGCTGAGAGCGCGCAACCGCGTGGAGGCCGTCGCGCGTTTTCTGGTCGCGACGCGCGAAGAAGCGCGTGGAGGCCAGCGCGTCCGCGAACTGACTCACCGCGAGCATGTCTGCCTTTTCCGGGCCCTTTACGGCGCGACGGACGACGAGATCGGCGCCTCGATGAACATCGCGCCGGCCACGGTGCATCGCCATCTGGAAAGCGCCAAGGCCAAGCTGAACGTCCGCACGCGGGCGCAGGCGATCGCGGAGCTGGCGCGCCGCAGCGGACTGTGACGCCTCAGTCCTTTGCGACCGCCCGGTCGTTCGTCACGAACAGCATGCCGACCAGGCCGATGGCCATGAAGATCAGGATAGAGGCCATGCCGGCGGCCTGGCTGTGGAAGCCTTCGGTGAAGCGGCCGACCACAAAGGGCGCCATGAAGGCGGTCGCCGTCCCCGAAAGCGCGTAAAGGCCGAAAAACTCCGTCATCTTCGACGCTGGGGCGATACGCGCAAGCATCGTCCGGCTGTTGGCATAGGCCGCCGTGATGAAGATGGCGATGATGATGACCAGCGTGACGTAGATCGCCTCGGGCACCGTGTTGAAGAACGGCCCGTCATAGAGCACGGGCACCTGATCCGGCGCGAAATTCCAGATGCCGAGGATCGTCGTCGGCCCCATCAGCAGCGTCAGGATGAGGCCGATCGAGGTGCCGCCGATGGAGACGAGGATGGCGTTGCGCGAGCCGAACGTGTCGTCCAGCCAGCCGCCGAAGACGCCGCCGAACACCGCGAAGACCGACAGGAAGATGCCGTAAGCGAGCATGTCGAGCGCGCCCCAGCCGAATGTGCCCGCCGCGTAGATGCCGCCGAAGACGA
>JAPUEF010000023.1 GCA_027492655.1 Alphaproteobacteria bacterium | reverse complement strand
GACGCGGCGGGAATACGATTGCCTCGCTTATGTCGCGGCGGGGAAATCGGACTGGGAGATTTCGGTGATCCTGACCCTGTCGCAGGCGACGGTCAGGTTTCACGTGGACAATGCCCGCCGCAAGCTCGATGCCGCCACCCGGGCGCACGCCGTGGGGCGTGCGACGGCGCTGGGGTTGATCTGAGGCGCGCGCCTCAGATCAGAGCGGCACCCATTCGCGTTCGGGCGTGTAGTTCAGATAGCCGACATTCACGCCGACCCGCGCGCCGATGCCGGTCCGCATGGGCGCGAGCGTGAGATTGCCGGCGCGCTGATAGTTCACGCCGATGCCGGCGATGAAATAGTAGCTGCCCTCGACGCCGGGAATGCGCTGGAACAGTTGATCGACCGTCTGCAGGTCGTAAACCAGCGTGAAGCATTTGGAGGCGTTGACGCCGAGATCGACGCCGAGCGACGGGCCGGTCCAGAAGACCTGACGCGGCTGCTGGCTGCGGCGATAGAGCCAGCCTTCGCCATAGCGCAGACCCAGCGCCACGGCGGCGGAGGCTTCCTCGCCTGCGATATAGGCGTTGGGACGTCCAAGATCGCCGAAGACGCGCTCGACCACTTCGGCCGACGCCTGGGCGGTGACGCCGAAGAAATTTTCGACCGCGCCCTGGATTTCTTCCTGACGGTATTCGTCCGTGACGGGCTGGTCGCCCGGATAGGTTTCGCGCGTCTGGACGTTGCGTCCGGTGTCGGACGAGGTGCAGCCGGCGGCGGCGAGCGCGGCGGCGCCGGTGAAGCCGGTGAGCAATGCGCGCCGCGTGGCAAGACGACGGATGATGTCTTCCATGTGTTTCCCGTTACGAATCAATGCGCCCCGCAATGAAACCAGTGTAGACTGATTGCAAAGGCTTCTCACGGCCTTCGTTTCGTCGCATTCCTATCCTCCGGCTTGGGCCGGACTGTCGGGGAGAAGAGGCTCATGGAGCAGGAATACATTTTCTACATCGTCTTCGCGGTGTTGCTGCTGATCGTCGTCTTCAGCTTCGTGAAGACGGTGCCGCAGGGCCAGGAATGGACGGTGGAGCGGTTCGGACGTTACACGCGCACCCTCTCGCCGGGTCTGCATCTGATCGTGCCGGTCTATGACCGGATCGGCCGCAAGCTGATCATTATGGAGCAGGTGCTGGAAATTCCGCGCCAGGACGTGATCACCAAGGACAACGCCATGGTGACGACGGACGGCATTTCCTACTATCAGGTCATCGACGCCGCCCGCGCGGCCTATGAAATCAAGGATCTGGAGCGGGCGATCTCGAACCTCGCCCAGACCAATATCCGTTCGGTGATCGGCTCGATGGACCTCGACGAGGTGCTGTCGAAGCGCGACGAGATCAACGAGCGCCTGCTGCGCGTGGTGGACGCCGCCACGGGGCCGTGGGGCGTGAAGATCATGCGCATCGAGATCAAGGATTTGACGCCGCCGTCGGACATCATCGATTCGATGAACCGCCAGATGAAGGCCGAGCGCGAACGCCGCGCCGAGGTGATCAGCGCGGAAGGCGAGAAAGCCGCCTCGATTCTGCGCGCCGAAGGCCTGAAGCAGTCGCAGATCCTGGAATCGGAAGGCCGCCGCGAATCGGCCTTCCGCGACGCCGAGGCGCGTGAGCGCGCCGCAGACGCCGAAGCCAAGGCGACCGAGATGGTGTCGAAGGCGATCGCCGAGGGCGACGTGCAGGCGATCAACTACTTCATCGCGCAGAAATACGTGGACGCATTCCGCGCCCTCGCCACCGCGCCGAACCAGAAATTCGTGATCGTCCCGGCCGAAATGTCAGGTCTGCTCGGCTCGATCGCCGGGGTCGGCGAACTGGCGAAAGCGGCGCTGGGCGGCGGTGACGGCGATGGCAATGGCAATGGCGGCGGGTTGGCCCCGCGCGCGCCGCGCAACCGGGTGCAGTGGACCTCGACCGGCGGCGCCGGCGGCACGGCGGGCTGAGGAGCGGACCCTTCATGGACCAGATCATCAGCTTCATCGACCAGATGACCTATTGGCACTGGTTTGCGTTCGGCTCGATCCTGCTGATCATCGAGATCATCACGCCGACTTTCTATTTCATCTGGCCGGGTATCGCGGCGGTGATGGTGGGCGTGCTGAAGCTGCTCGCCCCGGATTTGTCCTGGCAGGCGGCGATCACCGTGTTCGGCGTCATGTCGGTGGTCTCGACCATCGTGTGGACGACGTTCTACCGGCGCGGGAAGTCGAACGATGCGGCCTCGAACCTCAACCAGCGCACGCGGAACTATACCGGGCGGCGCGCGGTGGTGGCGGAAGGCTTTCGCGCAGGCCGCGGGCCGGTGCTGATCGACGATACGCGCTGGCAGGCGATCAGCGACGACGGCAGCGATCTGGCCCCGGGCGCGGCGGTGGAAGTGACCGGCGCGGACGGCGCGACCCTGCGGGTGAAGGCGGCCTGAGACGCCAGGCGCGTCGCCTCGGGCGTGCTTGCGCGGCCCGAAGGCTAACATCCGGCCTAGTGGCTGAGCAGGACGGGGATATTCGCGCGCGTCAGGAGCGCGCGGGTGACGCCGCCGAAGGCCCATTCGCGCATACGGCTGTGGCCGAACGCGCCGACCACCACGAGATCGGCATTCACCCGTGCGGCGACGGCGAGGAGCGCATCGGCGGCGTTCGCCTCCGCGCCTTTCTCGGCGAGAAGCGTGGCAGCGACGCCGTGGCCCTTGAGCCAGGCGACCGTTTCAGCGGCCCCGTTCTGGTCAGGGTCTGCGCCGAGCGCGGCGACGATGACTTCCTGCGCGCGCTTGAAGAAGGGGAGGGCGTCCAGCGCGGCGCGGCGCGCTTCGCGGGTGTCCTTCCAGCCCAGAACGATGCGGGCGGCCGCAAGCGTGTCGGCACCGGGCGGCACGACGAGGACAGGCCGCCCGGCGGTCATCACCAGGTCGGCGGGTTGCAGGCCAAGCGCCGGGTCGGCATCCTTGCCGCCGGGGCGGCCGGCGACGATGAGATCGGCGGCGCGCGCCTCGACGGCCATGAAGGCGGCGCAGTCGGTGGTGAGCGAGTGACGCCATGTCGCTTCGCGTCCGCCGATGCCGGCCCGGAAACGGGCTTCGGCCTGCGACATGTCGCGTTCGCTCTGTTCGCGGGCGGTCTGGATGAGGTCGGGCTGCAGGGCGAGAAAGCTCTCGCCGAACGGCGCATAGACCGGAATGTAAGGCTGGGCCGCCGATGCGCCGATCAGCTTCGCGCCGAAGCGATCGGCAAGATCGGCGGCGAGCGTCGCGCGTGTTTCGGACGCTTCGCTGCGATCGATATGAACGAGTATTGCGGAGAATGCGGTCGTCATCGAAGCCTCCCTATTTCCGGCTCGAATAGAATACCACACCGGCGAGGCTGACGCCGAATGCGCAGAACGCGGCTGCGATGCAGATGACGACGGTGAAATCGTGCGCGGACATGAGCGGACCCTCAGGAGGAGACGATCGCTCAATGCACCCTGTTACCGCGTCACGCCTTGATCCACGTCAAGCCCTGGCGCGACCGCGCGCGACGAAGGACGGGTTCGCGAATTTGTCGCCGCTCTTGCCGTAGGCGAGGCGTTTGCCGAAGAGGTCGTTGACCGACCCGCCTGCGGCTTCCAGCACGGCCTGGCCGGCGGCGGTATCCCATTCCATCGTCGTGCCGTGACGCGGATAGATGTCGGCCTCGGCGGCGGCGATGAGGCAGAATTTCAGCGACGAGCCGAGAAT
>JAPUEF010000022.1 GCA_027492655.1 Alphaproteobacteria bacterium | reverse complement strand
GATGAAGCGCGGCTGCTGTTTCTGGCGGACAAAACGCCCGACCCGGTGTCGAAAGTCTACGACCTGCGCGACAGCGGCCTGATGACGGCGATCGGCGACGCCGTCGAGGCGCTGATGGGCGACGGCAAGCGCACGCTGCGCATCGTCGATACGCCGCGTCTGGGGGGCGGGCAGTTCATCGAGGCGATTGTCGAGGAAAAGCCGATCCGCGATGCGCTGGCCGAGATCGCCTGGCGCACCTTCCTCACCGGCATCGCGATCGCGCTGGCGCTGGGGGCGCTGGTGTTCTTTTCGCTGAACTTCGCGCTGGTGCAGCCGATCCGCCGCCTGATTCGTTCGATGACCGCGTTCCGCGAAGCGCCGGAGGACGCCGCCAACGTCATGCGCCCCAGCGGGCGCCGCGACGAAATCGGCGATGCCGAAGACGCTTTGTCGGAGATGCAGGGCGATATCCGCGACGCGCTGACCCAGCGCGCGCATCTGGCCGCGATGGGCGCGGCGGTCGCCAAGATCCACCACGATCTGCGCAACATGCTGGCGGGCGCGCAGCTGGCGTCGGAAAGCCTGGAACAAAGCCGCGACCCGAATGTGAAACGCATGGCGCCGCGCCTGATGCGCACGCTGGACCGCGCCATCGCGCTGGCCAACGACACGCTGGCCTATGGCAAGGCGGGCGAGCGGGCGCCGGTTCTGACGCGCTTCGACCTTCACGAACTGACGCAGGAAGCGGCCGCGCCCGCCGGAGCGCTGAACGGCGCGCGGACGCGCTTCGTCAATGCGGTGCCGAAGGATTTCGCGATTACAGCCGATGGCGAGCAGCTGTATCGCATCCTGCTCAACCTGATGCGCAACGCCGTGCAGGCCATCGAGGCCGACGGCGCGGCGGCGACCTTGACCGTTTCGGCGGCGCGTAGCGGATCCAGCCTCATCATCGACGTGGCCGATGGCGGCCCCGGCATCTCCGACCGCGTGCTGCCGCATCTTTTCGAGCCCTTCGGCGTTTCAGGAAAGGCGGGCGGCACGGGCCTCGGCCTCGCCATAGCGCGCGAGCTGGCGCGCGGACATGGCGGCGATCTGGTGGTGCTCAGCACCGGCGAAAGCGGCACGGTGTTCCGCCTGACTCTTCCCGACGGAGCGCGCGCGTGAGCGATCACCTTCTTCTTGCCGACGCCGGCGGCACCTTCACCCGCCTCGCCCTCGCGGCGAGCGATGGCAGGATCGGCGTCAGCGAGGTGCTGGAGACCGGCGCATTCGCCAGCTTCGAGGCGGCGGCGGCGGACTTCCTGTCGGCGCACGGCGCGGGCGTGACACGGGCCGCCATCGCCGCTGCGGGTCCGGTGACCGGCGGCGTCGTACAGATGACCAACGGCCCGCAATGGCGCATCGATCCGGCTGCGGCGTCGGCGGCGCTGGGGCTGACGCGCTGCGTCCTGGTGAACGACTTCGCGGCGGTCGCCGCCGCAGCGCCACGCCTGCCGGACAGCGCGCTGGAAACGCTGCAGCCGGGCGTCGCCGAAGACGGCGCGATCGCGGTGATCGGCCCCGGGACAGGATTGGGGGTCGCTATCGTCATGCCGCAGGCGGCGCGCTTCGCGGTCCTGCCCGGCGAGGGCGGCCATGCCGGCCTGTCGCCGGTGAATGACCGCGAGATCGCCGTGCTGCATCAGGCGATCCGCCGCTTCGGCCATGTGAAGGCCGAACACCTGCTCTCGGGGCCGGGGCTTGAGACGTTATGGGAGATTCTGGCGTCGCTGGACGGCGCGGACCCGGCGGCGCGCCCGACATCGGGCGAGATCGCCGAGCGGGCGCGGCGGAAGACTTGCGCGCTTTCGTGCGAGGCGGTCGAGATGATGACCGGATGGCTGGGCGGGTTCGCGGGCGACGTCGCGCTGATCGCGGGGGCGAGGGGCGGCATCTATCTGGCGGGCGGCGTGCTGCCCCGTTGGGGCGATCTGTTCGACCGGCGGCTGTTCCTTCACCGCTTCCGCGCCAAGGGCGGGCATCGCGCGCTGATGGAACGGATGCCGATCCGCCTGATCACCGACGCTCAGGCGACGTTCAAGGGCCTGATCGCCCTGCTGGCCGAGGCAGACTGAACCCGGCCCCGAAACGAAAACGGCGCGCAACCCCGGGGGATGCGCGCCGCTTCAATCCGCATGAAGCCTGACTTAATGGCCCGAGCCGTGCTCCGGGGCCGGGGTGGTCGTCGGTTCGGCGGCGGGCGTCGCCTCCGGCGCGGGCGCTTCCGGGGTAGCTTCAGGCGCAGCTTCCGGCGCAGCCGTAGGCTCGGCGGCCGGAGCGGCCTCCGGCGTCGTGGCGGGCGCGCCGGTGGGCGTCGCTTCGGGCGTCGTTTCCGGCGTCGCGGCAGGCGCGTGTTCACCGGCGGGTGCAGCGCCCTCGGCGGGGGCCGGGGCCGGCGCGGCGCCTTCGACGGGAGCTTCGGCGGGAGCCGCGCCCTCAGCCGGGGCAGCGCCGGCGGGATTCGGCGCGGGCAGCGGCGCGGGCTCGTCGCCCCAGGTGCGGATGTAAGCGATCAGGTTGATGCGGTCTTCCGACTTCTTCAGACCGGCGAAACCCATCTTGGTGCCCTTGATGACTTTCGCGGGCGCTTCGATGAACTGGTAGAGCGCGGCGTAGTCCCAGGTGTCGCCGGCCTTTTCGAGCATCGCCTTGGAATAGGCGAAGGCAGCGCCGCGGTGCGCGTGCTTGGAGCCGACAATGCCGTAGAGATTGGGGCCGATGCCGTCGGCGCCGCCCTTGGTCCAGGTGTGGCACGCAGCGCATTTGGCGGCCTGCTTTTCGCCGGCCGCGATGTCGGCGGAAGCGAGAACGGTGCCAAAATCGGGCAGCGCAGCCGGACCGGCCGCTTCGCCGCCGCCCGTGCCGCCGCCGCCTTCTTCGACGCCCGCCACGACATACGCGACCTCGGTGGGCTTCTCGACGGCATAGACCGCTTTCGTCAGCTCATTGATGCCGAGCACGGCAAGGGCCGAGAAACCAAGGCCCATGAAGATCTTGTTCCACTCAAAGGAATCCATGCCCAACTCCGCAGTGCGCTGACGGTGCAGCCCCTAAAAACACGCGCGCTTTGACCCCGACGCGGCGGCGATCCTATACCCCGGCTCCCTTCAGGGGGAAAGCCCGGAACCGCCCGGATAAAGCCCCTTTCCTAACGTCACGCCAACGCTTCTTTCCGATGAACCCGATCGTCCTCATCCCCGCCCGCATGGCTTCGACCCGTCTGCCCGGCAAGCCGCTGGCCGACATCGCCGGCAAGCCGATGATCGTGCAGGTGCTGGAACGGGCGCGCGAAGCCGGTTTTCCGCGCCTGGCCGTGGCCGCCGCCGAAGCGGATATCCGCGATGCCGTGATCACGGCGGGCGGCGAGGCGGTGCTGACCCGGCCGGAGCATCCCTCCGGGTCCGACCGCATCTTCGAAGCGCTGGAAGCGCTCGACCCAGAGGGCCGGCACGACGCGGTCATCAATCTGCAGGGCGATCTGCCGACCCTGGAGCCTTCTGCGATTCGCGCCGTAGCGACGGCGCTGGAGACATCCGGGGCAGACATCGCGACGCTGATCGCACCCTGCGCCGAGGAGGACCGCGACAATCCGAATGTCGTAAAGGCGGTGGTCAGTCTGACGCCCGGGGCGAGGGTCGGCCGGGCGCTGTATTTCACCCGCGCCACCGCGCCGTCGGGCGAGGGACCGCTGTGGCATCATATCGGTATCTACGCCTATCGCCGCGCCGCGCTGGCCCGCTTCGTCGCGCTGCCGCCTTCGCCGCTGGAGATCCGCGAGAAGCTGGAGCAGCTGCGCGCGCTGGAAGCCGGCATGACCATCGCCGCCGCCGTCGTGGGCGGCGTGCCGCTGGGCGTCGATACGCCGCACGATCTGGAAAAGGCGCGGGCGATCCTCGCCGCGCCCGGGGAACGAAAATCATGAGCATGCTGATCGCCAAAGCCAGGCGCGTCGCCTTCCAGGGCGAGGCCGGCGCGTTCGGTAATCAGGCGGCGCGCGAGGCGGTACCGCACGCCGAAGCCGCGCCGCAGGAGACGTTCGAGGATGCGATCGAGGCGGTGCGCGCGGGCGCGGCCGATCTCTGCATCATTCCCATCGAAAACTCGCTGCACGGCCGCATCGCCGACATCCATCATCTGCTGCCGGATGCGGGTCTCCACATCGTCGGCGAGCACTTCCTGCGCATCAATCTGCAGATGCTGGGCCTGAAGGGCGCGCCGCTGTCCGGCATCCGCACGATTTTCAGCCAGGGGCCGGCGCTCGGCCAGTGCCGCAAGCTGATCCGCGAGATGAAGCTGCATGCACAGGAATGGCACGATACGGCAGGGTCGGCCCGGCATGTGGCGGAATTGAAAGACCCCAGCGTCGCGGCGATCGCGTCGGCGCTGGCGGGCGAGCTTTACGGCCTCGACATTCTCAAGCGCGACGTCGAGGACGCGCGGCACAACATGACGCGCTTCCTGATCATGGCGCGCGAGGCGGAGGAGCCGCCGGCCGGGCACGGCGACACCGTCACGAGTTTCGTCTTCCGGGTGCGTAACGTGCCCGCCGCGCTCTACAAGGCGATGGGCGGCTTCGCGACCTGCGGCGTCAACATGACGAAGCTGGAGAGCTACCAGATCGGCGGCACCTTCACCGCCACCCAGTTCTACGCCGAAATCGCGGGCCATCCCGAGGATCGCCCGGTGCGTCTGGCGCTGGAGGAGCTGCAGTTCTTTTCAAGCCATATGCAGATTCTGGGCGTCTATCCCGCCCATGCGCTGCGCGCCGTGGCAGCGGCGGGCGCCGAGTAACGCCCGCCGCGCCCACCGTTTACTTCGTGGTGTAGCCGCCATTCGCCAGAATGGTCTGGCCGGTGATCCACCAACCGTCCGAAGCGAGAAAGCGGATCAGCGGCACGATATCCTCGATATCCGTCAGCCCGGTCTTCGAGAACGGCGAAAGCGCCGCCGCGCTCTTGTGATACGCGACGGCGTCAGAGGCTTCCTGACCGTAGAAGAACGGCGTGTCCATCGGGCCTGGCCCCACCGCCGTCACCGAGATTCCGCGCGCGCCATATTCCTTCGACGCGGCGCGCGTGAAGTGTTCGACCGGCGCTTTCGCGCCGGCATAGGACGAATAGAACGGCGTGAACGCGCCGAGCAGCGACGTCACCAGCGTCACCAGCTTGCCGTTGTCGGCCAGCGTCGCGCCCGCTTCCTTGATGAAGAAGAACGCGGCCTTGGCGTTGATCGCGAACATCTCGTCGTATTCGGCTTCGCTGATGTCGGCGAAAGGTTTCTTCAGCACCTTGCCGGTGGTGTTGATGGCGATGTCGAGCCTGCCGAAGGCCATGAGCGCGCCTGCGAAGAGGGTCGAGACGGCTGCGGCACTGGTGAGATCGCCCTGCATGATGACGGCGGTTGCGCCGGCCGCACGCACGGCTTCAGCGGTCGCTTCGGCGTCGGCTTTCGTTGCGGCGCTGTTGTAGTGGATCGCGACGCCTGCCGCGCCCTGGGCAGCCAGATCGCGGGCGATCAGCCCGCCGAGATTCTTCGCGCCCCCGGCGATGAGCGCATATTTGCCGGCGATGGCGTGGGTGGACATGGAACGGCTCCTTTCAAAGAAGAAGCCGTAGTGTCACCTGACATAATGCGCGAATAAACGTATCTATTTGGACATCACATGTCGTGAAATCAGAACAATCCTATGGACCGCATCGACCGCCTCGTCATCTTCTGCCGTGTCGCGGAGACCTCCAGCTTCACGCGCGCCGCCGATGCGCTGGGTCTTCCCCGTTCGACGGTCTCTTCGGCGATCCAGACGCTGGAAACGGGGCTTGGCGCACGGCTGCTGCACCGGACGACGCGGCGCGTCGCGCTGACCGACGACGGAGCCGCCTTCTATGATCGCTGCCAGCGCCTTATCGGCGATTTCGACGATCTGGATACGCTGTTCCGGCGCGACGGACGCCCGCGGGGGCGGTTGCGGGTGAATGTGCCGGGGCGGATCGGGCGGCTGGTGATCGCGCCCGCGTTGCCGGATTTCCTGGAGCGATACCCGGCGCTGGAGATCGATCTGGGGGTCACGGACCGGCCCGTGGACCTGATTCAGGAAGGTGTCGATTGCGCCATCCGGGTGGGAGCGTTGGCCGATTCCGCCCTCGTTGCGCGGCGGCTGGGCGATCTGGCCTTCGGCAATTATGCGAGCCCCGCCTATCTGACCGCGCACGGCGTGCCGCAGCGGCCGGAGGAGCTGAAAGATCATCTGGCCGTCCGCTACGCCTCGCCGCTGAGCGGGCGGACGGAGGCGTGGGAGTATGTCGAGGACGGCGAGATACGGTTCGCCGATGTGCCCGGCCGGGTGACGGTCAACAATGCTGAGGCCTATATCGCCTGCGCCATCGCCGGGCTGGGGCTGATCCAGATTCCCGCCTACGACGCCCGGGCGCATGTGACGGCGGGCGATCTGATGGAGGTGATGCCGGACCGGCGCGCCGCGCCCGTGCCGATCTCGCTGGTCTATCCGCATCGCCGGCATCTATCGCGCCGGCTTCAGGTGTTCGCGGACTGGATCGATACGCTGTGCCGCGCCGAGGGCGTGACGACGACGTAAGCGTCCACGGCAAGCGCGCACATCGCCTTGACGCTTTCGGGATGCGCTCACAGGATGACACGACCGGCGCAAGAACCGGGCAGAGGTTCAGGGAGCAGGCATGGCGGACAAACCGTGGGACGATCCGCTCGCGATGTGGCGCGGCATGATCGACACGTGGGAGCGCAAGCTCAACGAAGTCGGCAACAAGGTGATGGGCGAGGAGCGCTTCAGCGCCGCCGCCAACAAAGCCAGCGCCGTACCGCTGGCGATGCAGAAGGCGATGGGCGACGCGATGGCGAAATATCTCGCCGCGATGAACCTGCCCTCGCGCGAAGAGGTGGCGGCGTTGGGCGAGAGGCTGGGCGCGATCGAGCGCGACATCCAGACGATCCTGCGCCATGTCGCGCCGCCGCCCGCGCCGGCCGCCAGCCCGCCGCGCACCCGCAAGCCCAGAAGCGGGACGCCGTGAGCGCCGCCGCTCCGAAGCCCGATGCGGGCGAGCGGCTGCGCACCGAGATCGAACGGGCGATCCAGCGCAATCTGAAGGGCCTGGAGCAGTTCACCGCGCCGCTGCAGCCGGTGGGCCTGACGCCGAAGGACGTGATCGCCGCGCGCGGCACGATGCAGCTTTACCATTATCGTCCGATGACGGACGAAATCTACCGCGTGCCGATCCTGATCGTGATGGCGACGACGAATCGCGGCTATATCCTCGACCTCGCGCCGGGACAGAGCCTGGTCGAGTTCCTGCTGCAGCATGGATATGACGTCTACATGCTGGACTGGGCGCCGCCGCGCCGCGACGAAAGCCGGCTGACCTTCGAGGATTACGTTCTCGACTTCATCCCCGACGCCATCCGCACCATCCAGTCGCGTTCGGGCGAACGCGACGTGACGGTGATGGGCTATTGCATGGGCGGGGTGCTGGCCTGCTGCTACGCCGCGCTGGAGCCGGAAGGGCCGCTGAAGAATCTCATCTGCTTCACGACGCCGATCGACTGGACGCATATGACGCTGTTCCGCAACTGGGCGGACGCGGACAGTTTCGACGTGGACCGGATGGTCGGCGCGATGGGCAACGTGCCGGCCGAGATGATTATGACTTCGTTCGACATGCTGCGTCCGGCCTCGCGCGCTGCATCGCAGATCCGCCTGTGGGACAATATGTGGAACGACGAGTTCGTGAAGGGCTTCCGCATGATGGAGCGCTGGGGCAATGAAACGCTGCCGCTGGCGGGCCAATATTTCCGCGACACCATGAAGGGGCTGATGCAGGAGAACCGCCTGAACGACGGGACGTTCTCCATCGGCGGGCGGCGGGTCGATCTCGGGGCGATCGCCGCGCCCTTGTTCCACGTCATCGCCGAGCACGACCATATCGTGACCTATGGCGCGTCCAGCCCGCTGGTGCAGAAGGCGGGATCGGCGGACAAGACCGAACTGATCGTGAAGGGCGGCCATGTCAGCGTGCTGGCCGGGGCGAACGCCGTGAAACGGTTGTGGCCGAAAATCGACGACTGGCTGGGAGGCCGCTCCACATGAGCGAGACACGAAGCTATCCGCGCGACATCGCCACCGGCGGACGCACCTTCACGCTGCGCGGCATGAGCGACGACGACAAGGCCGGCATCCTGGCCTTCGCGCGCGCCCTGCCGGCGACGGACCTTCTGTTCCTCAGGCGCGACATCACCCATCCGCGGGTCGTCGCGGCGTGGCTGCAGAACGTCGCCGACGGCACCATCGTTTCGCTTCTGGCGACCGAGAACGGGGCGATCGTCGGCTGCGCGACCATCGTGACCGATCCGTTGTCGTGGTCGAAGCATGTGGGCGAGCTGCGCATTCTCGTTTCAAGCGACATGCGCGGCGCAGGGCTGGGACGCGCTCTGGCGCAGGAAGCCTTCGCGCTGGGGCTGGAGATGGGGCTGGGCAAATTCGTGGCGCAGATGACGCCCGATCAGCAGGGCGCGCTGGCGATGTTCTCGGGCCTCGGCTTCCGCCCCGAGGCGCTGTTGCGCGACCATGTGAAAGACCGCGAGGGCCAGACGCACGACATCGTCATCCTCAGCCACGATGTCGCCCGCGTCGCCGCGCAACATGAAGCGATGGGCCTGAACGAGGCGTTCTGACGGCGCGCCGGGCGTTCAAAAGCGACTGTCATCCTCGGACGGCCGTCACACCGATCCGGGGATCCATGCCTGAGGCGGTGCTGGACGAGGCTTGAAGCTACTCCCGCTCCGCCCACGCCTTCACAAGCTGATGGGCGATGGCGAGGCGGGGCGGCACCCAGAAGCCGTCCGGCCCTTTGCCCGCCAGCGTCGCGCGCACCGTTTCGCGATCGACCCAGCGCGCTTCGGCCAGTTCGTTTTCATCGACCTTGATGTCTTCGCTTTCCGCTTCGGCGAAGCAGCCGATCATCATCTGCGAGGGCCACGGCCAGGGCTGGGTCGAATGATATGTCACCGAGCTGATGCGGACGCCCGCCTCCTCGAACAGCTCGCGCGCCACCGCTTCCTCGATCGATTCGCCCACTTCGATGAAGCCGGCGAGCGCCGAGAACATACCTTTGGGAAAATTGCGACCGCGCCCCAGCAGGCATTTGTCGCCTGAAATCGCCAGCATGATGACGACCGGGTTCACGCGCGGAAAATGCTCGGTCTTGCAGACCTGGCATTCGCGCTTGTAGCCGCCTTCGGCGAGCGCCGTCGGGGCGCCGCAATTGGCGCAGAAGCGGTGCGTCTGGTGCCAGTCGAGCAGCGAGCGGGCCTGGCCCAGAATGGCGGCGTCGCCGGCGGGAATTTCCAACGCCAGCTGCCGCAGATCCTTGAACGTGCCGAGCCCGGCCAGCGGGCCGTCGCTTTCCGGGTCGCGCGCGGCGGAGATGTCGGCGGCGAAATAGGCCCCGCCCTTGTCACGCCCGAGGAAAACCAGCGGCGCGCCCTCGCCCATCAGCTTTTCGCAGAGCCCCGGCTTCATAAAGCCGACCGTCGGCCCCTGCGGCGTCTGCATGGTGAAGGGCTTCAGCTTCCAGAACGGCACCACCAGCGTCGTCGGATCGGCATAGGTGGTGGCGATCCAGCCGGAATCGGCGCGCTTTTCGCTGCAGCGATCCAGAGGATTGTTGGCGAAGGTATTGGGATTGTCGAACGTGAAGGGCATGACGGCGGAACCTGACCGCGCTTCGCGGCTAAGGCAAGCCGATCTTGCCGGATGCGCCATCTCGTCCCCATGCGCCAGAACCGGCGGGACTCGGGAAAGTCGGTGGGCGGGTTAGCCCACAGCGGCGCTTTGCAGGGTTCCGACCGTCCATGCGGCGAATCCCGCCCTGCGGGGTTGCGAACGCCCCCTTCCCTTCTGATATACTCCGCTCGGGAGGTTGGCGCGGACGAGTTCCTTGCCAACCCGGTCAGGTCCGGAAGGAAGCAGCCGTAACGAGTTCTTCTCGGGTCATGTCAGCCTCCCACCGGATTTCCACTTATCGCCAGGCGGGGGCGCGGCGCGCAGGATGACGGACGAGCCGGCGCTTGGCCTTGATCTGCCGCCTGTTCAGCGCACGCAGGACGCTTACCGCGTTCTTGCCCGCAAATATCGCCCGCAGACCTTCGACAGCCTGATCGGCCAGGACGCCATGGTGCGGACGCTGGGCAACGCCTTCGCGTCGAAGCGCATCGCCCACGCCTTCATGCTGACCGGGGTGCGCGGCGTCGGCAAAACCACTACGGCCCGCATCGTCGCCCGCGCGCTGAACTGCGTCGGCGAGGACGGCCAGCGGACCGAGCCGACGATCACGCCCTGCGGCGTCTGCGGACCCTGCGTCGCCATCGCCGAATCGCGCCACCCCGACGTCTTCGAGATGGACGCCGCCAGCCGCACCGGCATCGACGACATCCGCGAGATCATCGAGGGCACGCGCTATCTGCCCGCCGAGGCGCGCTACAAGGTCTACATCATCGACGAAGTCCACATGCTCTCGAAGAACGCCTTCAACGGGTTGTTGAAGACGCTGGAAGAGCCGCCGCCGCATGTGAAGTTCATCTTCGCGACCACCGAAATCCGGAAAGTCCCGGTGACGGTGCTGTCGCGCTGCCAGCGTTTCGATCTGCGCCGTATTCCGGCCGAAACGCTGATCGCTCACATCAAGGGCGTGGCCGCCGAGGAAGGCTTTGCGGTGGAGGACGACGCGCTGGCGATCATCGCCCGCGCGGCGGAAGGATCGGTGCGCGATGCGCTGTCGATCCTGGATCAGGCGCTGGCGCTGGCCGAGGACGGAGCGCCGCCCGACGCCGCCAGCGTGCGCGCGATGCTGGGCCTCGCCGACCGCGCCCGGGTGCTGGACCTGTACGACCTGACGATGAAGGGCGAGCCGGCGGCCGCGATAGGCGAACTGCGCAGCCAGTATGACGCCGGGGCGGACCCCATCGCCGTGCTGCAGGACATGCTGGAGCTGACGCACTGGCTGACCCGTCTGAAGATCGCGCCGGATGCCGCGAAGGACGGCGCCGCCTCGCCCGCCGAGCGCGATCAGGGCCTTTCCATGGCGGCGCGCCTTTCCATGGCGACGCTGACGCGCAACTGGACGCTGCTGCTGAAATCGCTGGGCGAGACGCGCGACGCGCCGCTGGCGATCCAGGCGGCGGAGATGGCGATCGCCCGGCTGTGCTTCGCCGCCGACCTGCCGCCGCTGGACCGTCTGGTGGCCGATATCGACGCCAAAGGCGGATCGACCGTTCCTGCGCCGCGCGGAGCATCGCCCTCGCCTTCCGGCGGCGGCATGCGGGCCAGCGCGGATGCGCGCGGCGTCACGATGCGCCCGGAGGCGCAGACCGAGGCCGCACCGCAGGCGGCGACCGCGACCATCGCCTCGTTCGAGGCGCTGCTGCGCCGTCTGGAAGACGAGAACGAGCCGATCCTGAAGGCCCGGGCCGAGAAATTCGTGCGCCTGATCTCGTGGGCCGAGGGCCGCGTCGCCATCGCCTTCGAGCCCAACGCGCCGCGCGAGATCGCGGGCCGGTTAAGCGAGAAACTTCAGGCCTGGACCGGCCGGCGCTGGATGATCGACGTGCGCGAAAGCGGCGGCGCACCGACCGTCGAGGCCGCGCGCACGGCGGCGCGCAATTCGCTGTTCGAGGACGTGGCCCAGCACCCTCTGGTGAAGGCGGCGCTTGAAACTTTCGCTGGCGCGCGCCTGACCGACGTGATCGACACCGATACAGAAACGTCGGCCGACCCGGCCGAAATGGAACCGATGGACGAGTGATGAGCAAACTGAACGATATGATGGGCATGATCGGCCAGATGCAGCAGAAGCTGGCCGACCTTCAGGCCAAGGCCGACAGCGTGGAAGCCAGCGGCGTCGCCGGCGCAGGCCTCGTGAAGGTGACGCTGGTGGGCAAGGGCGCGCTGAAGCGCATCCAGATCGACCCGTCGCTGCTGAAGGAAGGCGAAGGCGAGATTCTGGAAGACCTGATCGCCGCCGCCCATGCCGACGCCAAGGGCAAACTCGACGACGCGATGGCCGCCGAAACGGCGAAGCTGACCGCCGGGTTGCCGCTGCCGCCGGGCTTCAAGCTGCCCTCGTTCTGACGACATGAAAGCCGCCCTTTCCGGGCCGGAGATCGAACGTCTGGTTCAGGCGCTGGGGAAGCTGCCCGGCTTCGGACCGCGCTCGGCCCGGCGGGCGGCGCTGGCGCTGATCAAGCGGCGCGAGACGTTGCTGGACCCGCTGATCGGGGCGATGCGCGAGGCGGCGGCGGCGATCAAGGTGTGTTCGGTCTGCGGGCATATCGACACGACCGATCCGTGCGGCCTGTGCGCCGACCAAAGGCGCGACGACGCCCAGCTCTGCGTGGTGGAGGATGTCGGCGACATCTGGGCGCTGGAGCGGGCAGGCGTCTATCGCGGGCGCTATCATGTGCTGGGCGGCACGCTGTCGGCGCTGGACGGGCGCGGGCCGGAAACGCTGAGCATCGCGGCATTGCTGGACCGCGCGTCGGGCAAGCCGGGGCTTGAGGTGGTGCTGGCGCTGTCGGCGACCGTCGAGGGGCAGGCGACGGCGCATTATCTGACCGAGCGGCTGGCCGCGACGGGCGCGACCGTGACGCGGTTGGGACATGGCGTGCCGATCGGTGGCGAGCTTGGCTATCTCGACGAGGGCACGCTGGCCGCCGCGTTCAAGGCGCGCCGGCCGCTTTAGATCAGTTCTGACGTAATGCCGGACGGAAAACCGCAGCGCACTTTTCCTGGAATTGCCGGGCTTTTGGTTTGACGCAAATACGGACGGAAAACCGCGCCGCACTTTTCCTGGAATTGCTTTAGCTGGCGAAGATCGCCAGCTTGGCGGCGGCGACCGCGCCGGTGTCGCCTTCCAGCACTGCGGTGGCGACGACGAAGAAGCTGAGCACGATCATGAAAGCCAGCGGCAGAACGGCCAGCTTGTCGAGGCTTTCGTTGATGCGGTCGTTGACCTGGCTGATCCAGTCGATCATGGGCGTTTGTCCTGAGGTTTGCGGGCGGTGAGATACGCGCCCACCCCGGGGCTCTCTGTGCGCCCGATCACAGTCGGCCCCGCGCCGGGGCCATCCTGCGGCGCTCGTCACGCCGCGCGCCGATGTGATGCCGGGCGCAAGGAAACGTGAAGGATCACGTTTCCCCGGCCCCTCATCTTTCCCGTGCGCGTTCCCTGCCCTCGGATAGGCTGACGCCATGAAGCAGGGCGATCAGAGCGGGCGGCTTTACGTCTATTCCGGCGCACGGCGCGCCGCGCACTGGCTGACGCCGGTGTTGCTCATCGCGCTCTATGCGCTGGGCTGGGTGCTGCCGGATATCAAGGATCCGCCGTCCTGGCGGTTCGCGATGACGGCGCATCAGTCGCTGGGGCTGCTGGTGGCGATGATCGGTGCGGCGCGACTGATGACGGTGCTGGTCCGCCCCGCTCCCGCCGCGCCCGGGGTTTCGCGATGGGCGGACGCTGCGGCGCGGACGGTCCATGCGCTGCTGTGTCTTCTGACGATCGCGCTGCCGGTCAGCGGCTGGGCCTTCTCGTCGGTAGTCGGCGGATCGATCAGCTTCTTCTGGCTGATCGAGGTGCCGCCGCTTGCGGCGGAGAACGATGCGCTGGCCGACCGCCTGCTCGGCGTTCATGTCGCGCTCGGTCTGGCGTTGCTGGGGGTTGCGACGCTGCATGTCGCGGCGGCGCTGTTTCACGCCGCCGTGCTGAAAGACGGTGTGCTGGCGCGGATGCTGCCGCGCCGGGCGCGCCGGCTTTAGGCCGTCTCGATCAGGCGGGCGCGGATCGCCGCCTTCATCGCGGGCGTGACGCCGAGGCGCTTTTCCAGATAGCCGTCCAGCGAGCCGTCGCGCGCCGCGATCTGAGCCAGCGCGGCATCGAGATAGCCTTTCTCGACCTTCCAGACATGCCGCATCAGATGCGGGGGCGCATCGACGCCGTGGTTCGCGCGGAAGGTCTGGACGAGACCCGGCAGGCGTTCCTCGATGCGGCTCTTGGTGTTGGTGGCGAGATAGTCGTCCAGGATGTCTGCCGCGCCGACGCCCAGTGCATGCTGGATGAAGGCGACGATGAGGCCGGTGCGGTCCTTGCCGGCGTGGCAGTGCATGACGATCGGGCCGTCCATCTGCGGCAAGGCCGCGAAGGTTTTGCCGAACACCTCGATATGGCCGGCCTCGTAAGGCAGCTCGCGATACACCTCGGTCATGCGGGCCGAAATCTTCGCCTCGCTCATCCCGTCCTCGGTGAGGTTGGAGAGGTGCGGCGGCTCGTTGTCGAGCGACGGCACGCCATAGGCGATCAGCGCCGCGCGACAGTCGGGATGGCGGCGGGTGGCGAAGCGCACCCGCTCGGCCGGGCGGCGCAGATCGACGATGGCCGCCATACCCATGGCGCGAAAGGCCTCCAGATCAGCCTCGGTCGCATCGGCATAATGGGCAGAGCGGAACAGGAGGCCGCGCTTCACACGGCCTTCCGGCGTGGCGTATCCGCCGAAGTCGCGGAAATTGTGGATGGCTTTGAAGGGGAATGTCATGGGCGGGCTTATGCCGCGCCTTCGTGACGGAATCGAGACTGGAAAGCCGCCTTCCTCATCCCCAAATGCCCGCCACACCATTAGGGGGGAGTTCCATGCCGTTCGGTATCTACGATGCGTCCGTGCCGGTGCTGATCGCGGGCCTGACGAATCTGTCGAAAATCCTGGCCAAGGGCGCGGCCCATGCCGAGGCCAAAGGTTTCAAGCCGGAAGCCCTGCTGCAGGCGCGCCTCGCACCCGACATGCACCCGCTGCCCAACCAGATCCAGATCGCGTCGGACGCCGCCAAGGGCGCCGCCGCGCGGCTGGCCGGCGTGGACATTCCCTCGTTTCCCGATACCGAAACGACCTTCCCCGAGCTTCAGGCGCGGATCGAGAAGACCATCGCCTTCCTGAAAGGACTGGACCCCGCCGCCTTCACCGGCGCGGAGGACAGGGAAATCGTGCTGAAGGTCGGCGCGAATGAGTGGAAGATGCCGGGGCGGCAGTTCCTCACGGCCTTCGCGCTGCCGAACTTCTATTTCCACCTGACCACCGCCTACGCCCTGCTGCGCCATAACGGCGTGGAGATCGGCAAGCGCGACTTTCTGGGCGGTTAGCGCTCGTTCGGCCTGAATTTCTCGCCGACGCGCTTGAAGCGGGTCGGCGGGAAGCGGCCCATTTCAGCATCGGCCAGCACGAAGGCGTCGTCGCCGTCCAGGGTCAGCGTCAGGACGGTGCCGCGTCCTTCGCCCTGATCCAGCGTGACGACCAGCGTTTTGTCGTCCTGGCGCTTCGCCGTCCATTTGCCCCGCTTGGCGCTGGTCGCGAACAGATTCGAGGGCGCGATGCCGCCGAACTCCAGAATGGTCGCATCGTCATTGCCGAAGGCGATGGTGCGCTGGATGAATGCGTGGCCGAGCCCCTCGGGCAGGGCCGGGCTTTCTTCCTGCCAGACGCCTACCAGTAGAACCTGTTCCGCGCTCAGTTCCTCCGGCATCGGAATGGCGTCGGCGCGCGCGGTCATGGCGCATACAGGCGCGGCGATCAGCGCGGCGGCGAAAGCGATGGCGGCGGTCAGACGCATGGGGCTCTCCGGGACAGCATGAAGTCAAACTCCATGCCAATCGCGGCGAAGGCAAGGCGTCAGGGCGGCGCGGCGGACTGCGCCCGACGGTCGCCTTCGGTCATCAGCCGGGCGCTGCGGCCATAGGTGAGATACGACCACAGCCAGTCGAGCGAGACCGAGACGCGATTCCTGAAATCGATCAGGAAGAAGATGTGGACGAGCCCCCAGAACCACCAGCCGAGCTGACCCGAGAGCTTGATCCAGCCCAGATCGACCAGACCCGCCCCGCGCCCGATCGTGGCGAGGTTGCCCTGATCCTTGTAGGCGAAGGGCGGCGGCTCGGCCCTGCCCCGCAAGCGCGCCAGAATGCGGCGCGCGACGTCCTTGCCCATCTGCTTGGCCGCCGGCGCGACGCCCGGCACGAGCTTGCCGCCGCCATAGGTCGCGGCCGCCGTATCGCCGATGACGAAGATGTCGGGCGATCCCGGCGCCGAGAGATCGGCGTTCACCTGGACCCGGCCGGCGCGGTCGCGCGGCGTTTCCGGACCCAGCCACACGGCGGCGCGCGAGGCCTGCACCCCGGCCGCCCAGATGATGGTGCGGCAGGGGATGAAGTCCTCGCCCAGCGCCACGCCCTTGCCGGAGCAGTCCGTCACCGCCCGGCCGAGCCGCACCTCGACGCCGAGGCGCTGCAGCGCCTTCAGGCCCTTTTCCGACAGCGCCGGGGGCATCGCGGCGAGCACGCGCGGGCCGGCCTCGATCAGCACGATGCGGGTCTTCATCGTGTCGATATGGCGAAACTCACGGGCCAGCGTGCGGTGCGCCAGTTCGGCGATGGCCCCGGCCATCTCAACCCCTGTCGGCCCCGCGCCGACGATGGCGAAGGTCAGCAGCGCGTCGCGCTCCGCCGGGTCGGTCGCCACTTCGGCGCGTTCGAAGGCGTCGAGGATGCGGCGGCGGATGGCGGTGGCGTCGTCCAGCGATTTGAGGCCCGGCGCGAAAGAGGCCCAGCCGTCATGGCCGAAATAGGCGTGGGTCGCGCCGGTCGCGACGATGAGCGTATCGAAGGCCAGCGCCGCGCCCGAGGCGAGCGTCAACCTCTTCGCAGCCCGGTCGATGCCCGACACCTCGTCGAGAATCACCGTCGCGTTCTTCTGTCGCCGCAGAACGGCGCGGATCGGCTGGGCGATCTGGGCCGGCGAAAGGGCGGCGGTCGCCACCTGGTAGAGCAGCGGCTGGAAGAGATGGTGGTTGCGGCGATCGACCAGCGTGATGTCGGCTTCGGCCGATTTCAGCGCCTTCGCCGCCGCCAGCCCGCCGAATCCGCCCCCCACGATGACGATGCGGGGTCTGGCTTCAGTGGCGGCGGCGGCCATGATAAGGCTCCTTTTGCAATGCAGCATGTCGCGCTGCGGGCGACCGACCGCAAGGCCGTGCAGTCGCGGCGTGACGCTGCAGCGTCCTATGAACCCGAGTCGGGTTGACTTCGCCCGGCCGTTCCCGTATCGACACGCCTCTTTTGCAGGGACGGCCTTCGTCTGGCGCGGAAATCCGCGACTTTTGAGGCGTCAGGAGTTGAGACCATGAAGCGCACCTATCAGCCTTCCAAGATCGTTCGTAAGCGCCGCCACGGCTTCCGCACGCGCTCGGCCACGGTCGGCGGCCGCAAGATCCTTGCGAAGCGCCGCGCGCACGGCCGCAAGCGTCTGTCGGCCTAAGCCCGGACGCGCCGGGTTCCGCCCGGCCGTTTCCCGGTTATGACCGATCGCGACAGCCCATCCGAAACCGGCCGAAAGGCCGGTTTTGCTTTGCCCGGGACGCTGAAGACGCGCGCCCAGTTCCTGGCCGCCGCCAAGGGCGTCCGCGCCCACCGCCCGACGCTGAGCCTGCAACGCCGCGCCCGGCGCGACGACAGCCCGCTGATCGGGGTCGGTTTCACCGTTACCAAGAAAGAGGGCAATGCCGTCGCCCGTAACCGCATCAAGCGGCGTTTCCGGGCGGCCGCGCGCGAGGTGATCCCCGAACACGGCGCCCCCGGCCTCGACTATGTGATCGTGGGGCGGCGGGCGGCGCTGGACTGCCCCTTTCCATCGCTGATCCGTGACCTTAAAGAAGCGCTCGCCGAAGCGGAAAAACGCGCGGCCAAGGGGGCCAGAGCCGCCCCGCCCATTCTGCCGAACACGGATACGACGACAGGCGATGCCTGAGAGGGCGAACATCAACGGATTTCGACGCTGGACGCGCATCGTCGCGGCCGCGCCCGTCCGCGCCTATAAATACGCCATCTCGCCGATGCTGCCGAACGCCTGCCGGTTCGAGCCGACCTGCTCGCGCTACACGATCGAGGCGATCGAAACCCATGGCGCCCTGAAAGGTCTGTGGCTCGGCTTCCGGCGCATCCTGCGCTGCCATCCCATCACCTGGCTGGGCGGCGGATCGGGCTTCGACCCCGTCCCCGCCCGCCGCGACACGCCGGCGCGAAACTGCGCCCACCATCATCCATAAGCGATCCGAACCCCCATGAACCAGAACCAAGGCGGCGAGACCCGCAACCTGATCGTCGCCGTCGTGCTGTCGATGCTCGTGTTCGTGGCGTGGTTCATGCTGTTCCCGTCGACCGACAAGGCGAAACAGGAAGCCCAGCAGCAGGCCCAGGCGACCGCCACCACGCCGACCGCCACGGCCAGCGGCCAGGTCTACGAGCACAAGGATCGCGCGGCCGCGCTGGCGGGCGGCGCGCGCGTGCCGATCGCCACCGACGCGATCGACGGCTCGATCAACCTGACGGGCGCGCGTCTCGACGACCTCAACCTGCGCCGCTACCGCGTCACGCAGGAGCCGAATTCGGCCGAGATCACGCTGCTGCAGCCGGTGGGCGTGATGAACCCCTATTTCGCCGAGCAGGGCTGGACCACCGATCGCGGCGTTTCGGTGAAGGTGCCGACCAAGGACACGGTCTGGGCGCTGACATCGGGCGACACGCTGGCTCCCGGCAAGCCGGTGACGCTGAGCTGGAACAATGGCGAAGGCCTGACCTTCACCCGCACCATCGCGATCGACGACAACTACATGTTCGACATCACCGATGGGGTCGAGAACGCAGGCTCGACCCCGGTGAAGCTGTACCCCTACGCCCAGATCGTGCGCGGCGGCGTGCCGTTCTTCCACAAAATCTGGGTCATCCATCAGGGCATGATCGGCGTGATGAACGGCACGCTGCATGAGAAGGACTACGACGAGATCGTCGAGGAGGGCGCGCGCACCGACGCCCAGGAAACGACCGGCGGGTGGCTGGGTTTCACCGACCATTACTGGATGGCGGCGCTGATCCCCGACCAGAAGGAGCCGGTGACGGCGACCTTCCGCGCGACCAATCAGGGCAACTGGGAGCTGTTCACCGCCGACTTCCTGTACAAGAACGGCCGCGAGATCGCGCCCGGCGGCAAGACCGAGGTGACGCATCGCCTCTTCGCCGGCGCGAAGGTGGTGTCGCTGCTGAGCCAGTATTCCGATCAGGGCGTCGAGCGCTTCGACATGGCGGTGGACTGGGGCTGGTTCTTCTTCCTGACCAAGCCGATCTTCCTGCTGCTCGACTGGCTGTTCGGTCTGGTCGGCAATTTCGGCGTCGCCATTCTTCTGCTGACCGTGATCCTGAAGGCGGTGTTCTTCCCACTCGCCAACAAATCGTACGAGTCGATGGCGAAGATGAAGAAGATCCAGCCCGAGATGCTGGCCCTGCGCGAGCGCTGGAAGGATGATCCGCCGAAGCTGCAGCAGGAGATGCTGGCGCTGTATCGCCGCGAGAAGGTGAACCCGGTCTCGGGTTGCCTGCCGATGCTGCTGCAGATCCCGGTGTTCTTCTCGCTCTACAAGGTGCTCTACGTCACCATCGAGATGCGGCACGCGCCGTTCTTCGGCTGGATCCAGGATCTTTCGGCGCATGATCCGACGTCGGTGTTCAATCTGTTCGGCCTGCTGCCCTATGCGGTGCCGGCGTTCCTGGCGATCGGCGCGTGGCCGGTGCTGAACGCCATCGTGATGTGGGTGCAGATGAAGATGAACCCGCCCGCGCCCGATCCAACCCAGCAGCAGATCTTCGGCCTGATGCCGTGGGTGTTCATGTTCGTGCTGGCGACGATGCCGGCGGGCCTCATCATCTACTGGGCGTGGAACGGCGTTCTGTCGATCACCCAGCAATACCTGATCATGCGCCGCATGAAGGCCGAGATTCACCTGTTCGACAATCTGAAGACCTCGTGGCCGTTCCGCATGTTCTTCAAGCAGCCGGCGAAGAAGGCCGGATGACCATCCCGGCCGGCGGCGGCTACGAGCAGTTCCTGCCCGAGATCGGGCCTGAACGACTGGCTTTCGGCCGCTGGCTGTTCGCGCAGGAGTGCACCTTCATGCGCGGCGTGGTGAAGATGGACGGGTTGCCGCCGGCCGACCGGCCCGAGATCGCCTTCGCCGGCCGATCGAATGTCGGCAAGTCCAGCCTCGTCAACGCCCTGACGGGACGCAGGACATTGGCCCGCGTGTCGAACACGCCGGGCCGCACGCGCGAGCTGAACTTCTTCAACCTGGCCGATCACGCCAATCTCGCCGACCTGCCCGGCTACGGCTATGCCCGCACCCAGCGCAAGCTGGTGGATCAATGGACCAAGGTGATCTTCCAGTATCTGCGCGGGCGGGCGACGCTGAAGCGGGTGATGCTGCTGGTCGACGCCCGCCACGGCCTCAAGCCCTTCGACATCGAAGCGATGAAGGCGCTGGACGAATCCGCCGTCAGCTATCAGATCGTGCTGACCAAGTCGGACAAACTGAAGACCGCCGAGCTTGGGGCGGTGATCCGCAAGACGGCGGAGACGGCGGCGAAACATCCCGCTGCGCATCCGGTCATCTGTCCGACCTCGTCCGAAATCGGCCTTGGCATCGATCACCTCCGCGCCCTGGCCGCCGATGCGGCCGGGTTGGAGCCGGACGCCGTCGCGGGCTATAAGCCCGCTTCATCCTGAACAGGGCCACTATGTCCCACGACGACCTTTCGCGCGACGACCTGCCCTTCGAACGCCGCCAGCTCGCCAACTGGCGACGCACGGCCCGTACGCTGGTCGAGGCCCTGCCCTATATCCTGCGCTATGACGGCAAAACCATCGTCGTGAAATACGGCGGCAACGCCATCGGCGAGGAAGGCGTGCCCGAACACTTCGCCCAATCGATGGTGCTGATGAAGCAGACCGGCATCGACCCGATCGTCGTGCATGGCGGCGGCCCTCAGATCGGCGCGATGCTGGAGCGGCTGAACGTCAAATCCGAGTTCATCGACGGCCTGCGCGTCACCGACCGCAACGCCATCGACGTGGTCGAGATGGTTCTGTCGGGCTCGATCAACAAGCAGATCGTCTCGGCCATCAATTCGGCCGGCGGGCGCGCGGTCGGGCTTTCGGGCAAGGACGGCAATCTGATCGTCGCCAAGAAGCTGCAGCGCACCCGGCGCGACAGCTCGGGCAATGTCGAGCGCATCATCGACCTCGGATTCGTCGGCGAGCCGGATGAGATCAATCCGGAAGTGCTCGAAACGATCATGAATTCCGATCTCATTCCCGTGGTCGCGCCGGTCGGCGTCGGACGCGGGGGCGAGACCTACAATATCAACGCCGACACGGTGGCCGGCGCCATCGCCGGCGCGCTCAACGCCGACCGCCTGCTGTTCCTCACCGACGTGCCGGGCGTGATGGACAAGGACGGGCAGATCATCCAGTCGCTGACCATCAGCCAGGCGCAGGCGCTGATCCGCGACGGAACGATCTCGGGCGGCATGATCCCCAAGGTGCAGACCTGCATCGACGCGCTGAAGTCGGGGGTGGAAGCCGTGGTCATTCTCGACGGCCGCATTCCTCACGTTCTGCTGGTGGAGCTGTTCACCGAGCACGGCGCCGGCACGCTGTTCCGGCACGACTGATGGCCGGGCATGAGTCCGGGCGCCCCGCCATACCGGCCCCGCCCTATGAGGGCGGGTGCCTGTGCGGGGCGATGCGGTTCTCGCTGAGCGCGCAACCCAAAGCGATCAACGCCTGTCACTGCACCGATTGCCGAAAGGCGACCGGCGCGGGGGCCGCGATCTTCCTGCACATGCCGAGCGAGGCGATCACGGTCTCGGGCGCGGCGGCGGTCTTCCGCAAGACCGCCGAGAGCGGGCGCGAGATCGACATTTCCCGCTGCGCCGTCTGCGGGACGCGGCTGTGGCATCACCGGCGCGCTGGACGACGTGAGCTGGGTCGTTCCCTCGTCCCATATCTGGGTCGCCAGCGGCGCGCCGACCGACGCCGTGACGCCGGATGCGATCCGCTTCGAAGGTCCGGCCCCGGACCGCCAGCTTCTGTGGGACCATTTCGGGAAACTGTATCCCGCCTAGGCGGTGCGGATGCCGGCGATGATGATGTCGGCGTGCCGCTCGGCGCTGTCGCGCCAGCCGGGCGCGCCGGTGTTATAGGCGATACCGGCGAAGGCCTGGACCAGATCGGCGGCCCGCACATCGGCACGCACCGCGCCTGCGCGCTGCGCCGCCTCCAGCAATGCGCTGACAGCGCCGACGAGGCGCGAACCGGAATGCGCCATCAACGCCGCGCCGCCGCTGAGCGTCCCCAGCGCCGGAGCGATGAGTTTTTTGGTGGCGAGATAATCGATCGAAAGGTTCAGCCAGCGCCGCATCGCATCGAGCGGCGGGTGCGCCTTGAGAAGAGCGGAGGCCGCATCGCTCAGCTGATCGACCTCGCGGCGATAGACCGCCTCGATCACCGCATCGCGCGTCGGGAAATGGCGATAGAGCGTGCCGATGCCGACATCGGCGCGGCGGGCGATCTCCTCCAGGCTCACCTCAGGCCCCGCTTCGGTGAAGGCCGCCTTGGCGGCATCGATCAGCGCCTCGCGATTGCGGAGCGCGTCGGCGCGTGGTCGGCGAGGCGGCGCTTTCGCGCTCATGGACGGGCCCTTGATAAACGGAGGCATCCTCCGTATATAACCGGACGCCGCCTCCGTTTATAGACGGAACGGACGGCCAAGACAAACCGGGCAGGAGACCCTTCCATGAGCACGACATTCGGCGCGACATCGACCACGGACGAGGTGCTGGACGGCATCGACCTGACGGGCAAACGCGCGCTCGTGACCGGCGTTTCGGCCGGGCTGGGCGTCGAGACCGCGCGGGCGCTGGCGGCGCACGGCGCGAAAGTGGTCGGCACGGTGCGCGATCTCGCCAAGGGACGCGCCGCGACAGCCGGCATCCCCGGCATCGCGCTGGTCGAGATGGACCTCGCCTCGCTCGCCTCGATCCGCAAGGCGACCGACGCGCTCAACGCCAAAGGCGAGAAGTTCGATCTCGTCATCAACAATGCCGGCGTGATGGCCTGCCCCAGGGGCACGACCGCCGACGGGTTCGAGACCCAGTTCGGCACCAATCATCTGGGCCATTTCGTCTTCGCCAACCGCATCGCCGGGCTGATCGAGGATGGCGGACGGCTGGTCAGCCTTTCGTCCTCCGGCCACCGCTTCGCGGATGTCGATCTGAACGATCCGAATTTCGAGACGACGCCCTATAGCGAATTCGTCGCCTATGGCCGCGCCAAGACGGCCAACGCCCTGTTCGCCGTCGAGTTCGATCGCCGTCACAAGGCGCGGGGCGTGCGCGCCGTCGCCGTCCATCCCGGCGGCATCATGACCGAGCTTGGCCGCCACCTGACTGCGGAAATGCGTCAGGCGATGCTGGACAACATCGCCAGGTCGCGGCCCGCCGGCGCGCCGGCCTATGAATGGAAGTCGGTTCCGCAGGGCGCCGCGACATCCGTGTGGGCCGGTGCGGTGGCGAAGGCGGAAGAGGTCGGCGGCAAATATTGCGAGGATTGCCACGTCGCCGCATTCATCGACGGCGGCGACGATGGCCAGATGCGCGGCGTCCGCCGCTTTGCGCTCGACGCCGACAACGCCAAAGCGCTGTGGGCGAAGAGCGAGGAAATGGTCGGCGAGCGCTTCTGACGCTTCAGTAACCGCGCGTCAGGTCCACCTCGTAGAGCGGCCGACCTCCGGCGCGGATGCGCGCCATGCTTTCGACCATCGCCTGCGCGGTCGAGCGCGCATCGGTGAGTGACGCCATATGCGGCGTCACCACCACCTTGGGATGCGACCAGAGCGGGCTGTCCGGCGGCAGAGGCTCGGCCTGAAACACGTCCAGCGTCGCGCCCGAAAGGTGCCCCTCGTCCAGCGCGGCGATCAGATCGGCCTCGATCAGATGCCCGCCGCGCGCCGCATTGATCACCGCCGCGCCCTCGGGCAGCAGGTCCAGCGTGGCGGTATTGAGAATGCCCCGCGTCGCCGCCGTCAGCGGCAGCAGGCACACCAGAATGTCCGTTCGATGCAGAAACGCCGCCAATTCGGCGTTTCCGACGAAACTCTCCACCCCCATCTCACTCTTGCGCGAGGCGCTCCACCCCGCGATCCGATACCCAAACGGCTTCAACTTGCGACCTGCATCCATACCCAGTTCGCCAAGGCCCAGAATCCCGACGCGCACCTCATCGGCGCGTTTGGCGGTGAAGGGCGTCCAACGCCCGGCCGCCTGTTCGGCAAGATTCCGGTAGAGCCCCCTGTGATGGGCGAGGACGTGCAGGACGACATATTCGCTCATCCCCGCCGTCAGATAGGGATCGACCACCCGCGACAGGGGGATGCCCCGGGGCATCTCGGGATCGCCGAGGATATGGTCCACCCCCGCCCCCAGCGAGAAAATGCATTTGAGCCCCGTCAGGCGGGCCAGCGCCCCGTGAGGCGGCTTCCAGACCACCGCCCAATCGGCCGCCGCGCCTGGCGGATCGTCGCCGCGTGAAACCACGAAGTCGATCTCCGGCGCGAGGGCGCGGAAGGCGGATTTCCAGTCTTCCGGCGGCTCGGAGGGCGAAATGAAAATGAGACGCTCTGCCGCCATGCCCGCGCCGGGCGCTTGACGCGCCGCGGCCCCCCTCTTACCTGAAGCCCATCATGGCCATCCGCCCCATCCTGACCGCGCCCGACCCGCGCCTCAAGACGATCTCGAAACCCGTCGCGGGCGTGGACGACGAGCTGCGCGCGCTCATGGATGACATGCTGGAGACCATGTATGACGCGCCCGGCATCGGCCTCGCCGCGATCCAGATCGGCGTGCCCAAGCGCGTCATCGTGATGGACCTCGCCGGCAAGGACGAGGAGCCGCAGCCGGCCTATTTCGTGAACCCGGAAATCCTTTCGACATCCGAGGAAATGTCCTCGTATGAGGAAGGCTGCCTGTCGGTCCCCGAGATGTACGAGGATGTCGAGCGCCCGGCGAAAATCCGCGCTCGCTGGCTCGACTATCACGGCAATCCGGTCGAGCAGGATTGCGAGGGCATGCTCGCCACCTGTCTCCAGCACGAGATGGACCATCTGGAGGGCGTGCTCTTCATCGACCATCTGTCGAAGCTGAAGCGCGACATCATCCTCAGGAAAATGACCAAGGCGAAGAAGCGTTACGGCTGACGCTTCCCTTCGGGCCGCCGATAGGCCATCCCTCCGGCCATGACGCTCCGCCTCGCCTTCATGGGCACGCCCCAGTTCTCGGTCGCCCCGCTCGCCGCGCTGATTTCAGCCGGGCATCAGATCGCCGCCGTCTATTCCCAGCCGCCGCGTCCATCCGGGCGCGGCCATGCGCTGCAGAAATCGGCCGTCCATGCCTTCGCCGAAGCGAACGGCATCGAAGTCCGCACGCCCAAATCGCTTAAAAACCCCGAGGCGCAGGCCGAGTTCGCGGCGCTGGACCTCGATGCAGCGGTGGTGGTCGCCTATGGCCTGATCCTGCCCAAAGCCATTCTCGACGCGCCGAAACTGGGCTGCGTCAACATCCACGCCTCGCTGCTGCCACGCTGGCGCGGGGCCGCACCGATCCAGCGCGCCATCATGGCGGGCGATGCGGAAACCGGCGTGATGACCATGCTGATGGATGAGGGCCTCGATACCGGCCCGGTGCTGATGGCCGAGCGCATCGCCATCGCGCCCGAAATGACCGGCGGCGAACTGCATGACGCGCTCTCGCCACTGGGCGCCGACCTCATCGTCCGCACCATGGCCGCCTTCGGGCGCGGCGGCATCGCGGTCCAGCCGCAGCCGGCCGAGGGCGTCACCTATGCCGCCAAGATCAGCAAGGACGAAACGCGCCTGAACTGGGCGGAAGATTCGGAAGCGATCCGAAACCGCATTCGCGGCCTCAGCCCCGCGCCCGGCGCATGGACCACGATCAATGGCGAGCGCGTGAAGATCCTGAAAGCCGCCCATGCAGGCGGCGCGGGCGCGCCGGGCACGGCGCTGGACGATGCGCTGACCATCGCCTGCGGCAGCGGCGCGCTGAAACTGGAAACCCTGCAACGCCCCGGACGCGGCCCGATGGCGGCAGACGATCTGTTACGCGGTTTCGCGGTGCCCGGAGGGACGGTTCTGGCGTGACCCGCTGGAAGCTCACCATCGAATATGACGGCCGGCCCTTCGCCGGCTGGCAGCGTCAGAGCGAAGCGCCCTCGGTGCAGCAGGCGCTGGAAGAGGCGATCTTCGGCTTCTGCGGCGAACGCATCACCGTAAACGGGGCGGGCCGCACCGATGCGGGCGTGCACGCGCGCGGACAGGTCGCGCATATCGATCTTGAGAAACCGTCCACCGAAAAGACTGTGCGCGATGCGGTGAACGCGCATCTGCGGATGAACGGGCATCCCGTCGCGATCCTTTCCGCCGAGCCGGTCGCGGCCGATTTCGAGGCGCGTTTCGGCGCGATCCGCCGCGCCTATCGCTATGAGATCATCGCCCGCCGCGCGCCGCTAACCGTCGATGCGGGGCTCGCCTGGCACGTCCATGTGCCGCTCGACGCCGAGGCGATGCATCGGGGTGCACAGCACCTGACGGGCAAGCACGATTTCACCACCTTCCGCGCCGCGCAGTGCCAGGCGAAGTCGCCCGTCCGCACCGTCGACGCCGTCACCGTCACGCGCGCGGGCGACCGGATTTCCATCGACGTCACCGCGCGCTCGTTCCTGCACAGCCAGGTGCGCGCCTTCGCCGGATCGCTGAAACTGGTGGGCGAAGGCCGCTGGCCGCCGGAGGAAGTCGCCGCCGCCCTCGAAGCCCGCGACCGCGCCCGCTGCGGCCCCACCGCCCCGCCGGATGGACTCTATCTGACGCAGGTGGATTACTGAGCGCCACAACAGCGGAAGGCGAGAGCCGAAATGAAGATCCAGACCGTGCTGGCCGTCATTGCGATGCTCTCCCTGTTGAAAGCTCCGCAGGCGCTTGCCGAAGAACCCGCCGACGTGGCGGAAGAGTGGTACCAGATCGCGTCTGCGTTGCCGTCAGCGACAGTTCGCGCCTGCACGTTTGGCGACTGGCCAGGGGATCAGGCCTTCACGGACGTCAGAAACAGCCAGTTTGCGCTGATCGATTTCGGCAACAGCCCTGCTGCGGCGGCGTTACTGCCCGAGCGCTTCCTTCTTTTCGTGGTGAGCGTGGACGCGCTGTACCCCTACTGTTCGTTTTCAGAAGATGGGAGGCTAACCGATGGCTGCTCGGGCGGTTTGTGGACGAACGCCTTTGGCCAATGTGTCTTCGAAAAGCTTCGGGACACTGTCGAACCGGTGCCAATCAACGACGTTCCACGTCGAAAATTGATGCGTACAGCGAAATCCGTGCATTGCGGTGAGATGGACCTCGATGTCTCGCGCGACGCGGCAGGAAACAGCACGGGCTATATCTGCAAATTCACGCCGCCGGCCGCCAGATAAGTTTCCCTGCGCCCGTTGAACGGGCTTGCGTGGACTTACATTCCTATATCAACCATAGCAATCGAGGGGGATTGAGCGGTTCGGGTGGGTTGGTCAGGTTTGGGAGCGTCCGCCCCGCCTCTTTACGGGGAGGAGGAGGGATGAGTTGGGAAAACCCGAAACATCCCCTTCCCTGCGCCGCGCGGGTCAGGCGGCTTCGAAACTCAGCGGCGCGCCCCAGAAGGCTTCGACCAGTGGGCTCTGTTTGCCCGGTGCGCCTGTGGTGAGGAAACGGCGCGCGCCGCCCGTGCCGGGATCGTATTTATCGTGCCGTTCCAGATAGACGGCGATAGCGTCCGCCGTCGCAGCCGGCTGATGGATCAGCGGCGTGCCGGGCGGCAAGGCGGCGCGGAACATGTCGGCCACGATCTCGTAATGCGTGCAGCCCAGGATCGCCCGGTCCGGCGCGCGGCCGATGCGGGTGCGCAGCGCCATAACGTGGTTCTCCACCACCGTCGCCAGCTCCACTGCGCCCGCCCCGCTTTCGATCAGCCGCGCCAGGCTGGGGCATGGCTCGCTGACCACTTCCAGATCGGGGCGGCGCTTGCCGACTTCGATCTCGTAGACCTCTGAGGCGACGGTGGCGGGAGTCGCGAAAATGCCCACTGTCTCGCGCCGCGCAGCCGGCGGCACCGGGGCGGCGTGTTGCTGCGACCAGGGCACGCCGGTCGCGACCTCGATGGTCGGCACGATGATGCCGAGAATGTTCACCGGCCGCCCGATCTTCTCGCGGAAATCCGGCAGCCAGCCCTGCTGCAGGCGGCGCAGCGCGATGGCTGAGGCCGTGTTGCAGGCGAGGACCACGAGGCTCGCGCCCGCAGCGAACAGGGTTTCGCAGCCCGCTTTGGTGAGCGCGACGATCTCTTCGCCCGGCCGCCCGCCAGAAGGGGCGTTCG
>JAPUEF010000021.1 GCA_027492655.1 Alphaproteobacteria bacterium | reverse complement strand
GTACTCGTAAACGAGATCGCGAACCTCGATCATGCAGGCCTGCAGCAAAACGCCGGAGGGTCTCCGGCGCCCCCACTATCTCCTGATTCAGGAGAGCTTGCCAGCAGCGCAAGTCACACCCGCGACCGCCCTGCCGGCATTCGGATCGGCCGGCCTCCCGTCAAGATCGAGCGGAAGGACCGGGTGCGTCTGGCGGTCATGCCGCTCCAGCAAAAAGGGCCGGCGCGAGGCCGGCCCGTTCTGCATTCATACCCGATCAGGCCCGCTTCTTCAGGCGCCCATCTGTCCGATGATCGCCACCGAGCAGACATTCGACGACGGCGCGCCGCCCAGATTATGGGTCATGCCGAAGGTCGGGTTCGACAACTGGCGCGCGCCCGCCCGTCCCTGAAGCTGCAGATACATCTCGTACAGCATGCGCAGCCCCGACGCGCCGATCGGATGGCCGAAACATTTCAGCCCGCCGTCGATCTGGCACGGCACCTGACCGTCGGCGTCGTAGAACCCGTTCAGCACGTCCTTCCAGCCCTCGCCTTCGCGGCTGATGTGCAGATCTTCCATGGTGACGAGCTCCGTCACCGAGAAGCAGTCATGCACCTCCATCATCGAAATCTGATTGCGCGGATCGCGGATGCCGGCCTCCTCATACGCCTTGCGGGCGGCGATCCGCGCGGTGTGGAAATACGAGCCGTCCCACGAGTTATGCTGGCTCTCCAGACCGTTCGAGACGGAAAGCTGCAGCGCCTTCACCGTCACAAGGTCTTTCTTTCCCAGGCTCCGCGCGATTTCCGGCGTCGTCACGATGGCCGCCGCCGCGCCGTCCGAAACGCCGCAGCAGTCGAACAGCCCCAGCGGCTCCGCGATCATCGGCGCGTTGAGGCACATCTCCTCGGTGATCGGCTTCTGCAGATGCGCCTTGGGATTCTTCGCGCCGTTGGCGTGGCTCTTCACCGACACGTGGGCGATGGCGCGCTTCAGGTCTTCCTTCGAAACGCCATGTTTGGTTCGATAGGCCGAGGCAAGCTGCGCGAAGTTGCCGGGGGCCGAACCATTGGCCATCCATAGCGGGTTCAGCGTGCCGGGCTGGCCGGTCGGCAACCCGCCATAGCCCGTGTCCTTCAGCTTCTCGACGCCCACCGCCAGCGCGATATCGTACGCGCCGGACGCGACGCCATAGACCGCACCGCGAAACGCTTCCGAGCCGCCGGCGCAGAAATTCTCCACGCGCGTCACCGCCACGTTCGGCAGACGCAGCGCGATAGAGGCAGGCGTGCCGCCTTTGCCTACGCCGACCTCATCGATATGGGTCGAGTGCCAGGCGGCCTGGATCATCGAATTGTCGATCCCGGAATCGGCCAGCGCCTCAAGATATGCTTCGACCATCAGCTCTTCCGCGCCGACATCCCAGCGCTCGCCGAATTTCGAACAGCCCATGCCAAGAATGGCGACCTTGTCGCGAATGCCCGATGCCATGTCGGTCCCTCCGGTTGAATAGCGATGCGCGACACTAGGCCTCAAAGCCCGCCCGACAAAGCTGGAATTCCCCGGAAATCCAAGGCAAACTTGGATGACTAGTCATCTGACTAGTCATTTTGAGGGCGCGATGGAAAGCAAATCCCGGGAATGGCCGCTTGCCGAAGCCAAGGCGAGATTCAGCGAACTCGTCGTCTTCGCCGAGAAAAACGGCCCGCAATACGTCACCCGGCGCGGCAAACGCGCCGCCGTTCTGGTGCCGATCGATGAATTCGAGAAACTTCAGGGCAAGCCCCGGCCCACCATCAAAGACTGGCTGAGCGCGCCCGAAGCCAGGATCGGGACTCTCCCGATCCCCGACCGCAAGACCTTCAAATCGCGCAAGCCGCCGGCACTGTGATGTTCCTGCTCGACACCAGCATCGTCCTTGAGCTTCGCAAGCCCGACCCGCATCGCGGCGTCCTCGCCTGGTACGAAGCCTTGAGCGCCGCCGACATCTCCCTGCCCGCCATCGTGATCGGCGAACTCGGCCTCGGCATCGAAACCCTCAAGGCCCGCGATCCGCGCCGGGCCGGCGAACTCGCGCGCTGGCTCGACAGCATCGATTCCGGCTTCGCCATCCTGCCGGCGACGGCTCCGATCTACCGGATATGGGCGCAGCTGATGCGCAAGCGGCCGCAGCCTGTCGCGAACGACGCCCTCATCGCCGCCACCGCGCTGCATCACGGCCTGACGGTCGCGACCCGCAACAGCGCGGATTTCATGCCGTTTGGCGTCCTCGTCGCCAACCCGTTCGGAAGGACGCGCTAAAGCCCGTTCCAGGCGCGATACCAGTCCACGAAGCGCCCCAGCCCTGTCTCCAGCTCGGTCGCCGGCCGAAAGCCGTAATCGCGTTCGAGCGCCGACGCATCGGCATGCGTCGCCGCCACATCGCCCGGCTGCATCGGCAATTCGTTGCGGATCGCGGTGCGCCCTGTCAGCCGCTCCAGCGTGGCGATGAAGTCGTTCACCGAAACCGGGTTTGAATTGCCGATATTGTAAACCCGGTTGACGCCGCGCGCCGGCGCGCCGTCCAGAACCTTCAGGATGCCGGTCACGATATCGTCGATATAGGTGAAGTCACGGGTCAGCTTCCCGCTCGCGAACACATCGATCGGCCTTCCCGACAACAGCGCGTCGGTGAACAGCCAATAGGCCATATCCGGCCGCCCCCACGGCCCATAGACCGTAAAGAAGCGGAGACCTGTCTGCGGTATCCCGTAAAGATGGCTGTAGCTGTAGGAAATCAGCTCGTCCGACCGTTTCGTCGCCGCATACAGCGACACCGGCTTCTCGACCGCATCGGTTTCGCTGAACGGCGCCTTGTCGTTGCCGCCATAGACCGAACTGGACGAGGCATAGACGAGATGCGCCAGCCTTTCCCCCATGCCCCGCGCCAGCTCCAGCACGTTCAGATGGCCCATCAGGTTCGCGCGGATATAGGCGCGCGGATTCTGCAGGCTGTAGCGAACGCCCGCCTGCGCCGCGAGATGCACGATGCGATCGCACGCCAGTCCCTCGAACACGCCCTCATCCGCAATATCGCCTTGGATGAAGCGGAAGCCGCTCCGGCCTTTCAGCCGCTCAAGCCGCGCCAGCTTCAGACGCGGCTCGTAGTAGGGATTGAGGTCGTCGATACCCACGACCTCCTCACCGCGCGCCAGCAGCGCCTCGGCCGTGTGATAGCCGATGAACCCCGCCGCGCCGGTGACGAGAACGGACATCAGGACGCCGCAGCCTCGGGTACGGCCTTCCAGAAGTAACGGCGGAAACCGCGCTTCTCGTCGAAGTCCTTGATGCGGAAAACCATACGCACCGATGCGCCGGTATCGAACGAGCCGCGATCCACATCGGTGAAGTCCGACATGAAGCGCCCGCCCTCCGCGAAGGTGATCATGCCGTAATGCTGCGGCGGATCCATCGAGTAGGTCAGAAAGTCCGCCGACCACGACAGCACCTGGGCAGGCAGCTCGGCGAAGCAGAACGGCTCCTGCGTATCTACGCCGCCGCAGATCGGGTTCACGCAGATGCGCGAGCGCGGGAACTGCGCCGTACCGCATTTCGAGCACTTGCCCCCGGTGAGGCCCGACAGCATGTCGCGGCGGCGATAGGCTGTCGTCAGCGCCGTCTTGTTGTCCTTTTCGGCGCGCATGCCCTTCTCGAGATCGAGCATGCCGTTGAACGCGAGAAACTTGAGATAGTTCGTCTCTTCCTTGCGCACCGTCAGCGAGCCGGAAATGCCGCGGCGCGGCTGCAATTTCGGCAGCTCGCCCG
>JAPUEF010000020.1 GCA_027492655.1 Alphaproteobacteria bacterium | reverse complement strand
CTGTTCGGCGCGGCCTATCCGACGCCGCCCGCCCTCGCCGACCTGCCGCGCCCGATCTGGATGAATGTCGGCCGGCTGGCGGTTGAGAAGAATCTGGAGGCGTTTCTCGGCCTCGATCTGCCCGGCACCAAGGTGGTGGTCGGCGAAGGTCCGCAGACGGCCGAGCTGAAGGCCCGTTTTCCCAAGGCCGTGTTCACCGGCGCGAAATTCGGAACCGAACTGGCCGCGCATTACGCCGCCGCCGATGTCTTCGTCTTCCCCAGCCGCACCGACACGTTCGGTCTGGTGATTCTGGAAGCGCTGGCCAGCGGCGTCCCGGTCGCCGCCTATCCGGTTCAGGGCCCGCTCGACGTGCTGGGCGACGCTCCGGCCGGCGTGATGGACGAGGATCTGGCCGCCGCCTGCCGCCGCGCTCTGGCGATTCCCCCCGACATCGCCCGCGCCCATGCCCAGAAATTCACCTGGGAAGCGGCGGCGCGCCAGTTCATCGGCCATCTCGCCATTCCCGATCTCGAACCCTTCGAGGTCGAGGAGATCGCCCGCGCCGCCAACGCCGCGACGCCCGCGCCGCTTCCGGCGAACGCGGCGGTCTGACCGCTTAACCACCATGACGGCGAAGTCACGATTCAACGGTGGCGAGCCTGCCGCCGAGCGCGTAGGTTTTGCCCATGCCAAGGCTCAAGACCTTGCTGGTGGGATTGTGCGCAGCCGGCGCGATGCAGGCGGCCGAGGCCCATTCGCGCGTCTTCGTCATGGACGGCCATAGCGGCAAGCTGAATTTCAACTGCGGCGCGATGGGCCTGATGGACATCGGCGGCGGCTTCACCCGGTTCATCGCCGTCATCTCCATCGACGACGAAGCTCCCGAAGAAGCCCGCGCCATCGTCAAGGTCGACGCCAACAGCCTGACCAGCACCGATTCCGAATGGCTGGAGGACATGCGCGGCCCGGACTTCTTCGATGTCGCCGCGCATCCGCAGTTCGATTTCGCCTCGCATCACGCGACGGTCGAAGGCCCCGGGCGCATCCGCCTTGATGGCGTGCTCAATCTGCGCGGCGTCTCCAAGCCCGTTTCGCTGCATGTGACCTACAAGACCTCGAAGGCCGCCGACGGCCCGGCTCAGGTCGAGGCCGAGGGCGAGGTCGATCGCACCGCATTCGGCATGAACGCCTACGACATCGTCCTCTCCGACGATGTCGAGATCGAAGTGACCGGCACCGCCCACCCCGGCTTCGCGTCTTCGGTCGCGGTCCTCTCCGCGCTGCCCTGACGCGGCGCGCTGATGGGCACGCGCAATCTCGACGCCGTTTTCGCGCCAGAGAGCGTCGCCATCGCCGGAGCGACCGACCGGCCCGGCGCCACCGGCGCGCAGGTGACGCAGAACCTCGTCGCCAGCTTCAAGGGTCGCCTCTACGGCATCAATCCCCGCCGCCCGCATATCGCGGGGCTGGAGATGCATGCCGACGTCGAGAACCTGCCCGAAGCGCCGGACCTTGCGGTCATCGTGACGCCGCCCGAGGCGGTTCTGGCGACGGCCGAGGCGTTCGCCGCTAAGGGCGCGCGCGCCGCCATCATCATCACCGATCTGAAGCGCGGGCCGGTGCGCGCCGCCGTGCTGCGCGACCGCCTGCGCGAACTCGCCGACGCCACCGGCATGCGCATCGTCGGGCCGAACGCACTGGGCATGGCGTCGCGCGCGCTGCGCGCCACCATGTCGTCGCTGGTCGCGCCCGAAGGCACCATCGCCTTCGTCGGACAGGCCACCATGGCGGCCGGCGTCATCGCCGTATGGGCGGCGCAGCAGCATCTCGGCTTCTCGAATCTCGCCGCTGCAGGCGATATGTGCGACGTCGATTTCGGCGACCTGATCGACTGGTTCGCCGCCGACGCCCGCACCCGGCAGATCGTCGTGTTCCTGGAGCGCATCCGCGATTCCCGGAAGCTGATCTCGGCCATCCGCATGGCGGCGCGCGTAAAGCCGGTCCTGGTGCTGCGCGCCCCGGCCGAACGTCTCGATCCCGAAGCCGACGCGGTGTTCGACGCGGCGCTGCGGCGGGCCGGCGCGCTGCGCGTCGCCAATCTCGAAGACCTGTTCGCGGCGACCGAAGCCATCGCCGTGCGCCTGCCCTCCGATGCGCCGCCGACGCTGGGACGGCGCCTCGCGGTGCTCGCCAACGGCGAAAGCCTCGGCGCGCTCGCCCGCATGGCGATGGAGGAAAGCGAGGTCGAACTCGCGAAACTGTCGGACGCGACCATCGAACGGCTGAGCGCGATCATGCCGCCCGGGCGGCGGCGCATGAACCCGGTCGATCTGCTCCCCGATGCGGGGCCGGAGCGTTTCGCCAACGCGCTGAAGATCCTGATGGAGGATCGCGGCGTCGATGTCGTGCTGACCGTCTTCGGCCCCTCCGGCAGCGCGACCGCCGAGCCGGTGGCCGAAGCCATCGCGGGCGTGGTGGAGGACGCGCGCCTGCAGGCGGGCCGCCGCCGCCCCTTCGTGATGACCGCCTTCGCCGGCGGACATCAGGAACACGCGGCGCGCGATGCGTTGGGCCGTCTGCATATCCCCGCCTTCGAAACGCCCGCCAGCGCCGTCCATGCGTTCTCTGCGCTGGTCGCACTGCGCCGCGCCGCCGAGCGCGTGACCGCGACGCCGGAATTCGTCGCGACGCTGGAAAGCGGCCATGCGCAGGAGGTGAGCGAGAAAGCCGTCACGGCGCTCGCCAAAGGCCAGAACCAGATCGACGGCCTCATCGCCTCGTCGATCCGCCGCGCCCTGTGGCTCGGCAAGACCGACGCGCCCCCGCCGCTCACCTGGCGGATCGCGGTGCGCGACGATCCCGATTTCGGGCTCGGCATCTTCTTCGGCCCCGGCGGCGCGTTCGCCAGCATCGCGCTGCATCGCGCCGCCGCGCTGCCGCCGCTGAACGCCGCGACGGCGCAGGAGCTGATCTCCGCCTCGCGCTATGCCGAGGCGGCGCGGGCCGCCGGCGTTCTGGACGACGGCGCCTGCTACGCGCTGGCGGCGCTGCTGGTGCGGGTCAGCGATCTCGTCGCGACGGTGCCGGAACTGCGCAGCCTGACCATCGACAACATCTCGGCGGTCGATGGCCGCCCGGTCGCGCCGCCCGAAGCGGTCTCCGGCGCCATCGCCCCCGCCAGCGGCGACCCCGATGCGCGCTTCGCGATCCGTCCCTATCCGGCGCGGCTGGTGGAAAGGATCGTCGCCAAAGACGGCGAAACCTATCGCATCCGCCCGATCCGCGCCGAGGACGAGCCCGCCATCGGCCGCATGGGCGCGCGCATGTCGCCGGAGGATCTGCGGCTGCGCTTCTTCCAGCCGATGCGGCAGCTCAGCCACGATCTGGCCGCGCGCCTGACCCAGATCGATTATGACCGCGAGATGGCCTTCGTGCTGGAAGCGCCCGATGGCGGCAACATTCTCGCCGTCTCGCGCCTGCATCGCGAACCGCGCGGCGACACCGCCGAATTCGCCGTGATGGTGCGCAGCGACCTGCAGGGCAAGGGCTTCGGGCGGCTTATGATGGAACGCATCATCGCGCATGGCCGGGCGCAGGGCCTCAAGACCATTTTCGGGCTGGTGCTGCACGAGAACCAGGGCATGCTGAAGCTCTCGCGCGCCCTCGGCTTCACCGCGCGCTCGGAACGCGGCGACGCCACCCTCGTCCGTGTCGAACTGAAACTGGAGCCGCAAACCCCATGAGCGCGAAGCCCGAACGTGTTCTGGACGGCCTCGCCTTCGGCGAAGGCCCACGCTGGCGCGACGGCGCATTGTGGTTCTCAGACATGCACGCCCATCAGGTGGTGCGCATGACGCCGGATGGCGTGCGCAGCACGGCGGCCGAGTTCGACGGCCCGGTCTCGGGCCTCGGCTGGCTCAGCGACGGACGAATGCTGGTCGTCTCGATGGCCGACAAGCGCGTGCTGCGCCAGGAAGCCGATGGCCGTTTCGTGCTGCACGCCGATCTCTCCGACATCGCGACCGGCCTCGCCAACGACATGGTGGTGGACGCCCACGACAACGCCTTCGTCGGCAATTTCGGATTTTCGCTGCATCCCATGGGCGAGGTGACGCCGGCCAGGCTTGCGCGCATCGCGGCGAACGGCGCGGTCAGCACGGCGGCAGAAGATCTGATGTTTCCGAACGGCGCAGTGATCACGCCCGATGGCGGCACGCTGATCGTCGGCGAGAGCTTCGCGCGCATCCTCACCGCCTTCGATCTCGCCGCCGACGGCGCGCTCTCCAACCGCCGCGTCTGGGCGACGCTTCCCGGCAACGCGCTGCCTGACGGAATCTGCCTCGATAGCGAAGGCGCGATCTGGCTCGCCTCGCCCTCGACGTCGGAGGTGCTGCGGGTTCGCGAGGGCGGCGAGGTGCTGGCGCGCGTGCCGACCGAACAGCTCGCCATCGCCTGCATGCTGGGCGGCGACGATCGCCGCACGCTCTACATCCTCACCGCCGCCAGCACCGATCCGGCGGTTTGCCGCGCCGACCGCACCGCGCGCGTGCTGGCGCTGCACGTGGACGCGCCGGGCGCGGGGCGGCCATAGGCGGCCCTGCTCAGGCGACCGCCGCCGCGCCTATCCCAGATTGTCGATGGCGAGCGGCTCCAGCGTTTCCGGCGGCTGAAGATCGAACACCTTCGCCAGAAAGAAATGTGTCGCGGTCAGCGTGCGCAACTGGTTCTCGGCCTTGCGGAAGCCATGGCCCTCGCCGGGGAACGCGATATAGGCGGTCGGCACGCCGTTCGCCTTCACCGCATCGTAGATCGCCTGGCTTTGCGACGGCGGCACCGCCTTGTCGTCCAGCCCCTGCAGCGTCAGCAGCGGCGCGCGGATATTGCCTGCCGCATAAAGCGGCGAGCGGGCGCGGTAGATGTCTTTGGCTTGCGGAAGCGGGCCGATCAGCGTGTCGGTGTAGTGCGCTTCGAATTTGTGCGTGTCATGGGCAAGCGCCTCCAGATCGGAGATGCCGAACAGATTGACGCCCGCCTTGAACACGTCGGAATGAAAGGCCAGCGCCGCCAGCACGACATAGCCGCCCGCGCTGCCGCCATAGATCGCCATGCGCGCGCCGTCGGCCAGCCCGTTGGCGGCGCAGTAGCGCGCTCCCGCGACCACGTCCTCGATATCGACGTCGCCCCAGCCGAGATTGAGCTTGCGGCGATAATCGCGCCCGAAGCCTGTCGAGCCGCGATAGTTCACGTCGAGCACCGCGAAGCCGCGCGAGGTCCAGTAGCTGCGCCAGGCCGTCAGCATCGGCTTCGCGCCCGCCGTCGGCCCGCCATGCACGGTGACGATCAGCGGCGGATGTTCGCCCTCCGGCGCCGCACAAGCGGGATTGAGCGGCGGATAATAGAAGGCATGCGCCGTATCGCCGCCGCTGGTCGGAAACGACAGCGCATGCGGCCGCGAGGCGCAGGCCGAGTCGATGGGCGTGCCGGCCGGGCGATAGACCAGCGCCGGCCTGCCGCCGTCCAGCGGCACGCGCCACAATGCGAACCCGCTGTCGGCGGACCCCGCCAGCACGATGGCGCTGCGCCCGTCCACCAGCAGCCGGGGCGCAATGGCGCTGAACGGCGTCGGCACGGGGCGCGCCGTGCCGGTCGCAAGATCGATGGTGACGAGGCTGTCGGCGCTGTTCTTCGTCAGGATCGCCGCCGCGCGTCCGCCCGCGATGGCATAGCAGCGGGTGCGGAAATTCCACATCGGCGCGCCGATCTCGCCGTCCAGATGCGCCACCAGCTCGCGCGCGCCGCCGCGCCAGCGATAGAGGCTCCAGTCGCCCGGCTCGTCGCTGAGATAATAGAGCGACTGATCCTCGGCCCATTCGGGCTGCAATACGGCGAAGCCTTCCGCGGCGGGCGAAACGTCGAACGTGCGCGTCACCGCGCCGTCCGCGTCCAGCACCGCCAGATGCAGCGTGGTTGCGTCCCACGGCATGTTGGGATGGTTCCAGCCGATAAAGGCCAGCCGCGCGCCGTCGGGCGACAGGCGCGGCCAGGCCACGAAATCGCTGCCCTGCCAGAGTTCGCTGACCGCGCCGGTCTTCAGATCGATCGCGACGAGGCCGTTTCTCGGCTCTCCCGCGCCGGAATGATCCTCACGCACCGCGATCAGCCGTCCGCGCGCCGGATCGGCGATCATGTCGGCATAGCGCCACGGGCCTTCCGGGGTCAGCGGGGCCGGTTTTCCGCCCGGCACGTCGCGCCAGATGCGCTGATCGGCATCGTTGGTGAAATAGACGATGCCCTTGTCGGCCAGCAGCGCCCCGCCGCCATATTCATGGGCCCGGGTCCGGGCGCTCAGATGCGCCGGCAACACGTCCTCCGCCACGCCGTCCGGCCGTAACCGCACGATCTGGGCTTGGCCGCCGGCATCGGGCCGAAGTTCCGTCAGCCAGATCGCCCCGTTGTCGATCTCGATATCGGCGACGGCCCGCGCCGCCCCCACGGCGTCACCCGGTGCGATCGGCGATCCCCACGCGCCATACGACGCGATCCGCCGTCCGTCACCCTGCCCCGCCATGCGATCCCCTTGTCCGTTTCGCCCGAAATTAGGCAGGCGACGCCTGGCACGGAAGGAAAAATACGCACGCCCTCACCGCTTATCTCCCACCACCGCGCCTGAAGGCGGTAGGGTTATGTATAGGCGGTCATTCCGATAATCGATAAACAACCGGATCTCGGACAGCACATTCGTGCCGAGGATCAACGCCGGGCCGTCATCCAGTCCCAGCGCCTTGAAAAGCGGGATGCCCGACGAGGCGATCTTCACCTCCGGCCAGACCGCCCGTCCGACCTTCAGCGGCCCTGCGGTCGCCTTCAGCGTCGCACCGCCTCCGGCCAGGATTTCGCCTTTCGTCACGCCCGGTCGTCCTTCGGCGACGTCCAGCGCCGCCGCCAGCCTGGCGTTGATCATCGTGCCGTTGGCCCCGGTATCGATCAGCGCCTTGGCCGCGACACCGCCGATTTCCGCATCCACGATGATGAAATCGTCATAGCGCTGGTGGAACGGCAGCTCGCTCCAGTCGATTCCCGCCGGCGGAGGCGTTCCCGCCTCGCTGAGGCGCATACGCCCGTGCGGCTGGTCGATATCGACCGCGAAGCGCGACAGCACGTTCATGCCCAGAATGCCGCGGGCCGGTTTCACGTATTTCAGCGGTTCGTCGAGGATGACCGTGATCGGGGCAGGGGCTGGCAACCCGCCGATCGACACAAAGCCCAGCGTATAGAGATCGATGGGCGCAGAGCCGCTCGCCAGCTGCATCGGCTGGGGCGAACGGCCCAGCAGCATCAGGCCCAGTTCGTCCTTCAGACCCGTCGTCACGGTGGTCAGCCCGGCCCCGGTATCGAGCAGCATGGTGAACGGTCCCTGCCCGTTCACCGCCACCTGAACCAGCGGATGGCCGCGATCTCCACGCTCCAGTTTCAGCTCCGAGGCCATCGCCGGAGCGGAAAACGTCAGAAACGCCGCGAAGAGAGCTGGAAACCGCTGCATCCCTCACCTTGCCTGTTGCAGTGCAAACACCTATAAGCCGCGCCAATTCCGGCAACAATCGGGCCCCGGCGCGCGCTTGACAGCAAAAAGCGTGTCACGACCCGTGACCCTTTTCGAGACCCTCCGATGGAACTCCGCAACGTCGCGATTATCGCACACGTCGACCATGGCAAGACGACCCTGGTGGACCAGCTCCTCAAGCAGTCCGGCACGTTCCGCGAGAACCAGCAGGTTCAGGAACGCGCGATGGACTCGAACGACCAGGAACGCGAACGCGGCATCACCATTCTCGCCAAGGCGACCAGCGTGGAGTGGAACGGCCTCCGGATCAATATCGTCGACACGCCCGGCCACGCCGATTTCGGCGGCGAGGTGGAGCGCATCCTCTCGATGGTCGACGGCGTGGTGCTGCTGGTCGACGCCGCCGAGAGCGTCATGCCGCAGACCAAGTTCGTGCTGTCGAAGGCACTGAAGCTCGGACTCAAGCCCATCGTTGTCATCAACAAGATCGACCGCCAGGACGCCCGCCACGAGGAAGTGCTGGAAGAAATCTTCGATCTGTTCCTCGCGCTTGAAGCCGCCGACGACCAGCTGGACTTCCCCGTCCTCTACGCTTCGGGCCGCAACGGCTGGGCCGTGAACGATCTGAAGGACGAGCGCACCTCGCTGACCCCGCTCTTCGAACAGATCGTCCGCTACGTGCCGGCTCCCAAGGTGGCGGCCCTCGGCACCGACGATCAGCCCTTCAAGATGCTGGTCACGACCATCCAGTCCGATCCCTATCTCGGCCGCATCCTGACCGGCCGCATCGAGAGCGGCGTCGCCGTTCCGAACAAAAACATCAAGGCGCTGAACGCGGCGGGCGAGAAGGTGGAAACCGCCCGCATCACTAAGATCCTCGCCTTCCGCGGCCTCGCCCGCGCGCCGATCGACCGCGCCGAAGCCGGCGATATCGTTTCGATCGCCGGCCTCACCAGCGCCACCGTCGCCGACACGCTGTGCGATGTGACGGTGGAAGAGCCGCTGGTCGCCATTCCGGTCGATCCGCCGACCATCTCGATCACCGTGGGCGTGAACGACAGCCCCCTCGCCGGCCGCGAGGGCGACAAGGTGCAGAGCCGCGTGATCCGCGAGCGCCTTTTCCGCGAGGCCGAAGGCAACGTGGCGATCAAGGTGAAGGAAAGCGACTCGAAGGACGCCTTCGAGGTTTCCGGCCGCGGCGAACTCCAGCTCGGCGTGCTCATCGAGAGTATGCGCCGCGAAGGTTTCGAGGTCTCGATCTCGCGCCCGCGCGTGCTGTTTCGCAACGACGAGACCACCGGCGAGCGCATGGAGCCGATGGAAGAGGTCTATGTCGATGTCGATGACGCCTATACCGGCGTCGTCATCGAGAAGATGGCGCTGCGCAAGGCCGAGATGACCGACATGCGCCCCACCGGCGCAGGCAAGACCCGCATCACCTTCTACGCCCCCTCGCGCGGCCTCATCGGCTATCACGGCCAGTTTCTCACCGACACGCGCGGCACCGGCATCATGAACCGCGTGTTCAAGGATTACGGCCCCTACAAGGGCGCCATGGAAGGCCGCCCGCGCGGCGTGCTCATCAGCCTTGAGGACGGCGAGGCCGTCACCTACGCGCTCTGGTATCTGGAAGAGCGCGGCACGCTCTTCGTCACCACCGGCACCAAGCTCTATCAGGGCATGATCATCGGCGAGAGCGCCCGTGACAACGACATGGACGTCAACCCGCTGAAGTCCAAGCAGCTCACCAACTTCCGCGCCGCTGGCAAGGACGAGGCCGTTCGCCTCACTCCGCACCGCGTGATGACATTGGAACAGGCGATCGCTTACATCGACACCGACGAGCTGGTGGAGGTGACGCCCAAGTCGATCCGCCTGCGCAAGAAGCAGCTGGTGCCGCACCTGCGCAAACGCGCCGAGAAAGTGGACGCCTGATCCACCGGAAAGGCCGCCCGATGGGCGGCCTTTTTTGTTCAGTCCGCCAGGAATGCCGTCACCGCGTCGGCTAAGGCCTGCGGCTGGTCCCACATGATGAAGTGGTAGCTGTTCTCGACGACCTTGATCGTCACGCCCTTCAGCGGCGCGTAGGCGGTCTGCCACAGGCCGAGATAGGCCTCCTTCGGTATCGGCATGGCGGCGTCGTAAGCCTGAAGCACGGTTACGGGCGCGGCGATCGCCGGGATTTCCGCACGCGCATCGCGCACCATCACCTCGGCCATCGCCTCGGCGACCACGGCGCGGTCGCTGGCGAGCGAATCCGCGAGCGCCGTCTCGACGCCGTCCGGCGTCTTGGTGAGGTTCGCCATCGTTTGACGCTGGCGCTGGGCGAAGACCTCGTCGCTCTGCGCCATCATCATCGCCTTCGCCTGTTCCGCGAAAGGCCTGGCCATGTCGGATGTCGCCATCGGATTGATTAGCAGCGTGAAGAACGGCAGCGCATCGATCACCATCACACGGCCGACCGCATCGGGTGCTTTCGCAGCGACCAGCAGCGACAGCAACCCGCCCATCGAATGGCCGATCAATGCCGGCTTCTGCAGCTCGTTTTCAGCGATATAGGCGATCAGCTCGTCGCGCACGCCGTCGAGAATGTTTCCCCCGGCGTTCGGACCGGCCGGCAGCCCGGCGAAACCGGCGATCTGGATCCGGTGGACGCGGTGCGTCTTCTCCAGATCGGCGAGGACACCGTCATAGACATGCGGGGCCGAGGAAAGGCCCGGAATGAGGATGACGTCCGGCCCCTCGCCGCTGACCGTCACGGTAAAGCGCGTCGGCTCAGCCGCCGCCGCGCCGCCTAAAAGAACGGCCAGCATCAAAGCGATCAGCATCTTCATGGTCGTCTCCTTCTGTCCGCATCGTTCTAGACAGCGCCCGCCCGTGCCGCCAGCAATCTTGCGCGCCGCCGCATCCTCGCGCGATATGCCCGCATGTCCACCGATCTCAACGCCCTCGCCGCCTTCGCCCACCGCCTGGCCGACGCCAGCGGCGCGGCGATCATGCCCTATTTCCGCAGCGGCCTTGCGGTCGATGACAAGGGCGGTGCGAAAGGCCAGGCTTTCGACCCCGTCACCGCCGCCGACCGCGATGCCGAAACGGCGATACGTGCGTTGATCGCGGCCGAGTATCCCGAGCACGGCATTCTGGGCGAGGAGCACGGACACGAGCCCGGCAAATCGCCGCTCACCTGGGTGCTCGATCCCATCGACGGCACCCGCGCCTTCATCACCGGCGGCCCTCAATGGGGGACGCTGATCGCGCTGAACGACGGCGGCGGGCCGGTGCTGGGCGTGCTCGATCAGCCCTTCACGGGCGAGCGCTGGATCGGCTTTAGCGGCCGCGCCGAACTTCATGCGAAAGGCGGCGTCACGCGGCTGAAGACACGGCCCTGTCCTAAAGTGAAGGATGCCGTGATCTCGTCCACCCATCCGTGGAGCTATTTCACCGACGCCGAACATAAAGCCTTCCGCACGATCGACGCCAGGGCGCGCATGTCGCGCTTCGGCGGCGACTGCTACGCCTATGGCCTGCTGGCGATGGGCTTCATGGACGCAGTGATCGAAAGCGCGCTTCAGCCCTGGGACATCCAGGCGCTCATTCCCATCGTCGAAGGCGCGGGCGGCATCGTCACCTCATGGACCGGCGGAGACGCACAGGATGGCGGTCAGGTGATCGCGAGCGGCGACGAGCGCCTCCACGCCGAACTGCTGAAACTGCTGAAGTCCGCTGCCGCCTAATCGGCAGTCTGCAGCGTCAGCACGCTGATCTCCGGCGGCGTCATGAAACGGACCGGCCACATGCTCGTTCCGATCCCCGAGCCGACAAAATAGGTCCGCGCGCCTTCCCGGATTACGCCTTTCACGAAACGCTGGCCATAGATCGACGGCACGACAGGCCGCCCAAAGAACGGCACATAGACCTGCCCGCCATGCGTATGGCCGGCGAGGCCGAGCACAACGCCATCCGGCAGGTCGGGAAACACGTCCGGACCGTGCGTCAGAACGATCAACGGCGTGCCCGTGCCCATCAGCGCCTTGGCGACATCGTGCCGGGCGGTCAGAAAGTCAGAAACGCCGGCCAGCCAGAACGCGCCGTTGGGCGTCTCGACACGTACCGAACGGTCTTCGAGAACCGGAATGCCGACAGCCTCGATCACGGCTGAGATATGCGCGCCGTCATTCCAATTGTCGTGATTGCCGATAACGGCATAAACGCCGTCGCGCGCCCGCAAACGCCCCAGGGCCGGGGCGATCTTCTCGATGGTGATCTTCTCGCCGCCCAGCACGTCGTCTACCACATAATCGCCGCCCAGAAGAACGAGGTCCGCCTCCAAAGCGTTGGTCTCCTCAACAATACGATCTAGCTTCTCCAGATCGATATGCGGACTGCCGACATGCAGGTCGGTCAAGAAGGCGATCTGATAACCGGACAATTCGCGCGGCCAATCTTTCAGCGCGATGGCGTAGTCGCGAACCACCAGTCGGCCCGGCTCGATCAACACCGCCCAGCCCAGCAGCGCCAGCCCGACGAGCACCGTCCCGATGAGAATCTTGCGGATCATGCCGCGTCCAGAAAAGCGTCCGCTGCTTTCCAGAAAACCTCCCGCACCTCGTCGCGCTCCTGCACCAGTTCGTGCCGGGCATCGGAGAACAGGAGGAAAAGCCCGCTGCGAACGTTGCGGATCAGCGTGACGTCGGGGCCTTGATTGACGATGCGGTCATGCGCCGCGCCGACGATCAGCAGAGGGCATTTGATCCGCGCGCCGAACGATTTGCGCCGCAGCGCCCGCATCGAGGCGAAAGCCTCGCCAACCCAGCCCCAGGTCGGGCCGCAGATCGCAAGCTCGGGGTCGGCCCGCAGGATCGCATTGTTGCGGTCGTAGCGCCCGCGATCCGACGTGACCTGGTTCTGCTCGAACGGCGTCGCCAGACCGTCATTGCCCTTGCCACCCGGGGTGAAGCCCTCGCCCCGGCCGAGCCAGCGCATCGCCCACGCCAGCGGCGTCGAGGCGAGACGCAGCAGCGCCGGCATCCACGCCTTCAGCATCGGCGCGGACAGAAAGGCGCGCTGGAACACATCCGGCCGCGCCGCGAGATAGCGCAGCGCGATATGCCCGCCCATCGAATGGCCGAACAGGACATGCGGCTGCGGCGAACCCGGCAGCAGCTGCGCGACGACGGCGTCGAGATCGAGATCGTAATCGTCGAAACGGTGCACATGTCCGGCGGTGCGATCTGCGGCGATGCGCTGCGAAAGCCCCTGCCCGCGCCAGTCGAAGCACACGACGGCGAAGCCGCGTGCCAGAACCTCGCCGATGAACTCGAAATATTTTTCGATGAATTCGGTGCGCCCGGTGCACACCACCATCGTGCCGCGCGGCTGCGCCGTCGTCGCGGGCCACACGGCGGCGCGCAGCTTCACGCCATCCGCTGCCGCCACCTCATGCAGCGTCCAGCCGGGCGGCGCCGGGTTCTGGGGGATTTCCGTGAGGCGCAAGCGTCAGATGCCGGCGGCGGCCGCCGCCTTCTGCAGAATCGGCCCGAGCTTCATGGCGACCGACATATCGCCGTTCACCTTCATCTTGCCCTGCATGAAGGCCCTGGTCGGGTCGAGCTCGCGCTTGAACATCTTCATCAGGTTCTCGGCCGAAATGACGATCGTGCAATCCGCCGGACCGTCCACGTTCGTCACGCTGTTCGGCACGTTCTTGCCGTCCACCCGCGTCACGCCCGCACCTTCGTAATCGAACTTCAGCACCGAACCGAACCCGGAATTCTCGCCGATGACCTTGGCGAGTCCCGCGGTGATTTCGGCGATCAATTCCTGGCTCATAGATGTCCTCCCAAAACGGCTCTGCCCGGCCGGTCAGAGGGCCATTTTAGCGCAGGAAAGCGCGGCTGTCTGTCGCCGTCTTCATTCGCACCGCATGTCGCCTTCGGCCTCGCGCACAAAATCCGTCAGGATCATCGGCCCGATCGGCTGAGGCCAGTGTTCGACGCCGAATTTCTCCGAGATGACTGTGCAGGTCGAGGTCTCCTTGAAGCCATAGCCTTTCTCGGACCAGAAACCCGCCAACGCCTTGTAGGCGAGCATGCCGCCGACATTGTGCGAAATGGTGAGAACCGTGTCCGGCTTTCCCGGCATCTGGCCGTAGGTCATGATGATCGAGTTTGGCGGCAGACCCTTCATAGGCACCGCCATGTCCTCCATCACCGTGATGTCGCTGGAATAAAGCGGAAGCGCCTCGGTTCCTCCCGGCGGCGTATATGTGTCGACCGGAGGCGGCGTCCGGTCCTCGATAACTGTCAGACGTCCGGCCCCGGCTGCATCCGCTTCGAAACGCAACACCAGCACCTCGCCGGGCAGGATCATCAGCTTGCCTTCGGAATCGACGATAGGAGCTTTCTCCGCCATGACCACAGCGACGCCTGACGAGGGGATGGTGAGGAGAACGATCTTGGACGGGCGGCAGATTGTCTCAGCACAAGGGTCGGCTTCCGCCAGCGCCGCGCCGCACACCACGCCCGCAAGCGCAAGACTGCAAATCAGGCTACGCCCATGCTTCATAAGACCGCCCATAATCTGACGGGCGAGTCGCGCCCGCGCTTCCGAGATGTCGAATGCCCACCCACATTGAGCTCCAGCCAGCCGATACGATCACCCAAGCGGCAGCCGCAGAACTGACCTTTCACCTTGAGAAGCTGCCCGAAGCAGCGCGGCGCGGCCACGTCACCATTTGTCACGCCTCCAAACCGGGCGGTGAAGGCTTCACCTGGACTCACGCAAGCGGCACGGTGCGCATCGATGCCGACGGCCCGCAGGGTGCGCTGCACGCCGCCTTCGATCTTCTCGAAGCGCTGGGCTTCGCCTGGCCCGCCCCCGGCGACGACATGACGGTCGTGCCGGAAACGCCCGATGAATTGCCCGCCGCGCGCGGCCGTCAGGCGCCGGCGCTGAAAGGCCGCAGCCTCATTCTCGGCCATCATGCCTTCATGGCCGACGCGACCGCGTGGATCCGCTGGGCGGCGCGCAACCGCCTCAACACCATTTTCTTCCATATCGACGAGCACGGCGCCGGGCTGGGAGCGATCCCGGCGCGGCAATGGCAGGCCGGGCGCGACGAGGCCGTCGCCCTCGCCCGCTCCTATGGAATGACGCTGGAGCTGGGCGGCCACGGCCTCCCCGCGCTCCTGCCCCGGTCCGATTTCGCCGCCCACCCGGAACGCTTTCCGGTACGCGGGGGCGCACGCGATGCCCGCTACAATCTGAATGCGCTGGATGACGGCGCGTTGGCCACTGTGAAGGCGAACGCCAAGGCCTGGTTCACCGCCAATCCCGGCTTCGACGTGTATCACCTCTGGCACGACGACCTGCCCGACGGCGGCTGGTGCGAGAACGCTGCGGCGAACGGCCATTCGGCCTCCGACCAGGCGATGATCGCCGTCAACGCGGTCGCCGGGGCGCTCGCTGAAATCGCCCCGGAGGCACAGCTCGCCTATCTTTCCTATCACGACACCGAAGCGCCGCCCGCCGTCGCCCCGGCCGCGAATGTCGCGCTGACCTTCGCGCCGCGCCTGCGCTGTTATGCCAAATCCATCGACGCCGACCATCCGGTGAACGCGAAATATCCCGATCTCTGGCGCGCCAACGCCGCGCTGTTCGATGGCCGGGCGCGCGTCTTTGAATACTGGCTCGATGCGATCCTCTTCAAAGTGGTCGCGCCGCCGATGATCGATGTCATGCGCCGCGACCTCGCCTTCTATGCCGCGAACGGCGCGGCCGCCGTCGGCGCGCTGGCGACCGGCTCGATGCCGCTGACCGCGCCGAACCTGAATGTCTGGGCGTTCGCCCGGCTCGCCTGGGATTCGACGACCAGCGCGAAGGACATTCGCGAGGCCTTTTGTCTGCATGTCTTCCGCTCGGCGCTGCATATGCCGGCCTATTTCGAAGCCTTGGAGCGGGCCTTCGCCTTCGACCTCGATCTGCGCCCCGAGGAGGCGCGCCTGCACGGTCGCGGCTCGATCGAGGAGACCGTCACCCGGCCGCCCGCCGATATCGGCAGCCCGTTCAACATCGCCGACGACCGGATCGGCGAAGCGCAGCTGCGCCAGGAGAAGGCGCTCGACGCGCTGGAAGACGCCGAGGCGATCTTCGCGAAGCTGATGGATGCCGCCGACGAGGAACGCAGTCAGGCGATCCTGCGCGAGGAGTGCCACCGTTATCTCTGCCACGCCCGCCTGATGGTGCAGGCCGCGACGCTCGACGTCCGGGCGGCGCAGGTCGCCGGAGCGGACCGCGACGTGACCGACGCCGTGAAGCAGGCCCGCTATCACCTGACGCGGCTGGAGACCGAAATGCGCGGCTTCGTGCGCGAGCCCTATGTCGGCAACACGCGCCTGCTGCTTTGGCTGTTCCTGGGCCTCGCCATCGATCGGGCTGAGGACGGCCTGCTGGAGGGCAGCGCGGCCCGCAAGCGGCTGAAGAACCGCATGGAGACGGCACGTCAGAACTTCGCCCGGATCGGCGCCCTCTGGGGTTAACCTCTGCCCGCTTTTCCAGGACGCATCGAAGCTCTAGGCTCACTGCCTTGATCGGGGGATTCCATGCGTTTCGTCTTGTTTGCCGCCATCTTTGCGTTCGGATCGGTCGCCGCCGCCGACATCGCACCGCCGCCGCCCGAACCGTCCGAGGCGCCTGCCCCGACTCTGCCGCCGCCGGACATGAAGCCGGCGCGGACCTTCACGATCTTCTTCGATCATGCCGGCCCGCAAATTCCCGAAGACGCGCAGTCGCTGCTGCCGCAGATCGCCGAGATTTACCTGCGTATCGGCTACGCCGCGATCAAGGTGGAATGCCACAGCGACAATGTCGCATCCCAGGCCATCAACGTGCCGCTGACCGAAGACCGCGCCCGGCGCATCAAGACCGAACTGGTCCGCTACGGCGTACCGGACGCGGCGGTCACGGCCGTCGGCCTCGGCTTCTCCGATCCGCTGGTGCCGGACGCCGCGCCGGAGACGGCGGTCTCGAACCGGCGCTGCGTCGTCGAACTGACCTGATCTCACATCGGCAAGGGCACCACCATGAAATGGCTGAACGCGCTCGTCATCGGCTCCGCCTGCCTTGCGGCGGCGGCCTGCGCAAACCATGTGAAGCTGAAGCCGTCGGGCAGCTATCCCGTCTTCTTCGACCGGGGCGATGCTCGTATCCCGTCCGACGGCAAGGACGTCCTGGAGGTGATCGCCGACGCCTACAAGGACGGCGCGTTCAAGACGGTGGCCGTGGAATGCTTCAGCGATCACGCATCCGGCGATGTCGCGGCCAATATCGAGCTGACGCAGAAACGCGCCGACCGCACCAAGGCCGATCTGGTGAAGCTGGGCGTGCCGGCTGACGCGATCACCGCGGTCGGCGGCGGCCCCGCCGACCCGCTGGTGCCGGGCGTGACGGGCGATGTCGCCGTCTCCAACCGCCGCTGCGCCGTCACGCTCACCTGAGATGAGCTGGCAGCCCGAGATCGACGAGATCGCCCGCCGCGCTGCGATGACCCGCGAAATGGGCGGCGCGGAAAAAGTCGCGCGCCAGCATGCGCAGGGCAAGCTGACGGTGCGCGAGCGCATCGACCGCCTGGCCGACACCGGCACGTTCCGCGAGATCGGATCGCTGTCGGGCAAGGCGACCTACGACGCGGACGGCAATCTGGTTTCGCTCTCGCCAGCCAACACCGTGCTCGGCCGGGCTGCGGTGAACGGCAGGCCCGTGGTGATCCAGGGCGACGATTTTACGGTGCGCGGCGGAGCTGCCGACGCCGCCATCTGGCAGAAGCAGGTGATCGCCGAACAGATGGCGCGCGAGCTGCGCCTGCCCATCATCCGCCTGATCGACGGCACCGGCGGCGGCGGATCGGTAAAATCTCTGGATACCGATGCCCGCACCTATATCCCGGCCAATCCGGGCTGGGATCACGTCGTCGCCAATCTGGCGACCGTGCCTGTGGTCGCGCTCGCTCTCGGCCCCACGGCGGGGCTCGGCGCCGCGCGGGCCGTCACTTCGCATTACTCGGTGATGGTCGAAGGCGTCTCGTCGCTCTTCGCGGCGGGGCCACCGGTGGTGAAGCGGCTGGGCGAGGATGTGGACAAGGAGACGCTGGGCGGATCGAAAATCCACACCCGTAACGGCTCCATCGACGACGAAGCGGCCAGCGAGGACGATGCGTTCGCGCGTGCGCGCCGCTTTCTCTCCTACCTGCCTTCGTCGGTTCACGAGGTGCCGGCACGCGTGCCGCCCGACGACGACCCCGAGCGCCGGGAGGAGAAGCTGCTGTCGATCGTGCCGCGCAACCGGCGGCAGGTCTACAAGATGCGCCAGATCATCGAGGCCTGCGTGGACCGCGGCAGCTTCTTCGAGATCGGCAGGTTTAACGGCCGTTCGGCCATCACCGGCCTCGCTCGCATCGATGGCTGGCCGGTCGCAGTCATCGCCAACGACCCTTATTTTTACGGAGGCGGCTGGACCGCCGACGCGAGCCACAAGCTGATCCGCTTCCTCGACATGGCCGAGACCTTCCACCTGCCGGTGGTGAATTTCGTGGATAATCCCGGCTTCGTGGTGGGCGTAGCGGCCGAGGCGGCGGCGACGATCCGGCATGGCAGCCGGGCCTTGGCGGCGGTCTATCAGGCCACCGTGCCGTGGTGCTCGATCCTCATCCGGAAGTGCTTCGGCGTCGCCGGCGCGGCGAACGCCAATGCCACGCGCCTTCATTACCGCTTCGCCTGGCCCAGCGGCGACTGGGGATCGTTGCCCATGGAGGGCGGCATCGAGGCCGCGTTCAAGTCCGAACTCGCCGCCAGCGACGATCCCGACGCCCTGCTGGCCGGGATCACCGCCCGCATGGAGCAGGTCCGCTCGCCCTTCCGCACCGCCGAGGCGTTCCTGATCGAGGACATCATCGACCCGCGCGAGACGCGGCCGCGTCTTGTGGAGTTCGCCAATCTCGCCGCCCCGCTGCGCCGGGCCGGCCCCTCGGCTTTCGGCCTGCGCCCGTGAACACCCTCATTGCGGGTCTGCGCGCCGTCCACTACGCGGCGCTGGCGTTCGGCGCGATCGGATGGCTGATTCCGGTGAAAGGCGTCCTGATCGCCTATCTGGTTTTTCTGACGCTTCTTGTCGTTCAGTGGCGGCTCAACAGGGATTCCTGCCTGCTCGACAATGCCGAAAGCTGGCTGCGCCACGGACAGTTCCGGGCCGGGCCGGCAAACCCCAACGAGGGCGCGTTCCTGGCCAATCTGGTCCACCGGGTCTTCGGGATCATGGTGCACGAGCCGCTGGCCTCGCGGCTCATCTATATCGTCATGGCCGTCTTCTTCATCTTCGGTGCGATCCATCTCGCCTGGCGCTGGTGACAATCCGCGCCGGACGCTAGAAGAGCGCCACAGGAGTTCCTCATGGATATCAGCAAGATCGAAACCGGCGAAAACCCGCCCTGGGACATCAATGTCCTCATCGAAATTCCGCAGGGCGCGGCGCCGGTGAAATATGAAATCGACAAGGATTCGGGCGCGATGGTCGTCGACCGCTTCCTGCATACGGCGATGTACTATCCCTGCAACTACGGCTTCATCCCGCAGACCCTGTCGCAGGACGGAGACCCCTGCGATGTCGTGCTCGTCGCGCCCTCGCCCGTCGTCTCGGGCTGCGTGGTGCGCTGCCGTCCGGTCGGCGTGCTGCTGATGCAGGACGAGAAGGGCGTGGACGAGAAAATCCTCTGCGTCCCGGTCGACAAGCTCCATCCCTATTACAGCGCGGTGCGGTCGTATCGCGATCTGCCGAGCATCCTGACCGAGCAGATCCAGCACTTCTTCGAGCACTACAAGGATCTCGAAAAGGGCAAATGGGTGAAGGTCGTCGATTGGCTCGGCCCCGAGGACGCAGCCCGGATGATCGCGGAAGGCGTCGAGCGCGCGAAATCTCTCAAGGCCTGACACCGATGAAAATCCTGCGCGCGCCGCTCGCGATCGCCATCCTGATCCTGCCCATCGGCCCCGCGATGGCCGACTATCTGCTCGAATGCTCCAGCACCGGCTACAAATACACCTACTGCCCCGCCGACACGCATTTCGGCGTGGAGCTGGAAGAGCAGAAATCCAGCATGCCTTGCACGTTCAACGAAAGCTGGGGGTATGACGCCGGCGGCGTGTGGACCGATAGCGGCTGCCGCGGCGCGTTCCGCATTCGGGAAGGCCGCAATGCGCCCGCGCATCGTGGGCGCGACAGTGGCGATGCCGACGAAATCCTGGCGGAGCTGATCTCCGACGGCACGATGGCGGAGTTGCAGGCCGACGATGAGTATCAGGGCCGGAAGCCTGGCTACGGCTCGGCCGACGCTGTCGAGGCCTGCGCGCTGGAAGCCGATGCCCGCGAGGGCGCGCGCGGGGCGCAGTCGCTTTATTTCGAGAGCATCGATCAGGTCGTGCCTCGCGCCCGCCGCGCCTTCGATGTCGAATTCACCATGGTGGCGGACTATCCCCGCCGCGCGCCGCGCCGCATTTCCGGCTCGTGCCGCGTCGAATCCGGCCGCGTCACGGCCTATGCGCGCGAATAGCGCCTGAGGGCGCGCGGAACATCCCGCGCGCCATTTTTCCGACACACGGGTCTTGAAGCCCGCCGCGCCCGCCATACATCGATTGTGTCGCCCGCCGATGTCGGGGGCGGCTTTCAACTGCGCGAGCCGGCCATTGCGGCGGTTCGCACGGCAAATCGCTCAATGGAGGATTTTCATGCGTTTCGACCTGTCTCCCCTGTACCGTTCCACCGTCGGCTTCGACCGACTGTTCAATATGCTCGACGGCGCGAATGACGCGCAGGGTCAGAGCTATCCCCCCTACAATATCGAGCGCCTCGGCGAGAACGACTACCGCATCACCATGGCGGTCGCCGGCTTCGCGGAAGCCGACCTAAACATCGAGGTCAAAGAAAGCGCGCTTACCGTCGTCGGTAAGCGCGGCGAAGAGGACAAGAAGTCCTATCTCCACCAAGGCATCGCGGCCCGCACCTTCGAGCGCCGCTTCCAGCTTGCCGATCATGTGGAAGTGACGGGCGCGAAGCTGGAGCACGGCCTGCTTCATATCGAGCTGAAGCGTGTCATTCCCGACGCGAAGAAGCCGCGCCGTGTCGAGATCGGCGCCGGCGCCGCTGCGGCCACCATCGAAGCCAAAGCCGCGTAAGCGCGGCGCTTCACGAAAGCCCCTTTAAGGCTTGGGCGCATGGTGGACTCCATGCGCCCTTTTCGTTTGACGCAACGTCGGCTGCGACGGAATGGAGCATGGCAGAATGTCGCGCGTCAGTTTCGTCACTGGCGCGCGCGCGCATCGCTCCTAAATCATCATGGACAGTGGAAGAGAAGCGCAGCGGCGCACGCAACCGGGAGCGACGGAGATGAGCGATCACGGCCACAGCGCGTCGTTGCCCAAGCCCCCTTACGGACGCCCGCCGTTCTTCGGCGTCGCGCGCGTCGCCTCTCTGGCGCTCGCCGGCGCGTTGCTGATCGTTCTCGCGTTCTTTCCCAGCCTGCTGATGCGAGGCGATGCGTTGCTGACCCAGGCCGTCATGCCGCTTCTGCTCATCGGCATCGCAGCCAGCCTGGCGCACGGCTTCGGCTGGCGGCCGCGCAATTCCATCATGGCGGCGGCGGTCGGGCCGCTCGTCGCCTGGCCGCTGATGATCGCCGCGTTCGCGTTCATCGCCTTTGGGGCAGGCGTTATCTAGCTGCGGGCGTCACCCGGTCGCGCGCAGGCCCGAACAGCCTTCGATCAGGGTTTCACGCAACTGGTCGCGGACCAGCGCCGCGCCTTCAAGCACCGCCCGCGTGAAGTCGGTGCGCCTCAGATTCGCGCCGCCGAAATTCGCGAACGACGCATCGGCCTCGCAGAGCGACGCGTGATTGAGATCTGCGCCACGCAGATCGGCGTTGCGCAGATTCGCCTTGGCCAGCTGCGTCGGCATCAGCCGATCGCCGGAAATCAGCAACGGCCCCAGATTGGCGTCGCGCAGATCCGCGCCCGCGAGCCGCGCTTCCTTCAGGTTGATGCCGCGCAGGTCTGCGCCCTTCAGCCGCGCGCCGCGCAGATCCGCGCCCATCAGCTGCGCACCTTGCAGTCGCACCCCTTCCAGTTGCGCGTCGTAGAACGTCGCCCTTGGCGCCAGCAACGCCGTGAGATCATAGCGCGCCAGCCCCGCGACGGTGCGCAGATCGACATCGGCCAGCGAAGCGGGCTTGCCGCGCACGCCCTGGCTTTCCACCCATTCGGCGTGACGCTTCAGGATGACCTGTATGGGCTCGGGCAGATCGGCCGGCGAGATGCCGCACGGCGCGTCGGTGATGACGCCCGTCATGTCCGCGCCTTTGGTCTGGGTATGGAGGACGATCGCCCCGGTCATCACCGCGCCCGTCAGATTCGCGCCCGAAAGGTCCGCCCCCGACAGATCGGCGTTCTCCAGAATCGCGTCCGACAGATTGGCGTTGCGCAGATTGGCGCGCACCAGCTTCACGCCGCGCATCACGGCGCCGGAGAAATCGGCCTGCGCCGCCACCGCCCCCGACATGCGCGCCCGTTCCAGATTGACCTTCGCCAGCACCGCGCCCGGCATGTCGGTGGGCGTTGCGTCGTGGCTGAGCAGCCTGATGCCGTTGAGACGATCGCGTTCGGCGATGACGCCCTCGCGCAGATCGCATTCAAACAGATCGGCGCCGGTCAGATCGGCGCCGCGGAGCGATGCGCCGCGCAGATCGGCCCGCCGCATCGCGGCGCATTTGAGGTTGGTGCGGCGCAGATCCGCGCCGAAGAAGACCGCATTTTCCAGTCTGGCCCGCTCGAAATTCACCTCGGCCAGGATCGCGCCGGTGAAATCCGCGTCGTTCAGCGCGCGGCCCGACAGATCGGCGCCGGAAAGATCGCAAAAGGCGAACGAGGCCCGCGCCCCGCCCATCCGGCCCGCGTACAGCATCTCATGCCGGGTCGCGATGAGATGCGCTTCTTTCTGCGAAATGCGCCGGGGATTGCTGCGGTCGCGGGGCGGGTTCAACGGGCGCATGCGGCGGCGCGACGGCTCCAAAGACGGATAACCGCCCGGGCGGACGGCTTGAAGCCAGAGTGCGATACAACCCTGAAGGGCGGGTTAAGCCTACGCCGCCGAACGCGCGAGCCCGAGCGCTGCCGAGATTTCAGCCCCCTCCGCGCCGCCGCCGCCGACCAGGCGCTGTTCGATCACCGCCCGGCAGGCATCCACCAGCACGCCGATCCGCGCGAGCGCTGTGCTGTCGAGCGTGGGGCGGTCGCGCGTGAGGGCGCAAAGCGCTCCGCCCAGCACGGTCATGAGGTCATAGCCAAAAGCTGCGCCCTGTCCTTTGATATTGTGCGCAACACCGTGAAGTTCGGCGATAAGTTCGGAGTCAGCGCCGCCTCTGTTCGCCAGCGCGGCATGCATGGCCTCCATCTGCGCGACATCCACAGCGGCATAGGCCGGATATTCCGCCGCCAGCGCTTTCAGCGCGGCGTCGGCTTCCGCCATCGCAGCCTCGTCGATCTCATCGTCGATCGGCGCCATCGATCCATGCTCATCCCAAGCTTCGGATCCAGCGTAAATCGCGTAAATTGAGCAATCAGCTTCGCCGCGCCGACAATTTGAGACGATTTGTAAACGCCTCGACCTCCTCACGCGTGGTCGCAAACGAGCAGACAAAGCGGTAGAGGCAGCTTTCGCCGGTCTCCGGCGTCCAGGGAAAGAACTGCGCCCCGGCGTCCCGCAACGACGCGGCGACGCTGACCGGAAGGTCCAGGAACACCTCGTTCGCCTGCACCGGGAAAGCGGGCGCGAAACCGGCCGCCGCCGCGCCTTCGCCCAGCGCCGTCGCGGCGGCATTGGCCGCGCCCGCCAGATCGCGCCAGAGATCGCCCTCGATCATCGCTGCGAACTGCGCCGCGAAGAAGCGCGACTTCGAGAACAGATGGCCGCCGCGCTTGCGGCGGTAAGCGAAATCGGCGGCCAGAGTCTTGTCGAAGAAAACCACGGCCTCGGCGGCCAGCGCGCCGGTCTTGGTGAAGCCGAGCGAAAGCACATCGACGCCCGCCCGCCAGGTGAGGTCAGCCGGCGTACAGCCCAGCGTCGCCAGCGCGTTCGCGAAACGCGCCCCGTCCATGTGCAGTTTCAGCCCGGCGTCGCGCGTGACGTCCGCAATCCCGGCGACATCGGCAGGGTCGTAGACGAGGCCGCATTCGGTCGCGTTGGTGATCGACACCGCGCCCGGCTGAACCCGGTGGACGACGCCGCGTGGATGTTCGGCCAGCCCCGCAACGATTTCGTCCGGGGTCAGCTTGCAGCCCGGCCGCCCCAGCGGCGCCAGCTTCGCGCCGCCGGTATAGAATTCCGGCGCGCCGCATTCATCGACCTGGATGTGGCTTTCGCGGTGGCAGAAGACGGCGCTCCAGGGCGGCGCGATCTGCGCCAGCGCCAGCGCATTGGCCGCCCCGCCGGTCGCCACCGGAAAGACCGCGACCTCGCGTTCGAACCACGCCCCCAGCGCTTCGGTCATCCGCGCCGACCACGGATCGACGCCGTAGGACGGAGCCACGCCGTCGGATGCCGCCGCTATCGCCGCCAGCACCCTGGGGTGGACGCCGGCCGTATTGTCGCTCGCGAAGTTCATGCCCCTCGCATAACCTGACGCAGGAAAACGGGCAAACGGGGAACGCCATGAAGGTCTATGCGCTGGAATGCGGGTGGCTCAGCGCGCCTGCGATCGCCTTCATCGACGGTGCGGAAGGCATGATGAAGGTGCCGGTGCCGGCCTACTTCATCGACCATCCCAAAGGGCGCGTCGTCTTCGATACCGGCATGCCGGGCCTGCTGCGCACCGACCCCAGGGCGGCGATCGGCGACGTCCTGGCCGGGGTCTTCACCCCCGACCTGCCCGCCGAAGCCGACATCGACAAACAGCTCGCGGCGATCGGCGTCGAAGCGGCCAGCATCGACTATGTCGTGAACAGCCATCTCCATTTCGATCACTGCGCCGGCAACGCGCTGCTGCCCAATGCGCAGATCGTGGTGCAGCGTCCCGAAGTTGAAGCGGCGCGCGCTGCTCCGGTCGCCGAGGGCTTCGATCCCAACACCATGCTCGACGGCCGCGACCTGCGCCTGGTCGATGGCGAGCTCGACCTTTTCGGCGATGGCCGCGTCGTCCTGCTGCCGACCTACGGCCACACCGCCGGCCATCAGTCGCTGAAGCTCGCCTGCGACGGCGGCGATACCGTGCTCGCGGGCGATTGCTGCTATTTCCACAAGACGCTGACCGATCTGAAACTGCCGGGCTTCGGCCACGACCCCGAGGAACAGCGCCGCTCGATCCGCCGGCTGAAGGCGATGGAAGACAGCGGCGCGCGCATCATCGCAGGCCACGACCCCGAGCAATGGGCGACGCTGCCCAAAGCGCCGGTCCCGATGCTGACTTAGGCGGTCAGTCCTTCAAGACAGCCGACATCGCGCAGCAGCGCCTCAAGCTCCGGCGCAACATCCAGGGCGGCTTTGGCCTTGGCGCGGATCTCCGTCAGCGAGCGGACATGGTATTTCTGCGGCGTCTGCGTGAATTTCGCGCCGCCGAACGTCACCGACAGGCTGGATTTTCCCGCAGCGCTCGCCGCCATATTCGCAGCCGCCCAGGGCAGATAACGCCGGCCCACCTCGTTCTGCAGCAACGGCGTCAGCGTCGGACTGAGCGTTTCCCAGCTTTCGAAATCCCCCGCCGCGACGGGCGAGATCATGCGCGCCACATAGGCGAGGGTCAGCGGGAAATACTGCATCAGCGAGGCCGGCGTCGGGTCCAGCGATGTCTCGTAAAGCTGCGACGCCAGGCCGAGATCGGCGAGGCACGGCCGCCCGCCGAACAGGAACGGCCGGAACGTCAGATGCGCCTCCACGATCTCCAGCTGGCGGCGAAACGAGCCTTCGATGATGTCGCGCGTGCCGTCATGGCTGCCGACCAGAGCGAGGCGCGGCGTCATACGCTGGCGCACGCCTTCCGCCGCCTGCAGCAGCTCGTTCTCGCGCGCATCCTGGCCCAGTATCGCCTGCGCGATCCGGCGCGAAGCCGACAGCGCGTCGGCGTCGTAGCTCCAGCGATAGTGGAACATCGCCTTGTTGCCCCACTCGTCGGCATATTCCTCGATCAGCGCCGACAGAAAAGCGCGCGGAACATCGGGCGGGTTGAGCGCGGGCTCAGGGTGCCGCCGCTCCATCTCCTCGATGAGCGGCGTCGAATCCTGAATCGCCTCGCCATCGGGCGTCACCAGCATCGGGATCAGCGGCAGCTTGGCCAGCGACTGAAATTCGCTTTGCACCGCCGCCCCCCGCACCACCCATTGATGCGGAATCCGCTTGTAGCGGAGATAGGATCGCACCTTCACCGAATAGGGCGACATTTCGACGCCGAACAATCGATACATGCCGCTCATCTGGCGTTTCCCTGTCGTCGCTTTTATCGGCCGTTCAGCGCATCAGCGCCTTCAGCTCCTTGCCCAGCAGCTCGAACTCGCGCTTGCGCAGCGTGCCCTTGCGCCACACCAGCGCGATCTCGCGCGAGGGCGCCTGCTTCTCCAGCGGCCGGGCCGCGAGGCCCGTGCCTTTCAGCAGACCCTTCTCCACCGCCATCTGGGGCAGCAGCGTGACGCCCAGACCGTTATCCACCATCTGCACCAGGGTCATCAGGCTGGTCGCCTCGAAGCCGTCGCCATGACGCGCCGCGCGCACCCCGCAGGCTGACAGCGCATGATCGCGCAGACAATGCCCATCGCGCAGCAGGATCAGCTTCTCGGCCTGCACATCCTCGCTCGACACCGTTTTCGCTTTCATCAGCGCATGGTTCCTGGGCGCCGCGACCACGAACGCATCCTCGATCAGCGGATAGGTCTCCAGCCCCGGCGTGTCGAACGGCAGCGCGATCATCGCCACGTCCAGCGCGCCGTCGCGCAGCGACATGATCAGCCGCTCCGTCAGGTCTTCCACCAGAAACAGCTGCAGCACCGGAAATTTCCGGCGAAGCTGCGGCAGCGCCTGCGGCAGCACGAACGGCCCGACCGTTGGAATGATGCCCAGCCGGATCGCGCCGGAGAGCGGCGCGCGCGTCGCCCGCGCCGTCTGCGCCAGATCCTCCGCCTCGGCCAGCAGCGCCCGGGCGCGCCCGGCGATCTCGATGCCCAGCGGCGTCAACACCACCGACCGCTTGGTGCGGTCGACCAACGGCGCGCCCAGAATGGTCTCCAGTTCTTTCAGGCTGGCGCTCAGCGTCGATTGGGTGACGTGCACCGCAGCGGCGGCCTTGCCGAAATGCAGATGCTCCGTCAGCGCGATGAAGTGCTGCAGCTGACGCAGGGTCGGCAGGCGGTCCATTGGAATTTCCGATAAGACTATAATGCATTAATCGGATACATGCGCATCTGCGTCAAGCGCCGCGCGTTCCGATTCCATCGCACGGGAAAAACCTCTAGAAGCCGGCCATGGCTCTCATCCTTCCGACCCTCAAGATCAAACCCAAAGAGGGCAAGCGCGCCCGCGCCGGCTCGCCCTGGCTGTTCTCCAACGAAATCGTCGTCGATGCCGAGGTGAAGAAACTTGAGCCCGGCGCCGCCGTGAACGTCGTGCTGGATGACGGGAAGCCGCTGGGAACCGCGATCTTCAATCCTCGCACGCTCATCGCCGCGCGCCTCGTCAGCCCCGAGGAAAACCTCCGACTCGACGCCGCCTTCTTCGCGGGCAAGCTGCGCAGCGCCGACGCCTTGCGCGCCCGCCTGTTCGCGACGCCCTTCTACCGGGTCGTCCATGCCGAAGCCGACGGCCTGCCCGGCCTGATCGTCGATCGCTATGGCGACATCATCTGCGTTCAGATGGGCGCGCTCGGCATGGATACCCGTACGGCGGAGATCGTCGCCGCGATCCGCGAGGTCTTCGCGCCGCGCGCCATCGTCCTCCGCAACGATTTCCACGGCCGCACCATGGAGGGCCTGACCTCGGAAACGAAGCTCGCCTTCGGCGAGGAGCCCGGCGAGATCTCCTTCCAGGAGAACGGCGCGACCTTCATCTGCGATCCCATGACGGGGCAGAAGACCGGCTGGTTCTACGACCAGCGCGCCAATCGCGCCTTCGCCGCACGTTTCGCCAGAGGCACGAGCGTGCTCGACGTGTTCAGCCATGCCGGCGGCTTCGCGCTGGCCGGGCTGGCGGCGGGCGCGAGCGAAGCGATGTGCATCGACGCCTCCGAAAAGGCCCTCACCCTCGCCGGCCGCGCCGCCGAGGCCAGCGGCTTCGCCGATCGTCTGAGCCTTCGCAAAGCCGATGCGTTCGAGGCGCTGGACGACATGGCGGCGCAGGGCGTGCGCTTCGGCGTCGTCATCGCCGACCCGCCCGCCTTCGCCAAATCGCGCAAGGACATCGAGCCTGCGGCCCGCGCCTACCGCAAGCTCGCCCGTGCCGCCGCCGGCGCGGTCGAACCCGGCGGCATCCTGCTGCTCGGCTCGTGTTCGCACCATATCGACCCGGAGCGCTTCCACACCGAGGTCGCCGCCGGCATCCATGCCGCGAAGCGCTCCGCCCGCCTGCTGCGCAGCGCCGGAGCCGATGCCGACCATCCGGTCCATCCGCATCTGCCCGAAACGGCCTATCTGAAGGCCCTCACCTTCGCACTCGACTGAGATGACCGATTTCGGCCGCCCGCTCCGCCGCGACTTTCTGCTGCAGCCGGACGCCGTGTTCCTGAACAACGGCTCGTTCGGATCGGTGCCGGCGCCGGTGCGCGCCGCGCAGGCGGCGTGGCGCGACACGGTCGAAACCCAGCCCGACATCTTTTTCCGCGAAACGATCTACGCCGCCACACGCGCCGCCGCTGCGCGCCCCGGCCCGCTGGTGTACGCGCCGGGCGAGGCGCTCGGCTTGACGCCCAACGAGACGG
>JAPUEF010000019.1 GCA_027492655.1 Alphaproteobacteria bacterium | reverse complement strand
GTGATCGGCCGCGACGGCGACGATCTGGTGCTGACCAATTACGAGAACGGCCGCTATCGCTACACCGACCCCAACGGGGCGATCGGCGCCGATAAGCCTGTGGACCTGCCCGCAGCGGCGGAATAGCGGCGCGATGCTGCGCGTCGGCCTCACATACGATTTGCGCCAGGACTATCTGGACATGGGCTTCGGCGAGGAAGAGACCGCCGAGTTCGACAGCCCGCGCACCATCGAAGGCCTTGAGACGGCGCTGACCAGCCTCGGCTTTCACGTCGAGCGTATCGGCCATGTGAAGAAGCTGGCCGAGAAACTGGTCGGCGGGGCGCGTTGGGATTTCGTCTTCAATATCTGCGAAGGCGTCTCCGGCCTTGGCCGTGAGGCTCAGGTGCCCTGCCTGCTGGATGCCTATGCCATCCCCTATGTGTTTTCGGACCCGCTCACCACGGCGCTCACCCTCGACAAGGCAATGGCCAAGAAGGTGCTGATGCATGACGGCGTGCCGACCGCCGGGTTTGAGCTTCTGACCGACGCCGCGCAGGCGAAAGCCGTGACGCTGCCCTTCCCGCTCTTCGCCAAGCCCGTCGCCGAGGGCTCGGGCAAAGGCGTCGGCCCGGCCTCCAAGGCGCTGAACCTTGCCGATCTGGAGAAGGTGACCGCTGATCTCATCCGCCAGTTCCACCAGCCCGTGATCGTCGAAACCTACCTGCCCGGGCGCGAGTTCACCGTCGGCATCGTCGGCGAAGGTCAGGCCGCCCGGGTCATCGGCGTGATGGAGGTGATCTTCGAGGAAGCCGCCACCGCCAATGGCTACGGCTACGACAACAAGCAGCACTGGGAAGGCAAGATCGGCTACGAGCTGGTCGCCGACCCCGAGGCTGTCGCCGCCGGCGAGGTCGCTTTGGCCGGCTGGCGATCCTTGCGCTGCCGCGACGGCGGCCGCGCCGACGTGAAGTCCGACGCCAACGGCCAGCCGCATTTCATCGAGGTGAACCCGCTCGCCGGGCTGCATCCCGACTATTCAGACCTCGTCTTCCTGTCGAATTTCGCCGGCTGGCGCTACCGCGATCTCATCGAGGCGATCACCGGTGCCTTCCTCGCCCGCCACCCCCAGCTCGCCGCCCGCCACGCCAGGGCCGCGGCATGAGCCGCCGCTGCCTCATCTTCACGGCCATCGTGCCGGGCGAAGAAGAAGACCCCGCCAACTCCACCGGCGCCATCGCCGCCTCGCTGACCGCCGTGCTGAACCGGCTGGGCTGGCAGGCCGAACACCGCAAATTCGAGGGCGATCTCCAGAAGGTGCTGGACGACCTTCGCACCGATCCGCCCGGCTTCGTCTTCAACATGGTGGAGAGCTTCCTCGCCACCGACCGTCTCGCCTTCGTCGCGACCGGCATCTACGAGGCGGCGCGCATTCCCTTCGCAGGCTCCGGCACGTTCGGCCTGATGGCCGGCACCGACAAGATCATCGCCAAGCGCCTCCTCACCGAGGCCGGCATCCCGACGCCCCACTACGCCGAAGGCCCGCACTGGATGGGCCTGAAGGACGACCGCCCCTATATCGTGAAGGCCATCGCCGAACATGCCTCGCTCGGCCTCGACAACGATGCCGTGGTGACGGGCCGCGCCGCCGTCGAGGCCCGCGCCGCCCAGTGGGAGGCCAGGTTCGGCGGCAAGACCTTCGCCGAAGAGTTCATCACCGGGCGCGAGTTCAACGTCGCGATGATCGAGACGCCGGAAGGCGGCCGCGTTCTGCCGCTAGCCGAGATGGATTTCACCGGCTTTCCCGAAGGCAAGCACCGGATCATCGACTACGCCGCCAAATGGCGCGAGGACAGCGACGAGTACAAACACACCAATCGCCGCTTCATCGATGAGACCGCCGAGCCGGCCCTCGCCGCCGAACTGCGCCGCATCTCGCTGAAGGTATGGCGGATGTTCGATCTGGGCGGTTGGGCGCGGGTCGATTTCCGCATCGCTGCCGACGGCACGCCCTATGTCATCGACATCAACGTGAACCCCGACATAAGCGACGATGCCGGCCTCGCCATGGCCGCGCTCCGGGACGGCATCTCCTATCCCGACCTCATCGATGGCATCGTGAAGGCGGGCCAGCGCCGGGCCGCCGCATGAGCTTCGCGCTGCGCGACCGCCCGTTGCCGGGCGACGAAACCGCCCTCCCCGCCATCGCCGCCGCCTGCGGCAATTTCAGCGACGACGAAATCGCCTTCGTCCCCGAGATTCTCGAAAAGCTGATCGAGGAAGGCGAGCTCCATTCCGGCTATCGCCTGCTGGTGGCGAGCGACGCCGAAGGCCCTGCCGCCTTCGCCATCTGGGGACCGATCCCCGCCACCGATCGCCGCTACGATCTCTACTGGATCGCCACCCACCCGCGCGCGCAGGGGCGTGGCGCGGGGCGGCGGCTGCTGGAAGAGACGGCGAAACGCGCCCGTCTTGAGAACGCCTCGCACCTCTTCATCGAGACCGAGACGGGCGCGGACTACACAGCCGCACACAAATTGTACGAGGCCTGCGGATTCCCATTGATCGCCACCATCCCTGACTATTATCGCGATGGCAGGGCGAAGGCCGTCTATGGCGCGCGGCTCTAGAGGATAGGCGACGATGTCGGGCAGCGAATACGAACCGTTCAAACTCTCGCGCAGCTACACCTCGCGCGAGGGCACACCCACCATCGACAGCGTCGATCTCAACGTCTTCCGCTATTCCTATTTCAGCGCCTGTCTCTCGTGCACCTTCTGCGGCCATAGCTGCTGCAACTGGGGCGTCGATATCGATGCCGAGAATGTCGAGCGCATTCTGGCGCGCAAGGACGAGCTGGAAGCCTATCTCGGCACCCGCTCGGAAGACTGGTTCACCGGCGAATGGGAGATCATCGCCGATTATCCCGGCGGCAAATCCACCCGCACCAAGGTCGTCGACGGCTCCTGCACCTTCCAGAACCGCGAGAACGGCGCTTGCAAGCTGCACTCTTTCGCGCTGGAGAAGGGCTTCGACTATCACGTCATCAAGCCGCTGATCTCCAGCCTTTTCCCGCTGACCTTCGGCGACGGCCTGCTCTGCCTCGGCGAGGAACTCTACGAGGGCTCGCTCATCTGCCAGGGCAACGGCCCCTCCTGCTACGACGCCCAGCGCAATGAAGTGCTCTATTATTTCGGACCGGAGCTGGTGGCGGAGCTGGATTCCATCCGCGACAGTCTGAAGGAAAAGGCCGCCGCCTAAACGCTCTGGATCCGCTGCTTCTGCAGCCCCAGCTGCCGTTCGCGCCAGGCGATCACCAGACCCGACCCCACCACGATCACCGCGCCGACCCAGACCGTCCAGTCCGGCCATTCGTCGAAGATGGCGACGCCCAGCGTCACCGCCCAGATCAGCCCCAGATAGTCGAACGGCCCCAGCAGAGACGGCTGCGCCCGCGCATAGGCGAAGGTGTTGCACACCTGCCCCAGCCCGCCGAAGACGCCCGACGCGATCAGCAGCAGCATTCCGTGCAGGTCGGGCGTCTTCCACGCGAACGGCAGCGTCGCCGCCCCCACCACCGTGCACGACAGCATGAAATAGAAGGCGATCGAGATTCCCGTCTCGATCATCGAGATGCGCCGGATGATGACGATCACCATGCCGGCGCACAGCGTCGAGACCAGCATCACGACCGCCGGAACCCCGTGCTCGAAGCTCAGCTTCGGCCCCACGATCACCAGCACCCCGACGAACCCGGCGACCACCGCCCCGGCCCGCCAGCTTCCCACCGGCTCACCCAGCAGTCCGGCCGCCAGGATCGTCGCGAAGATCGGCATGGCGAACGAGATCGCCGTCCAGTCGGCCAGCGGCAGATCGGCCCACTGGCCG
>JAPUEF010000018.1 GCA_027492655.1 Alphaproteobacteria bacterium | reverse complement strand
TCGGACTGGATACTCGGCCACAAGACGGGCACCGGCCATGACGGCCCGACCAACGACATCGGCATCGCCTGGCCGCCCGACCGCGCGCCGGTCATCATCGCCGTCTATTACGACCGCAAGGGCCGCACCATGAAGGAAAACGCGACGGTTCTGGCCGAAGTGGGCCGGATCGCGGGACGCTACGTCTGAGTGCAGACAGGATCGCGCGCCGGGTGGCTGCTTGAATCCAGCCGGCGCGACAGAAGCGCCAGGCCGAAGGCGGCCAGCGGCACGATGGCGGCGATCCAGGGCAGGGCCGCAAGGCCCAGCCCGCCGGCGATCACCGCGCCGCCGAGCCACGCGCCGATCGCGTTGCCGAGATTGAAGGCGGCGATGTTGAACGATGAGGCAAGGCTTTGGCCGGCCCCATGCGCCTTCTCCAGCACCCACATCTGCAGCGGCGGCACGGTCGCGAAACCCGTGACGCCGAGCAGGAAGATCGCGGCGACGGCGCCGGTTCGGGTGTGGATGACGAGCGCCATCACGACGAGCGCGACCGTCAGCCCTGCCAGCGTTATCAGAACGGCTGGCATCAGATCGCGGTCAGCGAGGCGGCCGCCCAGAATATTGCCCGCTACCAGGCCAGCGCCGAACACAAGCAGGATCGGCGATACCCAGCTTTCCTCGAACCCTGCGATTTCGGTGAGCAGGGGAGCGATATAGGTGAACGCTGCGAAGACGCCGACCCATGACAGAACGGTGGTTGCGAGGCCGAGAAGAACCGCCGGGCGCGACAGAACCTTGAGGTCGTCGCGGAAGCGCGTGCGTTCGGGCGGCATGCGGTCCGCCGGGACCAGCGTGGAGATGATCGCGAAGGCGGCGATGCCGATGGCCGTGACCGCCCAGAATGTCGAACGCCAGCCGAAGCTCTGGCCGAGCCATGTGCCAAGCGGCACGCCCAGAATGTTGGCGACGGTGAGGCCGGTGAACATGACGGCGATGGCGGACGCCTTGCGATCCGGCGCGACGAGCGTGGTGGCCACCACTGAGCCGACGCCGAAGAACGTGCCATGCGCGAAGGCCGTGACGATGCGCGCCGCCATCAGCGTGCCGTAGTCCGGCGCGAGGGCGCAGGCGAGATTGCCCAACGTGAACACGGCCATCAACGACAGCAATATGGTCTTGCGCGGCCAGCTGGCGGTGAGTGCCGTCATCAGCGGCGCACCGACGACGACGCCCAGCGCATAGCCTGAAATGAGCAGTCCGGCGGCGGGGATGGAGACGCCGAGATCGCCGCCGACTTCGATCAGCAGGCCCATGATGACGAATTCGGTGACGCCGATGCCAAAGGCGCCGGCGGCGAGGGCGAGAAGGGCGAGGGGCATGGAGCGTCCGGTTCGGCGAATGACGGGACCGGTAAAATGGACACGAGCTACGACGGCGACTAGATTTCGGCAAAGAACATGATTTGTGACGTGAGTTCATAAATATGGCGACCGAGATCAATCGCTCCGGCGAGATGGAGGTTTTCGCCCGCACGGCAGAGGTGGGCGGATTTTCCGCTGCGGCCCGCGTGCTCGGCATGACGCCCTCGGGCGTCAGCAAGCTGATCGCCCGGCTCGAGTCGCGCTTGGGCACGCGGCTGCTCACCCGCTCGACCCGCCGCGTTCAGCTGACGCCGGAGGGCGCGGCCTTTCTGGAGCGCGCCAATCGCATTCTTGGCGAGATCGACGAGGCGGAGCGTGAGGTGACAGCCGGAGCCAGTCCGCGCGGGCGGCTGCGTATCAACTCGAACCTGCCGTTCGGGCATCTGTTCCTGATTCCGCTGCTGCCGGATTTTCGCACGCTCTATCCCGAGATCGTGGTCGATCTCGTTCTTACCGACATGGTGATCGACCTGGTCGCCGAGCGCGCCGATGTGGCGATCCGCGTCGGACCGCTGAAGGAATCGCGCCTGATGGCGCGAAAGCTCGGCGAGAGCCGCATTCTGACTGTCGCGTCGCCCGATTACCTCGCCCGGCGCGGGATGCCGCGAAAGCTGGAAGACCTAGCCGGCCATGACTGTCTTGCCTTCAACTTTCACCGCCAGGTGCGCACCTGGCCGTTCCGGACGAAAGAGAGTGGGCTCGTCTCATGGACGCCGCGCGCGGCGGCGCTCGCCAGCGACGGCGAGACGATGAGGAAGATGGCGATGGCCGGGCTGGGCATCGCGCGCATGGGCGAATTTCATATCGCCGCCGACATCCGTGCCGGCCGCCTTGTCGAGGTGCTGAAGGCGCTGAACCCCGGGGACACAGAGGCGATCCACGCCGTCTATGTCGGTCAGGGCGGGCATCTGCCCGCCCGTGTCCGGGTGTTTCTCGATTTCCTCGCCGAGCGCGTGACGCTCTAGCGGCGCTTACTTCCGCTTTTTCGGCACCAGCTTGGCGATCCAGGCTGGGAGGGCGAACGAGGCCTGGTGGATGGCCGGCGTGTAGTAGTCGGTCTTCACGCCTGCGGTGGCGAAGGCCTTCTCGATCTTCTTCGCTTTCTTCGCATCGCCCAGCACCGCGCCGTCGGCCGACACCCAGGTCAGCGCCATGAAGCCGCCGATATAGGTCGGCACCACCGTGAGATACGCGCCGGCGGCTTTGAAGAGACGGCCGAGCTGCTTCAGCGTGTCGGTCAGTTCTTCCGGCTGATAGAACGGCACGCCCGTCTGGAACACGGCGAAGCCGCCGGGCCGCAGCGCGGCGCGGATGCGCTTGTAGAAATCGTCGGCGAACAGGATCGCGCCGGGGCCGATCGGGTCGGGGCGGTCGGCGATGACGAGATCGAACGCGCCGATCGTCTCGGGCCGCGCGAGATAGTCGAAGGCATCGACCACCTGGATGTCCATGCGCTTGTCCTTGAACGCCTTCTTGTTGATGTCGGCGAACAGCTCGCGCGATTTCTCGATGACCACCGGATCGATCTCGGCCAGCACCACGCGCGTCACGCCCTTGTGCTTCAGCGCCTCGGCCGCGATGGCGAGATCGCCGCCGCCGACGATCAGCACCGACTTGACCTTGCCGTGCTCGAAGATCGGCAGGTGGGTGAGCATCTCGGAATAGGCGGCGTGATCGCGCGTCGTCGTCTGCACGTTGCCGTCGAGCACCAGCACGCGGCCGTTACGTTCGCTGTCGAAGAACTTCACGTTCTGGAAGGGCGACTGCTCATCGACCAGCAGCTTGCCTTTCAGCGTCATCGTCTGGGCATAGCCGGCGTGCAGCGTTTCGGTGAAGGTGTCGGACATCGCGCGCTCCTGAAGTCGAGTGTCGAAGCGGCTTATAGAGCATCGCCCGAAGATGTGGAGCGCTCTGTCGTCCGTCGCAAAATCTTCGCGCGGCATGCGCCGTCCGGCGGTGGGCGAATGTCATATTTCAGGCATGAAACAGGCGTCGCGCGTTCGTCGTGGATCCGTCGCGCAGTTTTTTTGATCGCAGTGCAGAAAACGCTTGCGTAGGCGGACCCCTATCCATATATCCGCGCCTCTCCAAACGGGGTTCGCCCACGAGGAATCACCGGAGTGCGTATTACTCCACTTGTCGATAACGCTGCTTTTTGAGGGAGGGTCCGATGGCCCGTCTTGCGAAAAAGGTGGCGGCGATCAACGAGGCACTGGCGGTTTCCGTACAGACCCCGGCGAGGACCGTCCCGGTTCTTGTTTCGGCGAATGATGCCGAACAGGGAGAACAGCCCAAGGATTACTGGATCACCAAGAACGGCGTGAAATACGCCGGTCAGCATCTCACGATCGACCTCTGGGACGCCCAGGGCACGTTCGACAAGACGCTCGAAGCCACCGCCGGCGGCCCGGCCTGGACCTTCTACGAGGGCCCGCCGACCGCCAACGGCACCCCCGGCACCCACCACATCGAGGCCCGGGTGTTCAAGG
>JAPUEF010000017.1 GCA_027492655.1 Alphaproteobacteria bacterium | reverse complement strand
ATTTCCTTTCGCGCAAGCGAGCAAAGACAAATCACTCGCGTCATGCACGAGTAGTTCGGGCTCACGTTTTCGAAGATTTTTCGTCAGCTGAACGCCCAGACAGCGGGCGCCGGGCCAATAAAGAACGGCCGAAACGTCGGCGTTAGATACTCGCTTCGGCCGCAGATTGCAAGGACGAGATGGCCAGCAGCCGTTCGGCATGCCGCCCGAAGTTCGGGAAAGCCAGCATTGAAGCGGCTTTCCGACGCCGACACGTGGATGGCGGGCGTCCCGACCCGTGCTCCGGTTGGCGATATTGCGTCTCGACGGGATTGCTGCATGACTTGATTGCTGCATGACTTGGCCGATAACCCGCCGCCGGAAATTCCCATGCCCACGACAATCAGGCCGACCGACGCCGTGCCCCGCGGCCTCCTGACGGTGCGCATCAGCGCCATGCCGGCGGATACCAACGCCAATGGCGACATTTTCGGCGGCTGGGTGATGGCGCGCATGGACCAGGCCGGCGGCATTGCCGGGGTTGAGCGGGCGCAGGGCCGCGTCGTTACCATCGCGGTCGAGGCCATGACCTTTATCCGGCCCGTGCGGGTCGGCGACGTGCTGGAGGTCTACACGGAGGTCTTCCATGTCGGTCGCACCTCCATGAAGATCCATGTCGAGGCTTGGGCGCAGCGATTCCGCACCGTGAATCGGGAGAAGGTGACCGAGGCGACCTTCGCCTTCGTCGCCATCGACGAGGACGGGCGGCCGCGACCCGTGCCGCCGGCGGCGGACTGAAGGCGGTCGCACCCCGCGAACGCCCCGCTGATCTTGCCGGGAGCCGGCGCGACCGGTGGTCCGAGGCATGGCGGCGTCGGAATCGTCGCGCGTTCCTGCGCCCGTGCTGCCTGTTGACCGCCGATCGCAAACGGCTTCCCGCCCGCTTCTGCCGGCGTCCGCTGTCGGCGCCCGGCCGGGCGCTCAGACGAATCGCAGCAACTAATCCCAGCGGTAGTTGAAGCTGACGCTGATCCGCTCATCGGGGCTCTGGTTCATCGGCACCTCGTGCCGCACGAAGCTCTCCCAGAGCAGCACCGTGCCGGGTTCGGGGCCGATCGAGACGAAGGCCTGCAGGTCGCGCGGCGCGGATTTCCGGCGCGGCGGATGCGCCATCATCATGGCGAGGCGCGGGTCTTCCAGCTTCAGGGCCGAGGCGCCCCTGGGCATGGCGACGTAGAAGGTGCCGGATATGACGCTGTGCGGATGGATGTGGGAGGCGTGCGCGCCGCCTTCGGGCAGCACGTTCACCCAGAGCGAATCGAGGACCAGCTTGCGCCCGCCGAGATCCAGTGCGAGTTCCTTCGCAAAGGCTCCGACATGGCGGTCGAGATGGCGCGCCAGCGTCTTGAAGGTCGGGAACCGCCAGGGCAGGTCGTTCAGCGAGGCGTAGCTGGTATAGCCGGGATAGCCGTTCTTCGCGCACCAGCGGATGCCGGCGGTGTCGTCGACGGCGAGCGAGCGGCAGGCCTGCTCAACCTCGCCGAGGAAGGCCGGGGGCGCGCCGAGCCCGGCCCGGTAGAGCTTGGTGGCGAAGAGCGTTTCGACGGAGGCGGTCGTATCGACTGAAGCCATGGAACGGCTTGTCGCAGGTCGCTGGCCGGCCGGCAAGGTTCGGCATCATGCCGTGGCACGTCACTCTCGAATGACCAATCCCCTTTCACGATCGCGCTATACGGCATCTGAATACCGCTTCACCGTACCTTGGCGGCGCTAGCCCGACCTTGGTATTGCGCGGCAAACCTGATATTCGCGCTCGCAGCAATCCTGTTCGAGAGCCGCCCCGCAATGAGGCTCCTCAGCCGCATCCTCAAGGTCGACGTGCAGAAGGGCGAGACGCTGAAGCGCCTCGTCTCCGAGAGCCTGCGTACCTATGCCAGCCGCTACGTCGTCGCCTTCATCTGCATGGCGATCGTCGCCGGTTGCACGGCGATGTCCGCCTGGATCATGCGCGACCTGATCAATGGCGTGTTCCAGAACCGCGATTTCGGGCTTGCCGTCTGGTTCGGCATCACGGTCTTCTCGGTGTTCGTGATCAAGGGCGTCGCGGCCTATCTGTCCAACGTGATCCTGGCGCGCATCGGCAACGCCATCGTCGCCGCCCAGCAGCAGCGCATCTTCCGCCACCTGCTGGGGCAGGGCGTCGACTTCTACCAGCAGCATGCCTCCGCCGACCTCGTCACCCGCGTTACCCACAATGCGCAGGCGGCGCGCGACGTGCTCCAGAACATCGTCACGACGGTCGGGCGCGATCTCCTCACCGTCGCCGGCCTGATCGCGGTGATGCTGATCTCCGATCCCCTGATGTTCATCGTCTCGGGCGCGGTGATGCCGGTCGCGGTCTATGGCGTGAACCGGCTGCGCCGCCGCGTCCGCCGCCTCGCCCAGAGCGAGTTCCTGTCGCTGTCCTCCATGGTGGCCGTTGTGCAGGAGACGGTGCAGGGTGTCCGCATCGTCAAATCCTTCGGCATGGAAGAGCGCATGCAGGCGCGCATGGACGAGACGATCGACGCGGTGCGCCAGCGCGCCGACAAGATCGCGACGCTCGGCGCACGCACCGCCCCGCTCCTGGCGCCGCGGGCCGGCCTGGCCATCGGCGCCGCCAGCGTCTACGGGGCCTGGCGCGTCATCCATCAGGGCGTCGATGCCGGCGCCTTCTTCGCCTTCGTCACGGCCCTGCTGCTCGCCTACGACCCGGCCAAGCGGCTCGCCCGTCTCGGCGTCGAGGTGGAGAAGGGGCTCGTCGGCGTCAGGCTCATGTACGAGTTGCTCGACACCGAACCGACGCTGAAGGAAAAGCCCGACGCGCAGCCGCTGGCCGTCGAGGCCGGCACGGTCGCCTTCGAGAACGTCACCTTCGGCTATCGCGGCGACGAGCCGGTGCTGCGCGACCTCTCTTTCATCGCGGCCGGCGGCAAGACCACTGCGCTGGTCGGCCCTTCGGGCGGCGGCAAGTCCACCATCATCTCGCTGGTGCAGCGCTTCTTCGATGTGTCGCAGGGCGCGGTGAAGGTGGACGGGCAGGACGTGCGCGACGTCACCGTCGCCTCGCTGCGGGGCGCCATGGCCTTCGTCAGCCAGGACGTCTTCCTGTTCCAGGGCACGGTGCGCGAGAATATCGTGGTCGGCCGGCCGGGGGCTTCGGAAGAGGATATCGTCGCGGCGGCGCGCGCCGCCCATGCCCACGACTTCATCACCGGCCTGCCGGACGGCTATGAGACGGCGATCGGCGAGCACGGGCAGGGCCTGTCCGGCGGGCAGCGACAGCGTGTCGCCATCGCCCGCGCCATCCTGAAGAACGCGCCGATCATGCTGCTGGACGAGGCGACCTCGGCGCTGGATGCCGAGAGCGAATTCGAGGTGCAGCGGGCGCTGGACGAATTGATGACCGGCCGCACCTCGCTGGTCATCGCGCATCGGCTGTCGACCGTGATGAACGCAGACCGCATCCTGGTGATCGAGGGCGGCCGGGTGGTCGAGACCGGCACCCATGCCGAACTGATCGCCCGCAACGGGCATGGACGAAATGCCTACCTGATCGAAGAAAAAACCGGCCTCTGATGAATATCGTGCTCATCGGCCCGGCACATCCTTTTCGCGGCGGCGGACTGACCAGCTTCAACGAACGGCTTGCCACCGAGCTGCAGGCGCAGGGACATGATATTTATATCCTGAACTTCACCACCCAATATCCCGGCTTTCTTTTTCCCGGTAAAACACAGTTCACGAGCGAGGCGGCGCCAGCGGGACTGAAAATCATTCGCCGCCTGCATGCTTTCAATCCTTTCAACTGGTTCCGCACCGGCCGTCTGCTGAAAAAAGAGGCGCCCGACCTGGTGCTGATCCGGTTCTGGCTGCCGCTGATGGGGCCTGCTTTCGGCACCGTGCTGCGCCTGGTTCGGCGCAACCGCCATACGCGTATCATC
>JAPUEF010000016.1 GCA_027492655.1 Alphaproteobacteria bacterium | reverse complement strand
CCGGCCCCGGCGTCAAGGAACCCCAGAACCGCCGCGCCACCATCGACCTGACCGGTTCGGGCACCTAAGCCCTGCGACAGGCACAAAACGCGAAGGGCCGCCCTCTCGGGCGGCCCTTTTGCTTTCGGCGGCTGTATCGCCCGCCCCTATCCTCAAGCGCCGGCCTCAACGCTTCGCCAGCCAGGCCGCCGCCAGAAGCTGCGTCTCCGGCACGCGCCAGCCATCCACCGACAGCGTCGCACCCGTCCTGCGATCCGCCGCCAGCGCCGCCGGATATCCCTCGTCCAGCTTCGCCTCCAACCGCCCCTCGACATCGCTCAGCGCCGCCGCCTCCGGCCGCGCGCCCAGCGCTTTCAGCGCCGCCGCCTCGGGCAGCATCGCCAGCGCATCGAGGCCCCGCGCCGGAAACAGCGCCGGCCACGCTTTCGCCAGCGCGAAACCGGCCACCGCCAGCCCCGAGACGCCGAAGGTCCGCCGGGTGATCCGGCGCGCGCGTGCAAGACCGTCCTCGCTCATGCCGCCATCTCCTGTTTCAGCCGGTCGGCCAGGCGCAGGGCCAGCGCCACGATGGTCAGCGTCGGATTGGCCGCGCCCGGCGTCGTGAACAGCGACGATCCCGCCACCCACACATTGGAAAGCCCGTGCACGCGCCCATCGCCGTCGCAGACCGATGTCATGGGGTCCGCGCCCATCCGCGTCGTGCCCATATGATGATGCCCCCACACGGTCTCGTCGTGAAAACGCGCGCGCGCATCCGGTGCGATCCGCATCACGGCGGTGCCCGAGGCGAGAAGCTGGCGCGAGAGATCCTCAAGACTCGCCAGATAATCCTCAAGGTCCGCCACCTCGGGCCGCCAATCCAGCTTGATGCGCCGCGTCCCGAAACGATCGCGGTCCGCGATCAGCGTTATGCGGCTGTCGGGATTGGGCCGCGTCTCAAGCCCGGCATTGATCGCGTGGATATGGAACGGCGTCTTGTCGGGACGATGGGCGGCCAGCGCGACCGCCAGCGCGGTCGCCGTCTCCTGCGGGCCGTGGCGGCCATCCCACCATTCGAACGCGCCTTTGACCGGGTCGAATTTCGGCCCCGGCTCGGCGATCGTGGCCAGACACGACAGGCGGCTCGACGAGCGCCGCGTCGCATCGCTCGGCTGGAACACCGGACGGAAGCGCTGCTTGCCGACCTGCGTATCGCGCCAGGCGAACGGCGCGCCGGTCGCGGGCGACAGCGCGAACACCGATGCGAAGGCGTCGAGAATAGGATGCTCGGCGAAATAGCGGCCGACCTGATCGCGCCCGTTGCCAAGGCCGCCCGCCATCTGGCTGTCGCAGTTCAGCAGAAGCTGCGGATTGGAAAGCCCCCCGCAGGCCAGCACCACCTGACGCGCCGCCAGCCGCACCGGCGCCCCGCCGTCGCGTGCGACGGTCAATGTCGTCGCCGTCTTCAGCGCATCGTCCAGACGAATATCGGTGACGCTGGCGTTCAGATAGATCGCGACGCCGCTCGCCTCCATCTCAGCGCGATAGACCTCGCCCATCCGCGTCGGCGGCGAGAACTCGAACAGCACCGTCTCCATCGCACCGCCGGGGGCGATCGGCGCGGCGGCTTTCGCCTCGGCCGCCACGCCCGCGAAATCGTCGAAACGCGCCGGCCCCAGCTGCAGGATGGTCTGCGCCTTGGGGTAATAGTCTTTCAGATCGGCCTTGCTGATCGGCCAGCCGCTATAAGGGATGTGGTCGCGCGCCTCGAAGTCGATGGCGTCCAGCTCGCGGCACCAGCCGCCCCAATGCCCCGTGGTGCCGCCGAAATAACGAAGCCGCACGGCCTCCAGCGCGCCATAGCGATGTTCGCCCAGCGCGCCCGCGCCCAGATCGGCCGCTTCCTCGCTCCACTCCAGCCCGCCGCTTTCCAGCAGCGCGATCTTCAGCCCCGTACCCGCCAGCGCGCGGGCCAACGTAATCCCCGCCGCGCCTGCGCCGATGATCGCGATATCGGCCTCAAGATTTTCGTCGGATGACAGGCTGCGCGCATCTATGAACATGACAGCACCATCTCGAATGGCGCTGTCATGTCAAAGGGGATTCCGCTGTCTAGCCGGCCGTCACGCCCGTCCCGATCTGGCAGGCGACGCCCGTTCCGCCCAGCCCGCAATAGCCTTGCGGATTCTTGTCCAGATACTGCTGGTGATAATCCTCGGCGTAGTAGAAAGGTCCGGCCGTCAGCACCTCGGTGGTGATCGGTGCGAAACCCTTGGCGCGCAGCGCCGCGTCATAGGTCGCGCGCGCCGCTTCGGCTTCCGCCTTCTGGGTCTCGTTCAACGTATAGATGCCCGAACGGTACTGCGTGCCGATATCGCCGCCCTGACGCATGCCCTGCGTCGGATCGTGGTTCTCGAAAAACACTTTCAGCAACTGGCCGTACGAAATCTGCCTGGGGTCGAACGCCACCAGCACCACCTCGTTATGGCCCGTGCCGCCGGTGCAGACCTCCTCATAGGTCGGATTGGGCGTATAGCCGCCCAGATACCCGACCGCCGTGGAATAGACGCCCGGCTGCTGCCAGAACTTGCGCTCCGCGCCCCAGAAGCACCCAAGGCCGAAGATCGCCGTCTCGATCCCGGCAGGCCACGGCCCGTTCAGCGGCTTGCCCAAGACCGTGTGCGCCTCCGCGACACGCATCTGGCGGTCGGTGCGCCCGGGCAGCGCCTCGTCCGGCGTCGGCATTTCGGTTTTCCTGCGCTTAAGGCCGAACATGGCGGTTCCTTTCACGTCGCTTGCATCTTCTATCCGGTCCCCAATGTGGCGACGCCGTCACGCCGAATCCAGTGCGCCGGCACGCCACCAATAGGGCGGATCGCCGAAATGCGCGCGCAGATGCTCGATGAACAGCCGCACTTTGGCGGGCGGCTGGCCGGCGCTTGCGTGGACCGCATGAATCGGCGCGCCGGCCCGGCCCCAGCCCGGCAGGACGACCCTCAGATCGCCGCTCTCCAGCAAGGCGTGAACCATCCAGTCCGGCATATAGGCGATCCCCATCCCGGCGCGGGCCGCCTCCAGCAGCGCCTCGCCGGAATCCGAAAGCAATCGGGGCCGCAGCGGCACGCGCCGCGACCGCCCGTCGGGGTCGGCGATCGTCCACTCCATCGCCGGGGACAGCGGCCGGAACACCAGCGTATCGTGCGCCGACACATCGGCGGCGCTCCGGAGAGGGCCGCGCGCGGCCAGATAAGCGGGCGCCGCGACCAGTAATTGCCGGGTCAGTCCGATCCGCCGCGCCACCAGCCGCGAGTCCGGCAACGCGCCGATGCGGATCGCCAGATCCAAACCGCCGCCGATCAGATCGGCACGCACCGCAGCGACGGAAAGCTCGATCGCCAGACCCGGATAACGCGCCGCGAAAGGCGCCAGCGCGGGGGCGACATGCATCGGAGCGAAGGTCTGCGGCGCGGTCAGGCGCAGCCGTCCGGTCGGCTCCGTCTGCAGCGCCTCTGCGATCCGCGCCGCCGCTTCCGCCTCCTGCCGCATCCGCACGCAATGGGCGTGACAGGCCGCCCCGGCCTCCGTCACCGAGACCCGGCGGGTCGTCCGGTTCAGCAAGCGCGCGCCCAGCCGCGCCTCCAGCCGCCGCACCTGATCGCTGACTGCGGCCTTCGACTGGCCCAGACGCTGCGCCGCGCCTGTAAAGCTGCCGGCATCCACCACGGCCGCGAAGGCGGCCAGCTCCTCATAGGGCGTCATGGACTTATTGTCCTGATTTCAGAACAATAAGTCCATATTGAACCATCTAATCATCCCAAACCGGTTTCGGCATACAGCGCTCACCAACCGAGGAGAGCACCATGCACACCGATGATATCCTGTTCGTTCCCGCCGGCCGCGGCACGGTCCAGAACGTCCTGGGCACCCGGCACGTCAACAAGGCGCTGCCCGCCGACACGCGCGGCACCTTCAGCCTGATCGCGATAACGCTGCCGCCTCGCATGGGTCCGCCCATGCACAC
>JAPUEF010000015.1 GCA_027492655.1 Alphaproteobacteria bacterium | reverse complement strand
ACGGCCAATGTCGAGAAGTACGAGCTGAACCTCGACAAGGCGAACCAGTTGCTCGAACAGGCCGGTCACAAGCGCAAGGCCGACGGGACGCGCTTCACACTGACGGTGGACTATTCGCCCGGCAACGAGGTGGTGAAAAGCACCGCCGAATATCTCAAGCCGCAACTCCGGAAGGTCGGGATCGACGTTCAGGTTCGCACTTCGCCCGACTTCGCGACCTGGGCGCATCGGGTCGGCTCGTGGGATTTCGACCTGACCCTCGATACCGTCTTCAACTGGGGCGACCCGGTGATCGGCGTCGACCGGACCTATCTCAGCAGCAACATCCGCAAGGGCGTGATCTGGTCCAACACGCAGGGCTACAGCAATCCGCGGGTCGACGAACTGCTCGCCAAGGCGGGCGTCGAACCGGATCTCGCCGCCCGCAAGGCGCTCTACGCCGAGTTCCAGAAGATCGTCGTCGACGATGCGCCGATCTTCTTCATCAACACGCTGCCCTATGTCGGCGTCTTCCAGAAGACTCTCGGCGGTCTGTCGACATCGATCTGGGGCGCGATGTCGCCGATGCACGAGCTACACTGGACCACGCCGCCGCGCTGACGAGGCTACTGGCCGAGCGTCGGTCGGCGGCCATCGCTCGGGGGGCTGGCTGCGGCACTTCATGTCGAACGCCGCAGCCAAGGCACATCGCGAAGGCGGCAGTCCGAACCAGCCGCCGGGCGGGGCTACGCGACCCCCCCAGGTCGGGCGGCGCCGGTTGTCACTGGCGCGTTGTGCTTCCCGCCATGACGCTGGTCACGGCGATCATGTCGTAGACATCCTCGGCGCTGCAGCCGCGCGACAGGTCGTTAGCCGGCTTGTTCAGCCCCTGCAAAATCGGCCCAATCGCCTTTGCGCCGCCGATCCGCTGGGCGATCTTGTAGCCGATATTGGCGGCGTCCAGATTGGGGAAGACCAGCACGTTGGCCTCACCCTTGGTGACCGAGCCGGGGGCCTTGGACGCATTGATCGCTTCGACGAAGGCGGCATCGAACTGCAACTCCCCATCGATAGCGAGGGATGGGTCGGCGGCCCGCGCCAGCTCGGTCGCCCGCACCACCTTCTCGACACGCTGATGGACCGCGCTGCCATTGGTCGAGAACGACAGCATGGCGACCTTCGGGGTCTCTCCGGTCAGGGTCGCGAGGGAATGCGCCGTGGACACTGCGATGCCCGCGAGCTGGGCGGCGTCGGGCTCGACCACGAGGCCGCAATCGGCGAAGGCGAAGGCCCCCTTCTTCGCGTGATGGGGCTCGCACAGCATCATCAGGAAGAAGCTCGAAACGAGCGCGGCGCCGGGCGCAGGCCCGATGATCTGGAGCGCCGTCCGCACCGTTTCCGCCGTCGTCGCGACCGCGCCGCCGATCGTGCCGTCGGCGTCGTCCAGGCGCACCATCATGGCCGCATAGCCGAGCGGATCGCACATCGCGCGGCGAGCTGCCGTCTCGTCCACGCCCTTGCTCTGGCGCAACCGGTGAAAGGCGGCGGCATAGCCGTCGAACTTCGGCGAGGCCGCGGGATCCTCGATGGCAAGGTCGGCCGGGCTCGCGCCCTCCTCGGCGAGCAGCCGCTGCACCACCTCCGTGCGGCCAAGCAGCGTGATCCGGGCAAGGCCATCGCGGGACGCGCGGACCGCTCCCTTGACGATCCGGGGGTCCTCCCCTTCCGCCATGACGATCCGGCACGGATTGGAACGGGCCGCGTTGACGATGGTGTCGAGTGGTTTCATGACCCCGTTTCCCTGGAGGCTTACGCCAGAAAGTGCAGTCCCATGAGGATGAACACGGCGAGGAACAGTGTTTCCGCAACGATCAGGATGACCGCCTGACGTCCGACCTCGAGGATGCTCTTGAGCGCAGACTTCAGGCCGACTGCGGCGATGCCGAGCAGCAGCGCCCAACGCGAGACATCGGCCGCCGCCGTCGCCACGGGCTTCGGCACGAGCCCGAACGAGTTCAGCGCCGCGAGGATAAGAAAGCCGAGGACGAAGCCGGGAATCAGCGGCGGCCGCCTGCCGGCCTGCGTTTCGTCGCCGCCCATACGGCTGACCACCAGCGACAGTACCAGGACGATGGGCGCCAGCATGGCGACGCGGATCAGTTTCACCAGCGTCGCCGTCTCGCCGACCCTGTCCGAGACGGAGAAGCCGGCACCGACCACCTGGGCGACGTCATGGATGGTGCCGCCGAGGAAAATCCCCGCGGCCCGGTCATCGAGGGCAAGAATCTGGACGGCGACCGGGTAGGCGATCATGGCGATCGTGCTGAGCACGGTCACGGCCAGCACGGTGAAGAGCAGATTGCGCTCGGAATGCGGCCCCTTGGGCAGAACCGCGGCAATGGCTATCGCCGCGGATGCGCCACAGATCGCCACCGATCCGCCGGTCAGGATGGCGATACGCCAGCCGCGGCCGAGCAGCCTTGCGGCGACCAGTCCGAACAGCATGGTTCCGGCCATTGCGAACACCAGCAGCGCGATGGCGCGCGGACCGAGACCGGCGAGCAGATCGACGCTGATGCGAACGCCGAGGAGCGCGACGCCGAGGCGCAGCACCTTCCTGGCGGCGTAGTCGATGCCCGCGACGCATTTGCCCTGCTCGCCGAGGAACTGGAGCGCGATGCCGAGCAGCAGCGCCATGAGCATGGCGGGCGCGCCGTGATGGTCAGACAGGAACTGGGCGGCGACGGCAACCGTCGCGCAGACGAGCAGCCCGGGAAAGTAGCGTGCGGCCCAATCGGCGATGCGCCACGACCGCGCCGGCTGGATGTCCTGATCCACGCTCATGGTCCGGTCTCCTGACCCGCTCGTCATGCCCTCGGAAATTGCTGCCGCCCCCACGAAAGGGCCATGGCTCCGCATGGCCGTGGCGCAGCACCGGATTTAGCGGCGCGCGGCTCGCGCATCACACAGGGCGATGCGGAGCGGCTGTTGCCGCTCCGCGGCTCGATCGGGTCAGAAGGGGCGTTGCGGCCGCATGTCCGCGCGGTCGATGCCCGCGACGGCAACCGGCTTCTTCATAGCGTCGCGCCGGAACGGCTCGCCCAGCTCCTGGTTCAGCATCACCTCGATGAAGGTGGTGACGCCCCGGGCCTGTTCCTCGCCGGCCACCTTCAGCGCCGCGGTGAGCTCGGCCTGCGTCGTCACGACGACACCCTTCAGGCCGCAGCTGTCGGCCACCCGCGCGTAGCTGAAGTTGGGATTGAGTTCCGTGCCGACGAAGTTGTTGTCGTCCCAGAGCGTGGTGTTGCGCTTCTCGGCACCCCACTGATGATTGCGGAAGATCACCATGGTCACGGACGGCCAGCCCTCGCGACCGATCGAGGTCATCTCGTTCATCGAGATGCCGAAGGCGCCGTCGCCTGCGAAGCCGAACACCGGAACGTCCGGGCAGCCGATCTTGGCGCCGATGATCGCCGGGAAACCGTAGCCGCAGGGACCGAACAGGCCGGGCGCCAGATATTTCCGGCCCTGATCGAACACCGGATAGGCGTTGCCGATCGCGCAATTGTTGCCGATGTCGGTGGAGATGATCGCATTGTCCGGAAGGCCGGCCTGAACGGCCCGCCAGGCCTGACGCGGCGACATGCGGTCCTTGTCGCGGGCGCGCGCCTCCTCGTTCCAGCTGGTGCCGGGATCATCGTCCTCGTGATCCATGGACGACAGCATCTGGAGCCAGGCGGACTTGGTGCGATGGACCAGCGCCTTGCGCTCGGCCCGGCCGGCATCGCCCGCATTGCTCGACAGCTGTTCGAGCAGCTGCTGCGCGACCTGCTTGGCATCGCCGCAAATGCCGACGGTGATCTTCTTGGTGAGGCCGAGGCGGTCGGCGTTGATGTCGACCTGAATGATCGCGGCGTTGCGGGGCCAGTAGTCGATGCCGTAGCTGGGCAGGGTGGAGAACGGGTTGAGGCGCGTGCCGAGCGCCAGCACCACGTCGGCCTTGGAGATCAGCTCCATGGCAGCCTTGGAGCCGTT
>JAPUEF010000014.1 GCA_027492655.1 Alphaproteobacteria bacterium | reverse complement strand
TTCTCCCGCGTCGGCGCCGCCGACGATCTGGCGCGCGGGCGCTCGACCTTCATGGTCGAAATGGTCGAAACCGCCGCCATCCTCAATCAGGCCGGCCCGCGCGCGCTGGTGATCCTGGACGAGATCGGGCGCGGCACCGCCACCTTCGACGGCCTCTCCATCGCCTGGGGCGCGATCGAACATCTGCACGAGGTCAATCGCTGCCGGGCGCTGTTCGCAACGCACTATCACGAGCTGACCAGCCTCGCGGCGAAGCTCTCGGCGCTGGCCTGCGTCACCATGCGGGTGAAGGAATGGAAGGGCGATGTCGTCTTCCTGCACGAGGTCGCGCCGGGCGCTGCGGATCGCAGCTACGGCATTCAGGTGGCCAGGCTCGCGGGGCTTCCGCCGGCTGTGGTCAAGCGCGCCGAGGCGGTGCTGCGCGCACTGGAAAAGGGCGACACGGGCCGCAAGACCGCGACACTCATCGACGATCTGCCGCTGTTCAGCGCAGCGGCGCGCGAGGCGGCCGAGGACGACGCCGGACCGCCGCCTGCGCTCGCGAAGCTCGGTGAAATCGACCCCGACGCGCTCAGCCCCAAACAGGCGCTTGAACTCATTTACGAACTCAAGAAACTCGCCGCCGACTAGCGGGGTGTTTCGATGTCATGTCGGATCAGGGCGACTACTGGACGGACTATAATCGTGGCGCGGCTGGCCTGCCGCCGCGCAACGGCATGTTCCGGACATGGGGCGAACGGGCCGGCTACGACACCACCTTCAACAGCTATAACGGCGGCCAGAACGGCGGCGGCGCGGGCGGCGGAATAGCGATCCTCGCGCTGCTGGCCGTCGCGGTCGCGGCCATCGTCGCCATCGCGGGCGCGGCCGCCGTCGCCTCGATCCTCGCGCTGCCGGCCGCCTATCTGCTGATCGCCGTCACCGCGCTTTTCACCGGCGGCCACCGCCTCAGCTTCACCGAAAGCTACAAGACCAGTTTCCTCGGCCTCGTCGTCTCGGTCACGCTCAGCTTCGCGATCGTCCTCGGCATCCTGCACGGCGTTCTGCCCGGCCTGCTGTCGGTCTCGACCGTCATCTGGCTCATCACCGAGCCGATCGACCTCACCCTGCTCGGCGCCGCCGAATGGATCAACGCCGCCATCGGCGCGCTCATCCTTCTCGCCCCCGGCCTCATCGCCTTTGCGCTGATCCTCGGCCGCCGGATCGGCCATCCCTATGCCGGCGGGCTGGGTGTCGTGCGCGGCATCGGCGCGGCCCTCGCCGTGCTGGTCCCGACGACGATCGGCTTCGGCGCGGCGGTGTGGTTCGTCGCGACCTATGGCGAGCCGCTCGTGCGCACCGACGAGATCGGCGAATATCTCGCCGTCACGCTCGGCCTGGTGCTCATCATGGCGCTGGTCGGCGGATTGCTGCTCGGCCTCCTTCTCATGGCTTTCGGGGGCGGCCTGACGAAAGGCGGGCCGATGTTCCGCACCGCCTGGTTCACCGCCGCCGTCGCCATGGCGATTTCAGGCGGCACGGCGGCGCTCGCCATCGTCTTCTTTCGCGACGCCGATAACATGCTGGCGACGCTCATCACCCTGTCGGGCGCAGGAAAGATGACCCCGACGCCGCTGATGGACGCGCTGCCGGGCTTCCTGAAACTCACCGCGCCCGGCGCGGTCGCCGGCGCGGCGTTCGTGGCGGGCAGCCTCTATGCCTATCGCGGCCTTCTCGGCTGGCTCAAAGCCTTCCTCGTCACCGTGCCGGTCTCGCTCGCCTGCCTCGCCGGAACCGTCATGGCGCTGGCCCAGCTCCGTTAGGCATCAGGATCGCCCCATCAGCGAGAACGAAAGCAAGTTCTGGCGTGGCGTGCGCACAAGCGGCACGTTCTTTGAAAATCCATTTCCCGATGCCGAGGAACGGGCGGGACAGATGATGTTCCAGCCGACTGAGGCCGATCCGCGCGGTCATTTATAATCTCCTCGGCTGCGCGGTTTTCTTCGTTGCCGCCGTCGTCCTGACCGTAGCCGCGTCGGCTCTGGCAGGCAGCGTGCTGGCGGCCATCGCCTTCATCGTCCTGACGCGGGCATGGGGCAGGCAACCGCCCGCGCTTCGTGCGGTCCTGGGTCACTTCGGTCCTGACGCTGCTGTTTCAGGGCTTGGTCAGTCTGGCCGGCGCCTGGGCGCTCCAGTCCATAGAGGAAGCGCTCCCATCCAACCCTGTGGCGGAGCGCATCGCAAACGCGCTCGCCTACCTCGTTGCGTCGAGCGGAATCGTCAAAACCGCGCTGCCCGGTCTGACCACGCCGACAGCGGGTGAGATCGCGGTGGGAATTCTCCTGTTTGTCGGACCGCCCGTCCTTCTGGCCGCCTTCGTGATCAAGGCGCGGACCGGCGCGCCCTATGCCGGACGCCGCGGATATCTGAAAGCCGTTGTCGCGAGCGCCGTCGTTCTTGTCGTTGCGGGCGGCGGCATGTGGCTCGCGGGAGCGATCCTGCGCTAGCCGCGCGGCAGCACGCGGGTCGCAGCGGCGTAAAGCACGACCAGCGCGGCCTCGATGACGATCGGCATCGCCATGTCGGCGGTGTAGCCGTTGACGATCAGCGTCAGGGCGCGGCCGCACAGGGCAAGGCCGATCAGCACCAGCGGCGCCAGCGCGATGCGGGCATCGTTGCGCAGCGCCGCCGCCAGCGCGAACAGCCCCGCGCCGCCGAAGAAGCCGCCCAGATCGGCCCGCAGCGTCGAAAGCCCCAGCGGTCCCAGCGGCCCGATCCCCAGCTGCCCGGCGGGCAGCGCCGGGTCCATCCAGAAGCGGATGGCGGCGACGACCGCCAGAAGGCCCGAAAGCCCCACAAGAACGCGGATGATGGTGCTGAGCATGGCGATCCCCCGGATATGATTTGCGTCATTATGGCATGCCGCGCGCCACTTGTTGAGGGGCGGCTTCCCTTCCGCGCCGGGGAATGGAAAGACTGGCGACGCAATCCAAGGGGAGTTCCAGCGCCCGATGTCCGCCTCCAGCGAAACGCGCGACGGGCCGTTCGTCCGCAAAGTGCTGATCGTCTTTGCGCTGGTCGCGCTTGCAGCCCTCGCCTATGCGCTGAAAGACTTGGCGCTGCTGATCTTCGCCTCGATCGTCATCGCCGTCGTGCTGCGCGCGGTGGGCGATCTGTTCCGCCGCATCCTGCCCATCGGCGCCGGCCTGTCGCTGGCGCTGGCCGCGCTTTCCATCCTCGGCCTCATCGTTCTCGTCGTCTGGCTGTTCGGCGCGACCCTCGCCGCCCAGACCTCCGAGCTTATCGGGCGTCTTCCCGCTGCGTGGGCGCAGATCAAATCGCTCCTCGCCGGCACCGAATGGGGCGCCCGGCTCATGAGCGAGATGGAAGGCCTCGGCACGTATGCGGGCGAGTTCGCGACCCAGCTTCCCGGCTTCGCGATGGGCCTCGCCGGCGTTCTCGCCAATGTCGGTCTCGCTCTTGTCGGCGGCGTCATGTTGGCGCTGAACCCCGCCTCGTATCGTGACGGCACGCTGCTGCTGGTGCCGCCCCGCGCCCGGCCGGCCGCGACCCGTGCGGTCGATGCAACAGGCCGGGCGCTGCGCGGCTGGCTGGCGGCGCAGCTGATCTCCATGATCATCATCGGCGTCCTCACCGGCGTCGGCCTCTGGATCGTCGGCGTGCCGGCGGCGCTGGGGCTCGGGCTGTTCGCCGGCCTCGCCCAGTTCGTGCCGGTCATCGGCCCGCTGGTCTCGGCGGTGCCGGGCCTCCTCATCGCCGCGACGACCGACTGGAACACCTTCATGTGGGCGGCCATCGTCTATGTCGGGGTGCAGCAGGTCGAAGGCAATCTGGTGACGCCCTATGTGCAGAAGCACATCGCCGGCATCCCCGAGGCGCTGGCGCTGTTCTCCATCGTCGCGTTCGGCGTGCTGTTCGGCCCGCTGGGCGTCATCCTCGCGACCCCGCTGACCCTCGTGGCGCTGGTGCTGGTGAAAAGCCTCTATCTGCGCGACGCGCTGGGCGAGAAGGTTCACCTGCCCGGCGAACCGCTGGCCGGCGCTGCGCCTGCCGCGA
>JAPUEF010000013.1 GCA_027492655.1 Alphaproteobacteria bacterium | reverse complement strand
AGCGCCACGCAGGCCAGCACGGCCAGGTAGGGCAGAAGACGCACGGAAAAGGCGAAACGGCGCAGCACGAGCCGCAGTTCAACCGCTACAACCCTGCCGTCAAGCGGCGCTCTGCGGCCTTGACGGTGTGCCGCACAGCCTGTCACCTCCGGTCAGGATGACCAGCGCTGCCCCTCACGACGAACGCCGCTCCGACGGCGCCGCCAGACTGGACGGCGCTGTGCTGACGCTTTCGGGCGATTGGGACATCGCCCACGCCCTGAAACTCGACCGTCAGCTCACCGGCCTGACCTTCCCCAAGGGCCTCATTTCGTTCGATTTTTCCGGGATCGAACGCTTCGACACCACCGGCGCCTGGCTGGTCGAACGCACCCGCGATGCCGTCGCCGCCGCAGGCGGCCAGGTCGACATCAAAGGGGCCAGCGAAGGCCAGCTCTCGTTGCTGGACGCCGTCCAGAAGGCCGAACCCAGGCCCGAAAAGCACGTCCGCCCGCCCAGCCCGCTGATCGTCATGCTCGCACGGGCCGGCCGGGCGATGCTGCACCTGAAGGATGGCGCGCGCGACGCCATCGGCTTCATGGGGCTGGTGATCTACACCTTCGCCCGCACTGCGCTGAAGCCGGTGCGGCTGCGCTTCACCTCGCTCGTCCATCACATGGAGGAGACCGGCCTCAACGCCGTCCCCATCGTGATGCTGATGTCGTTCCTGATCGGCGCGGTGCTCGCCTACCAGGGCTCCGAGCAGCTCCAGCGTTTCGGCGCCCAGATTTTCACGGTCGATCTCATCGGCATCTCGTTCCTGCGCGAGATCGGCATCCTGCTCACCGCCATCCTGGTCGCCGGCCGTTCGGGTAGCGCCTTCACCGCGCAGATCGGCTCGATGAAGATGCGCGAGGAGATTGACGCCATGCGCACGCTCGGCCTCGATCCGGTCGAGATGCTCATCGTGCCGCGCATCCTGGCGCTGGTGATCACGCTTCCCTTGCTCGGCTTCCTCTCCGGCCTCGCCGGCCTCATCGGCGGCGGCGTCGTCGCGGTCAGCGCCCTCGACATTTCGCCCATCATGTATGTCGAGCGGCTGCAGCAGGTGATCGAGCCGCGCCATTTCTGGGTCGGCATCGTGAAGGCCCCGGTCTTCGCCTTCCTCATCGGCGCCATCGGCTGCTTCGAGGGCCTGCGTGTCACGGGCAGCGCCGAATCCGTCGGCCAGCGCACCACCCAGTCGGTGGTCGAGGGCATCTTCGTCGTCATCGTCGCCGACGCCTTCTTCTCGATCCTCTTCGTCAATCTGGGGTGGTGACGGTGGCGGACGACAAGCGCGAAGTGATCATCGAGGTGCGCGGCCTCAAGAACCAGTTCGGCAAGCAGGTCGTCCACGAAGACCTCGATCTCGACGTCTATCGCGGCGAGGTGATCGGGATCGTCGGCGGCTCCGGCACCGGCAAGTCCGTTCTGCTGCGCTCCATCGTCGGCCTGCACACGCCGACCGCCGGCGACATCACGGTGTTCGGCCAGCGCATCAAGGATCTCAGCGCCGACGACCGCCAGAAGCTGGAGCAGCGCTGGGGCGTTCTGTTCCAGCAGGGCGCGCTGTTCTCCGGCCTCACCGTCGCGCAGAACGTCCAGGTTCCGATGCGGGAACATCTCCATTTGCCTGAACCACTGATGGACCAGATTTCCGCGGTGAAGATCGGACTGGTCGGGCTTGGCCCGGAAGCCGGTCCGAAATTCCCCTCCGAGTTGTCAGGCGGCATGATCAAGCGCGCCGGCCTCGCCCGGGCGTTGGCCCTTGACCCCGAGATCGTCTTTCTCGACGAGCCGACCGCCGGCCTCGACCCCATCGGCGCGGCCGCCTTCGACCAGCTGATCCTTCAGCTCAAGAACACCATGGGCCTCACCGTCTTCATGGTGACGCACGACCTCGACAGCCTGCACGCGATCTGCGACCGCATCGCCGTTCTGGCCGAAAAGAAGGTGCTCGTCACCGGCACGATGCAGGACATGCTCAAGCAGGAGCACCCCTGGATCAAAGAATATTTCCATGGGCCGCGCGCCCGGGCGGCGACCGCTGCTTGGGATCACGGCGACGAAAAGGCTAAAGTCGGGGACTGAGATGGAAATCAAAGCCAACCACGTCCTCATCGGCGCCTTCAGCCTCGCGACGGTTCTCGCCGCGTTCGTGTTCCTCGTGTGGCTGGGGCAGTTCAGCTTCGATCAGCGCTACGACGATTACGAGATCGTCTTCGATGGCGGCGTGTCCGGCCTCGGCGTCGCCTCCGAGGTCCGCTACAGCGGCATCAAAGTGGGCGAGGTCACGGACGTGAAGCTCGACCCCAACGATCCGCGCCGCGTGCGCGTCCTTATCCGCCTCTCCGCCGGCACGCCGGTAAAGGAGGACACTGTCGCCACCATCGACGCCGGCATCCTCACCGGCGTCGGCGTGGTTCAGCTCACCGGCGGGTCGCCCGACAGCAAGCCGCGCCTCGCGGAGGCGGATCAGGAATACCCCGTCATCCCTGCGCGCCTCACCGGCATTCAGGAACTGGCCGAAACGGCGCCGAACCTGCTCGCTTCGGCGGCCAGCTTCCTCGCGCGCGGCAACGCGCTGCTTTCCGACAAGAACCGCGCCGCCGTCGCCGAGACGCTGGAGAACGTGCGCAGCTTCTCGGCCCGCCTTGATGCGGTGATGGAGAAGATCGAAAGCGCCTCCACCCGCCTCGACGACATCACCGTCAATCTCGACAAGATGATCGCCGACACCTCGCGGCAGATCGGCCCGGCCCTCGCCAGCGTCGAATCCGCCGGCAAGAACATCGCCGAGGTCGCCGAGGATCTCGACAAGCTGATCTCCGACGTCCGCCCGTCTTTCCGCGACTTCGCGCGCGGCGGCCTCACCGCTTTCACCGCCTTCATCCAGGAAGCGCGCCAGCTCACGGCGACGCTGGAGCGCACCTTCTCCAAGATCGAGAGCGATCCGGGCGGCTTCATCACCGGCACCGACGCGCCGGAATACAAGGGCGGCAAATGACGACGACACGCATCCCGCGCCTCGCGCTCGCGCTCAGCGCCGTTCTCGCGCTCGGCGGCTGCAGCCTCATCGCCTCCGATCCGCCGCAGCTCTTCGACCTTTCGCCGAAGAATACCTTCGACGACGGCGCGCCGGTGGTGGATTGGCAGCTTGTGGTCGAGGAGCCGACCACGCCCAACGCCATCAATACCGATCGCATCGCCGTTCGCCCGGCGCAGCTTGAGGTGCAGTATTTCCCCGGCGTCAAATGGACCGACCGCGCCCCGGCACTGGTCCAGACGCTGATGGTCGAGTCGTTCGAGAACTCCGGCAAGATCGTCGGCGTCGGCCGCCGCGCCATCGGCCTCACCGGCGACTACATCCTCACTTCCGAACTCCGCGAGTTCGAAGCCGTCGCCGACGGCGCGGGCGGCGCCAGCGTCGTGGTGCGTCTGGTGCTCAAGCTGGTGCGCCAGTCCAGCGGCGGCATCATCGCCTCCACCACCGCCGCCGCCACCGTCGCGGCGGCCAGCGACAAGGTGCCCGACATCGTCGTCGCCTTCGACACGGCGCTCGGCAAGGTGCTGAAGCAATCGGTCAACTGGGTGCTCACCCAGGGCGCGTCCGACCGCAAACGCTATGTCGAGGAATGAGATGACGCCGCACGGCTTCCGCGTCGCAGGCTTCGACGGCGCCTCGCTCGCCGTCTGGCGCTGGCAGGGCGCGAACCCGCGCGCCCTCGTGCAGATCGCCCACGGCATGGGCGAACATGCGCTCCGCTATGCGCCGCTGGCCGCCAGGCTCGTCGCCGCCGGCTATGCGGTCTATGCCAACGATCATCGCGGCCACGGAGCCACTGCGCCTGACGCCGACGCGCTCGGCGATTTCGGCGCGGGCGGTTTCGACGCCGTCGTCTCCGACCTCGCCGTCGTCGCGGCGGCCGCGCGCGAGGAGCATCCCGGCCTCCCGCTCGTCCTGCTCGGCCATTCGATGGGGTCTTTCGCAGCCCAGTATTTCGCCCTCGACCGCTCCTCCGAGATCGAGGCGCGGGTCCAATCCGGCTCATACGCGCACGACATCCAGGCCGCCCGCCACGCCGACCATCAGGA
>JAPUEF010000012.1 GCA_027492655.1 Alphaproteobacteria bacterium | reverse complement strand
GCGCGCCCGGCGCAGCGGCGGCGGCTCGGGCCAACGCCATCGCCGAAGGTCCGGCGACGCCGCGCGCCATGCATAACCGCGCCGAATCCTTCCGCAGCTTTATGCGCGAGAACCGCATGCAGGTCAGCGGCTGGGCAGCGGATGCCGGCCTGCCGGTCGGTCTCCTCTACGGCTTTCTGCATGGCCGCGTCGGCCGCCTGCCGAAAGATGCCGAGGAAAAGCTAGCCCGCGCCGCCAACGCGACGGTCAAGGACGTCTTCGGCGAATAAGCCGCCGCGCCCGTCCCTGCAGCCCTTCCCCGGCCTGGCCCGCAATGCGAACCTTGTGCGCATGATCTCTGTCGCCGACGCCGAAACCCGGATCCTCGCCGCCGCCCGTCCGACCCCGGCAGAAACCGTTGCGCTGGCCGATGCGCATGGCCGCGTGCTGGCCGCATCGCTCAGCGCACGGCGCACGCATCCGCCGCGCGATGTCTCGTCCATGGACGGTTATGCGCTGCGCGCCGCCGATGCGGCGCAGCCCGGCGTTACGCTGCCCATCGCTTTGCGCATCCAGGCGGGCGAAATGCCGCCGCCGCTCCCGCCCGGCGCCGCCGCGCGCATCTTCACAGGCGCCGCCCTACCTGACGGCGCCGACTGCGTCGTCATCCAGGAAGACGCCAGCGCAGGCGCACACGCGGTCACGCTCAACGTCGCACCCCGCGTTGGCCAGCACGTCCGCAAGGCGGGCTACGACTTCGCGGCCGGGGCCGATTTGATCGATGCCGGCACGCGGCTCGGCCCGGCGCAGATCGCGCTCGCCGCCGCAGCGGGCCATGCGACGCTCACCGTCCATCGCCGACCGCGCATCGCCTTCCTGGCCACCGGCGATGAACTCGTCCCGCCCGGCATCGCGCCGCAGGGCGTACAGATCGTCGCCTCCACCGGCCTCGCGCTGGCGGCGCTGACCCAGCGCTGGGGCGGCGTCTTCCACGATCTCGGAATCGCGCGGGATGACGAGACCGCGATCCGCGACGCCGTCCGCCCGGCGCGCGACGCCGACGTCCTGGTGACGCAGGGCGGCGCGTCGGTCGGCGACGCCGACCTGGTGAAGCCGGCGCTCCAGCCGCTCGGCCTCGATGTCGATTTCTGGAAGATCGCGATGCGGCCCGGCAAACCGCTGATGTTCGGCCGCATCGGGGCTACGGCCGTACTGGGCCTTCCCGGCAATCCGGTTTCTGCGCTTGTCTGCGCGCAACTCTTCCTCCAGCCGCTGATCGCCGCGCTCTCCGGCGCGTCGTGGGCCGGCCAGCCCCGCAGGCGCGCCCGGCTGGCCGCGCCGCTGAAGGCCAACGACCAGCGACAGGATTACCTGCGGGCTCGTCTCGGCCGTGACGGCGATATGCTGACAGTGGAAGCCTTCCCGCTGCAGGACAGCGGCAATCTCTCCACCTTCGCCCGCGCCGATGCCCTCCTCCTCCGCGCCCCCCACGCCACCGCCGCCGAAGCCGGCGCAACTGTGGAGATCATTCCGCTGACGGATGTTTTCTGAAACCGGTCCACCCTGTGGACAACTTCTTGACGCCGGACACGAACTAAACTAGAACAGTCCGTGAATGTTGATCCTTCGTTCCGATATCGGAACGGTGCAGGAGGCGGGCCGATGCTGACGCGCAAACAGTATGAGCTTCTCATGTTCATCCACGAGCGCATCCGCGAATCGGGCGTCCCGCCCTCCTTCGACGAAATGAAGGATGCCCTCGATCTCAAATCAAAGTCGGGCATCCATCGCCTCATCACGGCGCTGGTCGAACGCGGGTTCATCAACCGTCTGGAACATCGCGCCCGGGCGCTCGAAGTCATCAAGCTGCCTGAAAATTCGGCCCAGACCCAGCGTCTGCGCGGAACCACCGGCTTTTCGCCCACCGTCATCGACGGCGCGCGCTCGCCAGCCCGGCCTTCGGCCGTCACCGCCTCCGCCATGCAGGCCGCCGCCGCAAACACCACGGTGCCGCTGGTCGGACGCATCGCCGCCGGCGTGCCGATCGAAGCGCTGCAAAATCGCGGCGAGGAAATCGCCGTGCCGCCCGACATGCTCGGCTCGGGCGAGCACTACGCTTTGCAAGTCACCGGCGATTCGATGATCAACGCTGGCATTCTCGACGGCGATACCGTGATCATCCGCAAGGTCGATACCGCCACCAATGGCGACATCGTGGTCGCGCTGGTCGATGACGCCGAAGCGACGCTGAAGCGTTTCCGTCGCAAGGGCGAAACCGTGGCGCTCGAAGCCGCGAACCCGGCCTATGAGACCCGCATCTACGGCCCTGATCGCGTCAAGGTGCAGGGCAAGCTCGTCGGTCTCCTCCGCCACTACTGAAGCGGCGGGCGGAAACGCCTTCAGCGTCTGCCCTATCGCTTCGGCCACACCGTCCACGGCCGCACGCCGATCCGATCCCGCACGGTCTCCCGCTCCACCGCATCGCCCTCGAAGCGCAACGTCATCGCACCAAGCGCATCTGTATCGGCGGGGGTGATCGTCATTCCCTCCGCACACGGATCGATCGCCCGTGCCGCCACCAGAACCGCCAGCTTGCGCGCGCAGGCTGCCCTGCCATCGCCGCGCCGCTCCAGATAGCCGACGCTGCGCCCGTCCCTCTCCGCGATGCACAGCCCGTCGGCGCAGCGCCAGACACCTTCGCGCCCTGCCCGCGCGGCGTCTTTCAGCGCACGTGGATCGCCGTCCCGTTCCAGCCACTCCTCCGCCGTGAAGCGCGCCCGCCGCCCAGAAACCACGACCAATCGGCCGTCGGCGTCGCGGACCGCCATATTCTTCGCATCGCGGTCGATGAAGACATCCGGCTGCCCCGCCAGCAGCGGCAGTGCGAAGGCCGCGGCGATCGGTGCGAGGCCCAGCGCACGCCTGCGGCCCCGGGTCAGGCAGAGCCACAGGCCGCCCAGCGTCACCAGACCCAGCGCCAAATCGGGCGGCGTCGGCACGCGCCCCGAAGCGCCCGGCCACGAAGCCGTCTCCTCGGCGATCCACATCATCGCGTCGATGCCCCAGCCCATAAGCTTCAGGAACGGCCATTCCAGCCCCAACGGCATCGTCACCAGCACGAGCCCGGCCATCGGCATGATGACGAAACTGATCACCGGCATCGCCAGCATGTTCGCGGCGACGCCATAGACCGCGACGCGGTTGAAGTGAAACGCCGCGAAGGGCGCGGTCGCGAGGCCCGCCGCCACCGAGGCCAGCAGCGCGCTGGCGACGATGAACAGAATGCGCCCGCCCGGCGTATCCCGCATGATGAACGGCCGACCGCGACGATGCTCCGCTTCCTCGACCCAGCGATAGGTGGCGATCAGTGCTACTACGGCTGCGAACGACATCTGGAAGCTGGGGTCAGCAACGCTTTCCGGCGCGAGACTGAGGATAAAAAGCGCGGAGATTGCGACGATTCGCATCGTATAAGGCGCGCGATCCAGCAAAATCGCCAGGAAGACCAGCGCGATCATCAGGAACGAGCGCTGCGCCGGCACAGACGCCCCGCTGAGCAGCAGATAGCCCCCGGACAGCGCCATCGCGGCGCTCGCGGCCCATTTTTTGGCGTCGATCCGCAGCGCCAGCCAGGGGACCAGCGCGACCAGGAAGCGCAGGCTCGCGAACGCCCCAAGCCCGATGATCGTCATATGAAGGCCCGAGATCGACAGCACATGGGCGAGCGAGGAATCGCGCATCGCCTCGTCCACATCCTGGGGGATTTCGCTGCGGTCGCCGACGGTCAGCGCCGCTGCGATCGCCCCGGTCGCGCCGGGCAGCACGGCATGGATGCGCCCGCTCGCCGTCTCCCGGGTCCGGGCCAGCCAGATGAAGACGCGGTCCACCAAGCCCGGCGCTTCGGCCGCCACCGGCCGGGGGGCGCTCGTCGCGAAGCCATAGGCGCCGATCCCCCGGAACCAGGCCGCCCGGGCGAAGTCGTAAGCCCCCGGCGCCACCGGCAGCGGCAGAGGCGAGAGGGTGGCGCGCAGGGTAATGGCCTCGCCAGGGTCCGGGCGTTCATCCGCCTTGCGCAACGCCAACCGCACCCGGCGCGGCCTATCGGCCTCGGCCAGTCCCTCCACCGCCGTCACATCCATCAGCAGCCGGGGGCGGCCGTCGGCATG
>JAPUEF010000011.1 GCA_027492655.1 Alphaproteobacteria bacterium | reverse complement strand
GGCGTCGGCGATCCAGGGATTGGTCTTCAGCCGGTCGCGCACCGTCGCGGCGTCATAGGCGGTGCCGGCCATCTCAGGCAGATAGTGCGGCACGCGCCGACTCTCATCGAGCTTGCCCTCATGCACCAGGATCTGCGCCAGCAGACCCACGAACGACTTCGTCACCGACATCACCAGATGCGGCTGGTGCGGCATGCAGGCGCCGAAATAACGCTCATAGACCACCGCGCCCTTGTGCAGCACGCATAGCCCGTCGGTGTGGATCGACGCGAAGGCATCGGCCCAGTTCGTCGCTTCGCCGTTCATTGCGGTGAAGCCCAGCCCGTCCAGCGCCGCCTCGCTCGCCCGATGGGGCAGCATCGTCGGCGTCGCGGCCCGGCGCACGGTCTTGGTCGGGGCCAGCTCGCGATAATGGTTCATCGCCCAGCGCAGACGCGGAAACTGCGCAGAACTCGGCTGATCGAACCGCACCTGCACATCCGGCGACGGCGGAAAGCCCTGCATCCAGCGTTTCGGGTCGTTGGCGTCGGTCATGTTTCCCCCTCTTCGGGGGTCAAACGACCATGCGCGGCGCGGCCATGCAACTCTTGTCAGCGAGCGGCCGCGGCCGGTTCACGAACGCGACCATCGTGTACGACACGATCATCAACAGGAACCACGAGCTCAGCTTCGACAGTGGCACCATCTCCCAGCCCTTCTGCTGGTTGGGATAGACCCACGCGCCGCCCGCCGTCGCGATGTTCTCGGCCAGCCAGATGAACAGCGTCACCAGAAACAGCCCCAGCAACAGCGGCATCCGCCGATGCACGCGCCAGACCTTGAAATACACCGTGCACGGGCCGAACAGCAGCGCCGCGAAGCCGATCAACACCCAGCGCAGGTCGGCGACATAATGATGCGCGAAGAAATTGGCATAGACCGCCAGCGACAACGCGGCGATCGCCATAACCGGCGGATGGCGCGTGAACTGGAAGTCGAACAGCCGCGACACCCGCGCCAGATAGCTGCCGACCGTCGCATACATGAAGCCTGAGAAAAGCGGCACGCCGCCGAGGCGGAAGATCGCATCCTCGGGATAGACCCACGATCCCATCTTCGTCTTGAACAGCTCCATCGCCGTGCCGACGATATGGAACAACAGGATGGCCCGCGCCTCCTCCCAGGTCTCCAGACGGAAGGCCAGCAGCATCGCCTGCAGACCAAGCGCGGCGAGGAACAGGAAATCGTACCGCGCCAGCGCAGCGTCGGCGGGATAGAACAACTTGCTGGCGACGATCAGCGCCAGCAGCAGGCCGCCGAACAGGCAAGCCCAGCCCTGCTTCACCCCGAAGCGCAGGAACTCGTAGCACCCGGCGGCGAGCGATCCCTTGCTTTCGGCCCATCGGCCAAGACGCTCTTCACGCGCGATGAAGCGCGCGATCGGCGGCCAGTTGCTGGCAGAACTCGTCATGGCGTCCCCGCGATCCCGTCTGCGATCTGCGGCGGGGAATCGGGCGCGTTTGTGGCGGCAGGCTTCGAAACGATGCGACCGCCATCACGCAACGGCAATTACCGCCAGGCGCATTGAGCCGCGCGCCCTGCGGGCCTAAACTGGCGTCATGGCCAAGGACTGGATGAACTACGAACAGATGGCGCAGAACGCCCTGCGCGGCGTCGTGCGCATGGCGCTGGAGCGCGTGGCGAAGCAGGGCCTGCCCGGCGACCACCATTTCTACATCACCTTTGAAAGCCAGCACCCGGGCGTCGTCATGTCCGACTGGCTGAAAGAGCGCTATCCCGACGAGATGACCATCGTGGTCCAGCACCAGTTCTGGGGCCTCGAAATCCGTGAGGACGCCTTCGACATCTCGCTCTCGTTCCACAAGGTCGCCGAAAAGCTGACCGTGCCGTTCGAGGCGGTGAAGGCGTTCTTCGACCCCAGCGTGCAGTTCATGCTGCAGTTCAAGCCGGTCGCCGGCCAGCCCCCGAAAAAGCCTGCCGGCGTCACCGAACAGCAGCCGGTGCTGCAGGTGACGAAGCCGGCAACGACAAAGCCCGGCGCGCCCGGCGACGACGGCGACAAGCCGAAAGATCCCAGCGGCGGCGGCGAAGTCGTCAGCCTCGACAAATTCCGCAAGAAATAAGGTTCCCCGTGAAAGCCCTCCTCGTGGCGCCGGTCCTCGCGCTGGCGGGCCTCGCCCATGCCGAAACGCAGCAGTTCAAAGCCTGGTCGGCGGGCTGCGACAACACCCTCACCTGCACCGCCATCGGCATGCCGCTGGAGGATGGCGGCGACATCGCCTATGTCCGCATCACCCGCGCCGCCGGGCCGGACGCCGCGCCGGAGGCCCGCGTCGTCGTGATGTCGCAGGGCGATGAGAACACGCCTGCCGTGCTCACCGTCGCCATCGACGGCAAGCCGTTCGGCGGCAAGCTGAAAGGCACGTCCGATGGTGCCTGGGCGCGGGCCGACATTCCGGCCGCCGATGCGCCCGCGTTCATCGCCGCGCTCGTCAACGCCCGCACGATCACCATCCACCGGGTGGACGATTCCTTCGACAAGCCAGTCGCGTTGACGCTTGACGGCTCGTCCGCCGCCTTGCGCTGGCTCGACGCCGCGCAGAAGCGCGATGGCGGCGTCACCGCCATCGTCGCGAAAGGCGAAAAGCCCGCCAGCGCCGTGCCCGCCGCGCCGCCCACGCCTGTGGTCGCCGCCCGTCGCATCGCCGCATTCGGAACGATGCCCAAACCGCCCGCCGCGCTGCCCGCCGCCGACGCCGACATGTGCTTCGACATGTCCGAACCGAACATCGCCTACGATCTCGGCGACGGCGTCACGCTCTGGGGCGTGTGCTCGGGAACCGGGGCCTATAATTTCTCCTACGACATGTATGTCGCCGGCAAAGACGGCAAGCTGACGCCCGTATCCCCGCCGAAAGACCAGACAGACGGCGCGACCGTCCTGACGCTCACCAACCCCTATCCCGGCGCGAACGACAAGACGCTCTCCGCCTTCGCCAAGGGGCGCGGGATCGGCGATTGCGGCGACGCACAGGATTGGGCGTGGGACGGAAAGACGCTCCAGCGCGTCGGGTACGCGGTCATGGAGTCCTGTCGCGGCGTATCGCCCGACGACTGGATCGTCCTTTACCGCGCTACCCTGCGCTGAAGCCGGCGGATCAGGCGGCGGCGGTCTGGGCCAACGGCAGCGCCTGAACCTGCGCCACCGCCGCCTCTACCGCCTTCGCCGCCGCATCCGGCCCGAAGGCGACGCCTTCCACCGCCACATGCGTCACGTCGGTGACGCCGATGAAGTTCAGGAGCTGCATCAGATACGGCGCCTGAAAATCCAGCGGCAGCATCGGCCCGTCCGAATAGACGCCGCCGGTCGCCGTCACGACATAGGCCTTCTTGCCCGTGACCAGCCCTTCCGGCCCGGCGTCCGTGTAACGGAAAGTCGTGCCGGCCCGCAGGATATGGTCGAACCACGCCTTCAACGTCGTCGGCAGGCCGAAATTGATCATCGGCGCGGCGATGACGATGGCGTCGGCCGCGAAGAGCTGGGAGATCGCCGCATCGGCGCGCAACGCCGAGGCGAGAAGCTGCGGACTGAGGCCGTTACGATTGGCGGCGCTCAGCGCATTCAGCAGCAACCCGTCCAGATGCGGCAGCGGCTCGGCATCGAGATCGCGGTGGGTGACGCTCGCGCCCGGATGCGCTGCGATCAGCCGATCCACCAGCGTTCTGGCGACCTTCGTGGAATGAGAGGCCGGGCCACGAGGGCTGGACGTCAGGAGCAGGATATTGTGCATGGCAGGCTCAATCCTTAAGTTAGTTACGGTCTGTAACCAGAGCTAAGGTGATGACCACCCCGAAAGCCTGCAAGAAGGCACAGCCATGACACCCAGGCACATCCCTGACCCCAACTCCACCGACTGCCGCGCCATCGCCGGCGTACTGCAACGGATCGGCGATAAATGGACCGTCCTTCTGGTGGCGCTGCTGTCGGGCGGACCGATGCGCTTCAACGAAATGAAGCGTGCGGTGAACGGCATTTCCCAGCGCATGCTGACCCTGACTTTGCGCGGGCTGGAACGCGACGGCCTCGTCACCCGCACGGTCTTCCCCACCGTGCCCCCGCGCGTCGAATACGCGCTGACCGATCTCG
>JAPUEF010000010.1:17130-31175 GCA_027492655.1 Alphaproteobacteria bacterium | reverse complement strand
CGATCGCGGCCCACGGCCGCCGCGTGAGGGCGACCAGCCGCGCGGCGAAGGCGGCAAGCGCGACGACCACCGCCGCCCGCCGCAGCACCAGACGGCCCCGCGCTCCGAGCGCCGCGAGAAGCAGGCCGATCCGAACTCGCCCTTCGCGATCCTCGCCAAGCTGAAAGGCCAGGCGTGAGGAAAGGCGGCGCATGACGGCGCCGTCGATGCGGCTCGACAAATGGCTATGGTGCGCGCGCTTCTACAAGACGCGCGGCCTAGCCGCCGATCTCTGCGACGCCGGCCGCATCCGCGTGAACGGACAGGTGACGGAGAAAGCCCACTACGCCGTGAAGCCCGGCGACGTGCTGACCCTGCCGCAGGGCAGCCGCGTCCGCGTGATCGAAGTGCTGGCCCTCGCCGAACGCCGCGGTCCCGCCCCCGAAGCCGCCACGCTCTTCGCCGAGCGCGACGCCTAGCCGGACCGCTGGCTTCGACGCCGCGCATCGCGACCCCGATTTTACGGCTTATCCCGCGCTGATGGCGCTTGAACCCGCCGCCTCCCGCGCCTAGGTCAACCTCCATGTTCGACAAGATCAAGGCGCTTCTGAGCGAAAGCGGGCTGAAAGCCGGCCCCCACGCCGCCTTCAGCGAGCGCGACATCGCAACCGCCGCCCTGATGCTGGAAGCCGCCGACGCTGATGGCGGCCATGCCGATGCCGAATACGTTGCCGTCCGCTCCATTCTCCAGTGCAAGCTGGCGCTGACGCCGTCACGCGCGCTCGAACTTGTCGAGGCCGCCCGCGTCCGCCAGCGCGAAGCGGTCGAGCTCTTCCGCTTCACCGACGCCGCCCGGCGCGCGATGAACGAGGACGAGCGCGGCGGCCTCGTTGAAATGCTGTGGGAGGTCGTCTATGCAGACGGCGTTCTCGACCCGTTCGAGGATCGATTGATCCGCTCCGTCGCCGCGCTGCTGCACGTGCCGGACCGCATGCGCGCCGAGGCGCGCCAGCGCGTCCTCGCCCGCAAATCCGCCGACCAATAGGGGACGCGCCGCAAGGCGCGAGGCTGAGTTTCGATGACCTATGTCGTGGCCGACGCCTGCATCAAGTGCAAGTACATGGACTGCGTCGAGGTCTGTCCCGTGGACTGTTTCTACGAGGGCGAGAACTTCCTGGTCATCCACCCGGACGAGTGCATCGATTGCGGCGTCTGCGAACCCGAATGCCCGGTCGAGGCGATCAAGCCCGATACCGAACCGGGCATGGAGCCCTGGCTGGAGCTCAACCGGAAATACGCTCAGTCCTGGCCCAACATCACCCACAAGGGCGAGCCGCCGGCCGACCGCGACGAATGGGCGAAGGTGACGGACAAGCTCGCCGAGCACTTCAGCCCCAATCCGGGCGACGGGACTTAACCCCTTAGCCCGGCTGGATTTTCGGTTAACGATCCGTTTACCTCTGGCCGCTGCGGAACGCCTCGCGAAGCAGCGACTTGCGGATTTTAACTATTCAATCAAGGGCTTAACGAAAAAGACCCTTCACAAAACGCCGTTTTGTGCTATATTGGTGACAGATCAAGTCACCTGACCGTTCAAAGGTTTCCGGCCAACACCCATCAGCGACGCATGCGTCGGGGTGTTCTCTCGCAAATGCCAGAAGCGCCAGACTTCATGCCCTGCATGAGGACGGTGTTTTGCACTGCAAGACGAAAGCCGGCTGCCGCCGTCAGATGGCCACGAAGTTGCGGTATCCGACGCCAAGATCGGTCCCGCGTGATGCCAGAGCGGAGATAGAGAGCATGAGCAAGGCTGCTGTGAAGGTGAAGAAGCCCGTCGTGAAAGCCAAGACTGCGCAAAAACCTGCCGCCAAAGCCGCTCCCAAGAAGACCGTAGCTGCCGCCAAGCCTGAAGTGAAAAAGCCCGTCGCGCCCGTGAAGGCGGTCGCTCCGGTCAAGGCTGCGGCGCCTGTGAAGGCCCCGGTGAAGGCGGCGGAGCCCGCCCCCGTCGTGACCCGTCGCGCGGACTTCAAGGTCGGCGACCACGTCGTTTATCCGGCCCACGGCGTCGGACAGATCGTCCGCATCGAGGAACAGGAAGTCGCCGGCCTGAAGCTGGAGTTGTTCGTCATCACCTTCGAGAAGGACAAGATGACGCTTCGGGTTCCCACGCCCAAGGCCAAGGCCATCGGCATGCGCAAGCTGTCGGGCGTCGACACGGTGCAGAGCGCCATGCAGACGCTTCGCGGCCGCGCCCGCATCAAGCGCACCATGTGGTCGCGCCGGGCCCAGGAATACGAGGCGAAGATCAACTCCGGCGATCTCATTTCGATCGCCGAAGTGGTCCGCGATCTTCACCGCGCCGGCGGCCAGCCGGAACAGAGCTATTCCGAACGCCAGCTCTACGAAGCGGCCCTCTCGCGCATGGTGCGTGAAGTCGCCGCCGTCGAGCGCATCGATGAAGACGCCGCGATGAAGCGCCTGGAAAGTGCGCTGACCAAAACCGCTGCCGCAGCGGCCGCCCCGGCGGCTGCCGCCGCCGCCTGATCCGGCGCCCCGAAACGACCTGAAAGGCCCGGTGGAAACGCCGGGCCTTTTGCGTTGGCGCGACGCTGCGCCGTTTCGATGGCCCGCGCTCGATGACGAGGCTGGCGCCATGACCGCGCCCGCCCTCATCGTCCAGCTCGCCCGGAAAGTCTCAAAGCTTCAGGGAATCCCAAGGGCCGCCAGCGCCTCGAAACGGCGCTCTTCCGGCAAACCTTGTGAACCACGCACCCGGCGCAGCGAAAATGGCGACCCCGGAAGGATTCGAACCTCCGACCCGCTGCTTAGGACGCAGCCGCTCTATCCAGCTGAGCTACGGAGTCGCTGTAGGCGCTCTATGGCACGGCAAACGCGCCGCTCCAAGATGCGCCGCCAGACGTTACGAAGGCGCCCGCTTTTCAGTCCGCCGCGAAGGCCTATGCTTCCCCCGCATAGAAAACGGAGGGAACCCATGGCCTACGATACCCTGACCATCGAGAAGGACGGCGCAATCGATCGCGTCACGCTCAATCGCCCCGACAGCCTCAATGCGCTGAATCCCCAGATGGTCGATGACCTGCTCGACTATTTCGCGAAGCTCTACTGGGACCGCTCGGTCCGCATCGTGACCCTTGAGGGCGCGGGCAAGGCGTTCTGCGCAGGTCTCGATCTGAAGGAGCGCTCCAACCGTTCGGCGGGCGAGACCGCATCGGGCGGCCCTGCCAACGGTCTCGTTTCGCAGCGCCGGATCAGCGAGATCGTGATGCGCATGCGCCGCTGCCCGCAGCCGATCGTCAGCCTCATCCTGGGCCCGGCCTGCGGCGGCGGCTTCGCCATCGCGCTCGCCTCCGACATCCGCATCGCCGGCGAAAGCGCCCGCATGAACGCCGCCTTCATCCGCATCGGTCTTTCGGCCTGCGATATCGGCGTCTCGTATTTCCTGCCGCGCCTCGTCGGCGTCACCGTCGCCAGCGAGCTGATGCTGACCGGCCGCTTCATCAAGGCCGACCGCGCGCTGCGCGTGGGCCTCGTCAGCGAGGTGGTGCCCGACGCCGATCTGCGCGCCGCGGCGCAGCCTTATCTCGACGAGATGCTCACCACATCGCCGCTGGGCCTGCGCATGACCAAGGAATGTCTCAACATGAGCGTCGATGCCGGAAGCCTGGAGGCGGCCATCGCGATGGAAGACCGCAACCAGATCCTCTGCGCCCAGACGCAGGATTTCGGCGAAGGCGTCCGCGCCTTCCTGGAAAAGCGTCCGCCGAACTACGCGGATCGGTAAAACCTGATCCTCCCCCGTTCGCGGGGGAGGTCCGGCCTACTGGCCCAAATCACTGGATCGGCGCTGAGGCCAACGCCATCGCCCAGTAAGGCTTGCCCGAAGAGGGAGAATACACCACCGCAAAACCGAGCCGCGTCATGCGCGGATTCGACATGTTGCGTTCGTGCACCGGCGAGTGAACCCACCAGTCGAACATCTTTTCCGGCGTGCGGATGTTGCGGCCGATGTTTTCGCCCGCATAGACGTTGACCACCTTGTGAGCGATCAGGCGGTGGCCGAAATCGCCGACCACATTGTGATCCATGAAATCGGCGTCGGCCATCGCCTTCGCCTGCTGATAGGCGACTTCGGTCATCTGCGCGTCGATAGTGAGCGGCCCCAAACCCAGACCGGCGCGATACTGGTTCAGCAGCGCCAGCGTCACGCGCGTCGGGTCCGACGTCATCTGCTGGTCGATCACGCTCATCACGCGCGTATCGGTGCCGAAATCGCCCGGCACGGCGGCGGTCTGCTGCACCGCGCCCTGGGCGAAGGCGAACGGCGAAAGCGCGGCTGCTAGAACGCCCGAAGCGAGGGCATTGCGGATAGACATCGTGGGCATCCCCGGAAGTACGAGGACATCATCGCGCGCCCGCAGTTGCGGCCTTTTGAAAGCCGGCCCGTCAAATTGATTAGAGTTTCGCCTTAATCCTCATGGCCGCGTCTCGTGCGGCCATGAGGCGCGAAGCGCCGATCCGTCAGGCCGCGGCGGCCCTCGCCGCACGGCCGGCCTCGGCGCGCCGGACGAAGCCCGCCATGTAATCCACGATCATCGGCACGCCCGGCTCCGGCAGATCGTGGCCCCAGCCGTCGATCAGCACGAATTCCGATTGCGGGATAGAAGCCGCCGTATGCGCGCCCGCCTGCCAAGGGATCAGCGTATCGGCCGTGCCGTGCAGCACCAGCGCCGGCACGTTCAGCGACTTCAGACGGTCGGTGCGCGGCGGCGCGGCGACGATGGCCGCATACTGGCGCAGCGTGCCTTCCGGATAGTAGGCGCGATCATAGCTCTCGCCCGCCAGCGTTCCGACGCGCGCTTCGTCATAGGGCCAGCGGGTCGAGGCATAGACTTTCCGGTTCTTCACCGCATGCGCGATCACGTCGGCGCGCGCTGTCGAGGCGGGCGCGGTCAGCAGCGCCGCCTGCGCCTCCGGCGAGGATTTCGGCAGCGAATAATCGCCCGTCGTCGAGAAGATCGAGATCAGCGACCGCGTTTTCGCCGGATGGTTCAACGCCACCAGCTGCGCGATCATGCCGCCCATCGAAGCGCCCGCGATATGCGCGCTGTCGATGCCCAGAACGTCCAGCAACGCGGCCGCATCGGCCGCCATGTCGGACAGATGATACGGCACGTCGGGCGTCTGCCCCGCCGCGATCGCCGCCGCGACATCGCGGGCCGCCGGCGTCCCGCTGAAGCGCTGCGTCAGCCCCACGTCGCGATTGTCGAACGAGATGACGCGCAGGCCTTCCGCCGCCAGCGCCTTGCGGAAGCTGGGCGTCCACGAGGTCATCTGCGAGCCGAAGCCCATGATGAGCAGCAGCGGCACGCCATCCGCAGGCCCGGTGACATCGTATTCGATCGCGATGCCGTTCGCCTTGATCTGCGCCATGGTTCAGGCCGCCTTCGCCCGGGCTTCGACGCCCGCGATGAAGCCGCCGACATGGCGGATGAACTCCGGCATCAGCGCCTCAGTGAAATCGTGGCCCATGCCCGGCACGGTGACGAACGTCGCGCCCGGAATCGAATCCGCCGTGTCCTTGCCGCCTTCGATGCGCACCAGCGGGTCGGCCTCGCCATGCAGCACCAGCGCCGGGACAGTGACCGACGCCAGCATTTCGTGCCGAGGCTCCGACGACAGGATCGCGACCAGCTGGCGGCCGATGCCCGCAGGATCGTAGGGCGCGCGATCCACGACGTTCTCGGCCAGAGCCTGAATCTCGGCGTCCGTCGCCGGGAAGCCCGGCGACCCGATGGTGCGGAACATCTGCTTGAAATGCGCGATGCGGTCTTCGCGGCCGGGGCTGGCCGGCGGCGTCACCAGCGCGCCCATGATCTCCGGTGCGGCCTGCGGCAGGCCGGGGCGGTTGGTGGACGACATAATGGAGACGAGGCTGCGCGCCCGCGCGCCATGCTTCGCCGCGATGATCTGCGCGATCATGCCGCCCATCGACGCGCCGACGATATGGGCGGTCGGAATGTTCAGCGCATCCAGCAGCCCCACGGCATCCGCCGCCATGTCGTCCAGCAGATAGGCCGCGCCCTTGTTCTGCTGGCCCGACATCGCCGCCATCATTGCCGCGCCGACATCCGGCGCGCCCAGATGGGCCAGATGGCTGGAAAGCCCGACATCCCGATTGTCGAAGCGGATGACGCGCAGACCAAGCGCCGTCAGGCCGTTCACGAAGGACATCGGCCACATCGTCAACTGGCCCGAAAAGCCCATGATCAGCAGCACCGGCGGGTGGCCCGGCTGGCCGTGATCGTCATATTCCAGCGTAAGACCGTTCGCCTGGACCTGGGGCATCGTTTCCTCGCGTTTCTTATGGGTAAGACGTGTGATGTAATGCGGAAACGCTAGCAAAGGCGTCTGCGCATTGACAGGGGGCCGCGCCTCGCCTTTTGTGCGCCGCATTCCTGACGCCAGACCCATTCGGAACCGTGCGGCGCGATTTTTCCAGCCTCGGTCGCGAGACCTTCGACCTCCTCATCATCGGGGGCGGCATTACCGGCAGCTGCATCGCCCGCGACGCGGCGATGCGCGGCCTGAAAGTCGCATTGGTCGAAAAGAAAGACTTCAGCCACGCCACCAGCGCCGCCAACTCCAAGCTGGTGCATGGCGGGCTGCGCTATCTGAAGAATTTCGAGCTGGGGCTGGTGCGCGAATCGCTGCGCGAGCGCCGCATCTGGCAGCGAATCGCCCCGCATCTCGTCTATCCCCTGCCGTTCCTGGTGCCCCAGCCCGCCAGCCGCAAAGGCACCCTCACGCTGCGCATCGGGCTGACGCTCTACGACCTGCTCTCGTTCGACCGCAAATGGCTGGACGACAAGGACCAGCGCCTGCCCGGCCATCGCGGCGTGAAGAACGACGATCTGAAAGCCCGCGCCGCCGTGGCGGCCGACAGCGGCTATCCCACCGCCGTCGAATATCACGATTGCCAGATGTACGCGCCGGAGCGGCTGGGCCTCGGCTGCCTGCAGGATGCGGCGGCGCGTGGCGCGGTGATCGTCAACTATGCCGAAGCCATGGCGATCGAGAAGGATCAGGCCGGCGCGCTCACCGGCGCCGTCGTCCGTGATCGCATCGGCGGCGGCGAGACGAAAGTGCGCGCCCGCGTCACCGTGAACGCCGCAGGCCCGTGGGCCGACGGCGTCATGGCGATGGCCCAGGGCGGCACGCCCTCGCACCGGCTGATCCGCGCCAAGGGCATCCACCTCATCACCCGCGCGCTCACCGCCGGGAACACCGCGCTCGCCATGTTCGTGGGCGAGGGGCATTTCTTCGTGCTGCCCTGGCGCGGCCATTCCATCATCGGGACCACCGACGACGTCTTCGACGGCCCGCCCGACGCCGTGACGCCCACCGATGCCGACATCGACAAGATGCTGGCGGCGGTGAATGCTGGCCTCCCGTCCGCGAAACTGACCCGCGCCGACGTGCTTCACGCCTATGCCGGCGTGCGCCCGCTGATCGACGAAAGCGCGCCCGGCGCCAACGGCGACAGCTACAAGAAAAGCCGCAAGGCCGAGTTCATCGATCACGCCGAAGACGGCCAGCCCGGATTCTTCTCGGCGCTCGGCGGCAAATGGACGACCTCGCGCCATGTCGCGGCGGGCGCGGTGGACGACATCGAACGCCACCTCGGCCGCAAGCCGAAGCGCGCGCCCACCGACCGCGTTCCGCTGGGCGGCGAAAGCACCCGCAATTTCGCCCGCTTCGTCGCGGCGCTTCAGGCGACCCATCGCCACGTCGCGCCCGACATCCTCGCCAACCTCGCCCGCAACTACGGCGCGGCGGCTGAGGACGTCATCGCGGAAGCCAATGGCGACCGCAGCCTGCTGGAGCCGCTCAGCGACAAGCTGCCCGACTGCGGCGCGGAAGTGCTCTACGCCGTCAGCCGCGAAATGGCGCTGACGCTGGAAGACGTGATCTTCCGCCGCACCGGCCTCGGCACGCTCGGAGACCCGGGATCTGCGGCGATCCAGCGCGTCGCGGCGCTGATGCAGCGCCGCTTCAACTGGAGCGTCGAGGAAACCGCCCGCCAGGTCGCGGCGGTCACTGCGCATTTTCGCTGGGGCGCGGCCGCATGACGATCGCCGCGATCGTCAATCCGAAATCCGGCGGCGGGCGCACCGCCGCACGGCGTGACGAGATCGCGGCCGCCCTGAACGCGGCCCTTGGCCCGGTCGAGCTGATCGAAACCACCCGCCCCGGCGACGGCGAAACGCAGGCGCGCGCGGCGCTGAAGCGCGGCGCGACGCATATCGTCGCCATCGGCGGCGACGGCACGCTGAACGAAGTCGTCAACGGCTTCTTCGAAGGCGGCGCGCCGGTGAACGGTGACGCCGCCTTCAGCTTCGCGATGAGCGGATCGGGCGGCGATTTCCGCAAGACCTTCGACGCCCCGGGCGATGTGCTCGCCGCCATCGCCGCACTGAAGACGACCACTGACCGCGCGCTCGACATCGGCCGCGTCACGTTCATCGACGATGCGGGCAAGGAAGCGACGCGCTATTTCGTGAACATCGCCAGCTTCGGACTGTCCGGCGATGTCGTCACGCGCGTGAACGACGCCCGCATCGCCAAATGGTTCGGCGGACCGTTCGCCTTCAAATGGCATTCCACCATGGCGGCGCTGCGTTTCCGGCCCTGGCGCGTGCGCCTGACGGTGGATGACGTCTATGACGAGACGCTGGCGCTCTCCACCGCCGCCATCGCCAATGGACGCTTCTTCGGCGGCGGCATGATGATCGCGCCGAACGCCGACACGGCCGACGGCCTGTTCGATGTCGTCGTCATCGCGGAAACGAAAACCCGCGCCATGGTCGCGCGCATGAACGACATCTATGTCGGCAAGCACGTCGATCACCCCAATGTCCGCGTCATCCGCGGCCGCCGCGTCGTCGCGACGCCGGCCGACGGACAGGCCGCGCCTGTCTTCGCCGAGCGTGACGGCGAAGGCGGCATGCGCCTGCCCGCGACATTCGACATTATGCCAGCCGCGCTGACCCTTCGCATCTGAGGCCGCCCATGACCATCGACCGCTCGACGCTGCGCTGGAACGCCTGGGGTACGGCCGGCCATCAGGACCAGTTCGCGAAAGCCGACGCGCTGTGGGCGTTCCTGGCCGACGCGCTGAAGGCCCCTCTTCCGGTGACGCCCGCGAAGACGCTGGCCGAGTCGACGCTCGCGTCATCGGCGCTGGCCTTCGGCGATCTCGCGCCGTTCCAGGACGCGGGCTGCGACATCGGCCTGACGCCCGAAGATCGCGCCTTCCACGCGCGCGGCGATTCCTATCGCGACCTGCTGGATCTGCGCGCCGGGAAACTCGATCCCGCGCCCGACGCCATCGTCTATCCCAAAACCGCCGAGGCCTGTCAGCGCGCTGTGGAGCTGGCCGACAAGGCCGGGCTCGCCGTCGTGCCGTTCGGCGGCGGCACCAGCGTGGTGGGCGGCGTCACCCCGCTGAAGGGCCGCCATCGCGGCGTCATCGCCATCGACACGACGCGGCTCGCCGCGCTCCTTTCCATCGACCGCACCTCGCTGCGCGCGACCGCCGAGGCCGGCATCTACGGCCCCGAGCTTGAGCGCCGGCTGAACGCCGAAGGCGTCACGCTCGGACATTATCCGCAGAGCTTCGAGTTCTCGACGCTTGGCGGCTGGGTCGCGGCGCGCGGCGCGGGCCAGCAATCGAACCGCTACGGCAAGGCAGAAGACTGGCTGGTCGCAGCGACGCTGGCGACCCCGAAGGGCGCGTGGCGCACCGAGGATTTCCCTGCCTCCTCCGCCGGCCCCCGCCTCACCGATCTGGTGGCGGGCTCGGAAGGCACGCTCGGCATCATCTCCGAGGCCACTTTCGCCATTCACGAACGCGCCGCCGCGCGCGACTACCGCGCCTATCTCTTCCGCTCGTTCGAGGCGGGGCGCGAGGCGATCCGCGAGATCATCCAGGCCGAAATCCCGGCCGCTTCGCTGCGCCTGTCGGACGAGGACGAGACGCATTTCTTCGGCGCCCTGTCGCGCCTCACCAATCCGCCCAAGACCATGCACAAGGTCGAGGACGCTTATCTGAAGCTGCGCGGCTTCGGCGGCGCGAAATGCGCGCTGATCGCCGGGACGGAAGGCGACGCCGCGCTCGTCGCCTATGCCCGCGCCCGCATCGCCGAGATCGCACGTAAACACGGCGGCATGGGCGTCGGCGCTTCGCCGGCCAATCGCTGGTTCAAGGGCCGCTTCCACGGCCCCTATCTACGCGATCCGCTGCTGGATCGCGGCGTCGGCGTCGATACGCTGGAAACGGCGGCCTCATGGGCCGACATCCCCGGGCTCTACGCCGCCGTGCGCGGCGCGCTGCTGGAGGCGACTGCGCGGGTCAGCCCCGGCGGCGGACAGGGCATCTGCCTCGCCCATATCAGCCACTCCTACCACGACGGCGCGAGCCTCTATTTCACTTATCTCTGGCCGCGCGCCACGGGTGGGCTGGAGGCCGAGGTGGCCCAGTGGGAAGCGATCAAAAGCGCGGCCTCCGACGCCATCGCCGCGAATGGCGGCACCATCTCGCACCATCATGGCGCGGGCACCGATCACGCCAGATGGATGGCCGCCGAAAAGGGCGCGCGCTCCATGGCGGTTCTGCGCGCCCTCAAAGCCGAACTCGACCCCAACGGCACGATGAACCCCGGCAAGCTGGGGCTTTAGCGCAGCGCCGGAAATCAGCGATTCAATGAAAAGCTGAACCGATCTAGGCCAACGCGTTCGACAGCGCCTTGGCTGCGTCTTTAAGCGCCTGCGTCGCCTGCGGCACGAGCCCTTCCATACCTAGGAAGCCGTGGATCATGCTGTCATACGCGACGAAATCCACCGCGACGCCCGCCGCTTTGAGCTTTTCGGCATACGCCTTACCTTCATCGCGCAGCGGATCGAATCCGGCGACCAGCACATAGGCCGGCGCGACGCCCGACACATCCTTGGCGGCCAGCGGCGACACGCGCGGATCGTTCGGATCGGCTTCGGGCGGCAGATACTGATCGCAGAACCAGTCCATCGACGCCTTCTCCAGGAAATACCCCTTGGCGAGATCGTGCATCGAGGGGGTATCGGCGCGCGCCTGCGTCACCGGATAGAGCAGCACCTGATATTTCAGCTGCGGCCCGCCTTTCAGGCGCGCCTGCAGCGCCACCGCCGCCGCCAGATTGCCGCCCGCGCTGTCGCCGGCGACTGCGAGACGGTTCGGGTTGATCTGATGGTCGCTGGCGTTGGCCTCGGTCCAGACCAGCGCCGCATAGGCGTCGTCGAACGCGGCGGGAAACTTGTTCTCCGGCGCCAGACGGTAATCGACCGAAATCACGCGGCAGCCGCTTTCGTTCGCGAGGCGGCGGCAGATGCCGTCATGCGTATCGAGATCGCCGATCACCCAGCCGCCGCCGTGATAATAGACGCAGGCCGGCGTCACCCGGCCGGTCAGCCCCACCGGCGTATAGATACGCGCCGCCAGCGGCCCGGCGGGACCGGGGATTTCGACCGAATCGACCTTGCCGATCGGCACGCCCTTGGGCGCGAAAAGCTCGCGCATGCCGTGAAACATGACGCGGGCCTGCGGCGCGCCCACATCCCACATTTTCGGCGCAGGATTGGCGGCCATCTGTTTGATGATGGCGTCGATGGTGGCGTCGATCATGGAGTCTTCCGCGTTGTGCGAAGACCTCCATAACATGCCGCGTCGCTTAGTGCAGCGTCGGTCGTTTATGCGGGTCGAGCCGGCCCGCGATCATGTCGTCGGCGACCGAGCGGAGCATCCGCCACAGCTCGGCGCGCTCCTCGTCGCCCTGCAGGTCGAGTTCGGCGATGGCGCGGTCGGCCCAGGCGAGGGCCTCCCTGCCATGCGCATCGATCAACCAGAACGCGAGATCCTGAAAATCCCCTGCACCTAACATGGCGCTCTCCTGACGATCCCCAAAGGCGGGAGCGAAGCCATGCGCCGAAAATGATCCGGCCAGGGTTTATCGTTCGTTAACGCAGGTTAAAGCGCGCAGCTCGTCCGATAGGCCTCGGCGGCGGCGATAATCGCCTGAGGCGTCGCCTCCAGCTCCGACAGGCTCGAAACCAGCGCTCCGTCGGCCGCCACCCGCGCAGCCCCGCGCCACAGCGGCGTGCGGCGATGGAGGAAGCGCTTCGGCTCGCGCACATAGAGGCGCAGATAGCTGCGCGTGCCGGGCTGATCGGACGTCAGCCGCTCGATCTCCGCCCACGGGATCAGGCGTCCGATGCGGGTATCCTCAAACCCGGCGGGGCTGACGATCACCGTCGGCCGGTCGGCCTGCCGGATACGCCAGCAGCGCCAGACATGCCACGCGCACCACGCCGACAGCGCCGCGCCGCTGACCGTCAGCGGCACCGCCAGCCCCGGCACGAACGACCCCATCACCCGCCCGAAATAGAAGATCGTCAGCCCGACCATCAGCGCGATGGCCCAGCCGACCACCGCCATACCGGCGGCCCAGGGCATCAGCCGCGCCTCGACCCGCTCCGGCGGCGCGAACCCCGCGCCGCCCGCCTGACTGATCGCAACCTCTATGCCCACGCCGTTCCGTCCCCCGATGCCCCGCCTAGATGACGATCACCTCGTCATCCGGCGCTGCGGCATAGAGCTTTTCCACCAGAGCGACGCGACGCTCAAGAGTGGCGCGCTGATTGACGTAGCCCTTGTCGGTGATCTCGTTGCCGTCGATCGAGGGCGGCTCGGCCATCAGGATCGCCCGCCCCACCCGTCCCGAAGACCCGCCCGCCGCCTTGTTGTGCGCGGCGATGTGCTCTTTCAGGAACGCGCGCACCTTCGCCGAGGCCCGCACAGCGCCCAGCGGCGCCTCGGCGGGCAGGCCCGAGATCTGACGCGCCGCCGCGACGTTCGGCCAGGCCAGCACGCCGACATAGGCCTTGTCCTGTCCGGCGATTACCGCGTCCTGCAGCAGCGGCGAGGCGGCGGCCAGAACATCGGTACGCAGCGTTCCCACCGACACCCAGGTGCCCGAGGTCAGCTTGAAGTCTTCCGTCACGCGCCCGTCGAACACCAGCCCCTGATTGGGATCGCTCTCGTCCACGAACTTCGCGGCGTCTCCCAGCTTGTAAAAGCCTTCCTCGTCGAACGCCTCTTTCGTCAGGTCCGGCCGGTTCAGATAGCCGGGCGTTACGGTCGCGCCCTTCACGCGCACTTCCAGCTTCTGCCCGTTCGGCACCAGCTTCAGCGTCAGCCCTGGCAGCGGCAGGCCGATGAGGCCGACACGGTCGGTCAGCCAGCTCACCACGGTGACGCCCTGCGTCTCCGTCGCCCCGTACATGGTGGTGAAGCCCATCCGCATGCCCGTTTCGGCGACGGCCAGCGCCTGCAGCCGGTCGGAAATATCCTGGCTCAGCGTCGCGCCGCCATAGCCCATATATTTCAGCTTGGCGAAGAAACTGGCGCGCAGCCTGTCGTCCTTCTCCATCGCGTCGGCCAGCATCGCGAAGGCGATGGGGGCGCTGCCGAAGACGATGGGCGAGACCTCGTAGAGATTGCGGATCGTCTCGTTGAACATGCCGGGAATGGGTTTGCCGGCATCCAGATACACCGTGCCGCCGGCGTTCAGATTGCCGTTGAAGCCGATATTGCCGGCCGAGATATGATTCCACGGCATCCACTCAAGACCCTGCGGCGGATCGTTCGGGTCCGGCTCCTCCGCGCGCAACGCTTCCTGCCCCGCGATCACCGCGCACATCATGCGCTGGGTCTGGATCACCCCCTTGGGCATGCCGGTCGATCCCGACGTGAAGAGATACTTCCCGATCGTATCGTGGGTGATCGCCTCAAGCCGCGCCGCCACCGCCGGCCCCACATTGGTCTGCAGCAGCGCCTCATAGGACGTCTGCTCCAGATCGGGCGCGGGCAGAACGGTCACGATCTCCACGCCCTCGCCCTTCAGCACGTTCAGCGCCTTGGCCGGATCGACCGAGGCCGACAAAATATCGTACAG
>JAPUEF010000010.1:6146-17120 GCA_027492655.1 Alphaproteobacteria bacterium | reverse complement strand
CCCATGATCGGCGAACACCATTTTCGGCTTCACCAGATCGAACACATGGCGCAGCTTGCCGTGATCGCCCGACATCAGCGAGTAGGCGACCGAAACCGGCGCGACCGGAACGCCGGCCTTCATGGCGCCCAGCATCATCACCATGTGCTCGATGGAGTTGGACGACAGGATCATCATCCCGTCGCCCTGCCCCATCCCGCGATCCAGCAACGCCTGCGCAACCTGGCTCGCCTTCGCGTTCGCCTCGCCATAAGTCATATAGCGCCACGCGCCGGTCTTCAGATCCGGCCCCACCTCACGCTGCGCGATGAGATTGCGCTCGGGATGCTCCGCCGCGCGCATCTCCAGAAGATGCGGGATCGAGCGGAGCATCTCGCCCGGTTCGTATTCGCTCCGGATCAGCCACGATCCATCGGCGCGTTTTTCCGCGCGAGTCTTGGGCGGCAGCATCGGCAGCGGCTTGAACGGCGGCAGATCGGCCGGATTGACGGCGATGTTCATGGAGTTTCCTCGGGGTTTTGAATGTCGTTATGGATCGACCATAACGCAGCGCCGCATGCCCGCAAAAGCCCGAGCCGTGTTCGGATTTCGCGTCCGCGAGATGCCGTGGCGGCCTCTTGCAGGCGGCGATGGCCTCATGTCTGCTGCCGGCAATAACAATATCGCCAGAGGAACATCCCATGCGTGCAGCCGTCTTCAAGGGCGCAGACCGTAAGCTCGAAATCGAAACCATCGACGACGTCCGGCCCGAGCCGCACCAGCTTCTGCTGAAAGTGCATCATTGCGGCGTCTGCGGCTCCGACCTGCACATGACCGAGGCGCATTCGCTCTCCAGCCTGCCGGTCGGCAGCGTCATGGGGCACGAGTTCTCCGGCGAGATCATCGAGATCGGCTCGGCCCTGAAAGGCCGCTTCAAGGCCGGCCAGCGCGTCGCCGGCTTTCCCTATATCCAGTGCGGCGTGTGCGATGCCTGCAAGCGCGGCGACACGACGTTCGGTGCCTGCCTCGCGGCCAAGGGCATCGGCCTCGGCCAGCATCATGGCGGCTATGCGGAATGCGTCACCATCGGCGGCGGCGGCGCGCATCTTCTGCCCGATATCGTCTCGTCGGAAGAAGGCGCGCTGGTCGAACCGCTCAGCGTCGGCCTCCACGCCGTCGATATGGCCAGGATGGAACGCGGCGCCACCGTGCTCGTCATCGGCGCCGGCCCGGTCGGCCTCGCCGTCATGCTGTGGGCGCGTTTCCTCGGCGCCCGCCACGTCATCGTCTCGGAGCGCGCAGAAAACCGGCGCGCCACCGCCGCCCGCTTCGGCGCCACCGACTCCGTCGATCCGAACCAGTCGCTGACCGCGCAGGTTCAGGCCATCGCCGGCAAAGGCCCCGACATCATCTTCGAATGCGTCGGCGCGCCCGGCCTTCTGAACGCGCTGATGATGGACGCGCCGCGCGGCGCGAAAATCGTCGTCGCCGGCGTCTGCCAGCAGATGGACCAGATCCTGCCCGTCATGGGCATCGTGAAGGAGCTGACGCTGCAATTCGTGCTGGGCTACCGCCCTGCCGACTTCGACTACGTTATCGACATGATCGCCAAGGACCGCGTCGAGGTGCAGCACATGATCACCGACCGCATCACGCTCGACCAGCTCCCCGACGCCTTCGAGGCGCTCAGGAAACCGACCACCCAGTGCAAGGTGATGGTGGGGTTCGCGTGACCCTCACCCACCGGCTCACCGCCTTCAACACGGCGACCGAGAGCGAGAACAAGATCCACGACGATGCTGTCGCCGCGCGCTTCGGCTTCACCGGCGGGCTGGTGCCGGGCGTCGACGTGTTCGCCTATCTGGCGCATGCGCCCATTCATCTCTGGGGCATGGACTGGCTTAGCCGAGGCGGCATGCAGGCGCGTTTCGGCAAGCCGGTCTATGACGGCGACGACGTGACTGTGACGGCTGCCGCCTCCGAGACCGGACTGACGCTGGAGGCCACGGCGCGCGGCGCCTCCTGCGCCACCGGCGCCGCCTGGAAGCGTGACGATGCGGCCGAACCCGCCGCCATCGCATCCGCGCCCCTGCCGGATTTCGACACCCGCCCGAAAGCCTCGATGGACAGCCTTACGCCCGGCGCGGTTCTGGGCGCGCTGAACGAAACCTACACACGCGAGGACGGCGCGCAGCATCTGGCCGATGTGCGCGAGACCAGCCCGCTCTTCGAAGGCGGCCTCATCGCCAATCCCGGCTGGCTGGTGCGCCGCGCCAACTACATCCTCGCCGCCAACGTGTTGCTCGGGCCGTGGATCCACGTCGAAAGCCGTATCCGCAATCATGCCTTGCTGCGTGATGGCGAGCCGGCCGAAACCCGCGCCGTCGTCGTCGAGAACGTCGAGAGCAAAGGCCATCTCATCGTGACGCTGGATTTCGAAATCGTCAGCGCTACGCGGCGCATCATGTCCGGCCGTCACTGGGCGATCTACGAACCGCGTCAGGTGCGTGAAGCGCGCTAGCCGCGCTCCACCGTCATGTAGAGCATCGGCGCGTCGTCATATCCTTCAAGGATGCCGCGCGGCTTGAAGCCCGCCGCAGCGTAGCAGCGCACGGCGCGCAGATTGTCGGGCTGCGGGTCGATCTGCACCCGCACTGTGCCGGGCAGCGTGAAGAGATGATCGATCATCGCCCGGCACATAAGCCGCCCCAATCCCTGCCCGCGATGCGCCGACAGCATCATGTCCAGCCCCCAGGTCTCCTTCGGCACCCCGAAGACCTGCCAGAACGGATCGCGATTGGCGTGATAGGCTTGCAGATAGCCGATAGGCGCGCCATGCAGCGCCACCAGAAACGGCGCGACCTCGTCGCCCGCGATGTGTTCGGCGATGCCTTCCAGCTCCTCATCGAGCGGGCCGTTCCACCGCGCCACCTCGCCCTCGCTCAGAATGCGCGCAAGATCGGGCAGATGCGCCGTCTCCAGCGCGCTCAACGTCAAGCCGGCGCTGCAATCCAGTTCCCGCAGGGCCAGCGGCCGCGTCATCCAGGCAGCACCCAGAACCCGGCGCGCGGGAAATGCACCACGACATCGCCCACCGCCGGATCGTTGCGGGCGATCGCGATGCGGTGCGCGGTCGATGACACCAGCGTCCCGGCGATCGGATCGCGGCCATAATCGTCGGCCATCACGCGCACGTTCTGGCCCGGCTTCAATCCGTTCGGCTCATGCGCATCCGCGTGCACGGCCTCGCGCGGCGTCGCTGCGCGCGCGACTTCCAGCGCCTCCTCCGGCGTCATCGGCGTCGGCGTGCCGTGCCCGATGGCGTTCAGTCTGGCATACCAGTCCTGCACGCGCGGAAACTCAGCCAGCAGCGCCGCTGCCGTGTCGGGCGTGAACGTCGAAACGAACCACACGTTCATGTGGGCGTGAATATCCTCGACGCCCGGCCGCCCGCCGATCCAGCCGCCGCCCGATTTCAGCGCCGAATCGATGAACCCCGCATGGGCGCGCCATTGCTCGCGCATCGCCGGCACGGCGGCCTTCATCTGCTGCACGTCGAACGGACGGCCCGACAGCGCCTCCCGATCCTTCATAAAGGCGGGATCGACCTTGTCGCCCAGCGCGCCGAAGATCAGCGGCACGCTGGCCTGAAAGAACACGCGGTCGGCCCAGAAGCCGATCGCCTGCCCCATCCCGCCTTCCATGATCGGCGGGTCGGAAACCCGGCGCTCCAGCTCCGCGAGAATGACCTGCGTGTCGCAGTAAATGTCCGCGCCGATCTGCATAACCGGAATCTTGCGATAGCCCCCGGTCAGCGCGGTGAGCTGTGGCTTCGGCATCACGATCGGCTGCACCACCGCGCGCCACTTCAGTCCTTTCATGCCGAAAGCCAGGCGCACCTTCTCGCTGAAGGGCGACGTCGGATAATGATGAAAGATGATCTCGTCGGTCATGGCGCGTCTCGCAATCGTATGGCGCACTATAGGCGGACAGGAAGGGGAGTGAAGCGATGGCGATGCCGTACGGGTTGAACCCTGCGCAGTTCGATGTGACGACCGTGAAAGGCGGGATCACGGTGCGGCCTCTGACCGCGGCGGATCGCGACGAATGGAGGCGCCTGTGGGGCCTCTATATCGAGTTCTACCGCACCGCCCAGCCGGCCGCGCAATACGATCTCAACTGGGCGCGCCTGTTCGATCCCGGCGAGCCGATCTTCGGCTATCTGGCCGAGATCGAAGGGCGTCCGCGCGGCCTCGTGCACATCGTCATGCACCGCTCGTTCTGGCTGGAGGGGCCAAGCTGCTATCTGCAGGATCTTTATGCCGACGCAGAGCTGCGCGGCACGGGCATCGGCCGCGCGCTGATCGAGCATGTCTATCAGGTGGTGAAGGGCGTCGGCGGCCAGCGCGTCCACTGGCTCACCGAAAACACCAACCTCGTCGGCCAGCGGCTTTACGACCGCATCGCCCGCAAGTCCGGCTTCATCCAGTACGTGCAGGCGCTTTAGCCGAAGCCATTGTCCAGGAACCGTTCCGCCACCGCCGCGTACAGCGCGATGCCGTGGGCCATCGCGCTTTCCTCCAGCATCATGCGGTTGGAATGGCAGGGCGCGGCGCTGTTGTGGTCGCAACCTTCCGGCGCAACGCCCAGGAACACCATGCAGCCGGGAATCTTCTGCAGCACATAGGCCCAGTCCTCGCCGCCCATCACCGGCGTCGGCATCGGGAAGAAGGCCCGCTCGCCCAGCATCTCGCGCGCCGTATCGGCGGCCAGCGCGACCATGCGGCCGTCATTGACGGTCACGTCATAGCCGTCCTCGATCCGCACCTCGGCCCACGCGCCATGCGCCTTGGCGATATTGGTGGCGACCCGCTGGATCGCTTCCTTCGCCGCCTTGCGCGAGGCTTCCGAAACCGAACGCAGCGTCCCCGCCAGCTCCACCGTTTCGGGGATCACGTTGGTGGTGGTGCCGCCGTGGATGGTGGCGATGGTCAGAACCACCGGATCGAAGGCGTTGATACGCCGCGTCACGGCGTTCTGCAGCGCCAGCACGATCTCGCAGGCGATCGGCACAGGGTCGTGCGCGAAATGCGGGGTCGAGGCATGGCCGCCCTTGCCCCATACCGTAATGAAGACCTCGTCGGTGGAAGCCATCAGCGGCCCCGCCTTCGATCCGAACACGCCCGTCGGCATATTGGGCGTCACATGCATCGCGAACGCGCCGTCGGGCTTGGGTCCGCGCTCGATCAGACCGTCCTGCAGCATCTTCACCGCGCCGAAATGGCCTTCCTCGCCCGGCTGGAACATGAACTTCACGGTGCCTGAAAGCCGGTCGCGGTTCGCATGCAGCAGATGCGCGGCATAGGTCAGCATCGCGGTATGGCTGTCGTGGCCGCAGGCATGCATGGCGTTCGGCACCGTCGATTTGAACTCGACCTCGGTGTCTTCGGGCATCGGCAGCGCGTCCATATCGCCGCGCAGCAGCACGGTGCGGCCTTGCCCCGGACCTTTCAACGTCGCGATGAAGCCGGACGACGACGGCCCTTCCTCGTAGGTCAGGTCCAGGCCGGCCAGCGCCTCCTTCACGGTCCTGCCGGTGACGGGCAGAAAATTGCCGAGCTCGGGATAGGCATGGATTTTCCGGCGCATCTTCACCGCATCCGGCAGCAGCGCCTTGGCGCCCTCTATCCACGTGCTCAGGTCTTCAGCCATGTCATATCCTCAAATTTACCGAAGGGCGGAAAGCCCGCCATCCACGACCAATGTCTGGCCTGTTACGTAAGCCGCTTCGTCGCTCATCAGGAAGAGGGCCGAATAGGCCGTCTCCCAACCCGTTCCCTGCCGCGACAGCGGCACCGGCGTCGTCGTCCGCGAAGGCCGGCCGCGCGACGCCAGACGCCCCATGGATGTGTCCATCAGGCCGGGCGCGACCACATTGGCGCGGATCGACCGCTTCTCGCCCTCCAGCGCGACATGGCGGCAAAGCCCGCCCAGCGCCGCCTTCGAGGAATCATACGCCGGAATACGGCTGCCCGGCTTGATGCCGGCGATGGACGAAATGAATACGATGCTCGATGCGTCGGCCAGAATCGGCCACGCCGAACGCACCGTCAGCATGTGGCTGCGCAGATTGACCGCGAAGGTCAGATCCCATGCCGCCGCATCGTTGTTTTCCAGCATCGGCTTGCCGCCGATCCCGACATTCAGCGCGATGCCATCCAGTCCACCCAGCCAGTCCGCCGCTTCCGCCACCATGCGCTCGATGGCCGCCGGGTCCGAGACGTCGGCGGCGATCGCCCTGCCGCTGCCCGGCGGCATCGCGGCCACCGTCGCCTCGGCCGCAGCGATCACGCGGTCGGCGACCGCGACGCTCGCGCCTTCGCGTGCGAACAGGATCGACATGGCGCGGCCATTGCCGGTGGGCGTATCGGCCTCGCCGATATCGGTCTGCCCGCCCCCGACCACCAGAATGCGCCGCCCTTCCAGCCGCCCGCGCGGCGGCGCCTCGCCGCGGCTCTCCGGCGGCAGATGGATATGGCGGGCGCTCATGTGCGTGCCTGACCGACGTCGATCTTGCCTTCCGGCGGCCTGGCCTCGATCTCGACGTCGAACGTCTCCAGATACCGGCACACCATCATGTAGAAGCCGATGGTGACGACCAGTTCGACCATCTCCTGCGACGACAGCGCTTTGGCCAGCGGATCGTAGGTCGCGTCTGAGGCGCGGATATTCGCCACCACATCGTCGGTGATCGCCATGACCTGCCGCTCGATCTCGGTCAGGCCCGCCGCGTCGGGGCCTTCATGGATGCCGGCCAGCAGCGCCTCGCGCATGCCGAGGTCGCGGCCGATCCGCATATGCTGGTGCACCTCGTAGGACGCCTTGCTCAGCACGCCGACGCGGATGATAGCGATCTCGCGCAAGTGCGGATCCAGCTTCGACCGGCTCAGCAGATAACCGCCCAGACGCGAGAACGCGGGCAGCAGCCCATCGCCATGCGCCATCACCTTGAAGACGTTGAGCTGCGCCATCTTGGCCAGCGCTTCCGCCGCCTTGGGCGGCGCCTCGGATATGTCGAGCGGCTTCAGGCGGGGCATGGCGTCTCCTCGTCGCATCGTGTTTTGCGGCCATGCTTCAGCGGCTTTGCGCCGCTGGCAAGCCCCGCGCCTTGCCTTTGCGTCAAGCGCCCCGCTAGACTTCCGCCCAATCACCATAAACACAAGGGAAGGGACGCCGCGCCATGTTCGATCTGGACGCCATCAAGACCTGCGCCGACATCACCCGGTCGCAAGCCAAAACGCGCCCCGGCGACATCGCGCAGGTCTTCGAGGATCGCCGCACCAGCTTCGGGGAACTCGACGCGCGCGCCAGCCGCATCGCTAACGGCCTCATCGGTCTCGGCCTGAAGCCCCAGGCCCGCATCGGCTATATCGGCATGAACTCCGACCGCTTCTTCGAGGCGGTGTTCGGCTCGTTCAAGGCCAATGTCGTTCTGGTCGGCGTCAACTGGCGTCTCGCCGCGCCAGAAATCGTCTACGTCCTGAACGACGCGCAGGCCGAAGTGCTGTTCGTCGGGGCCGAGTTCCTGCCCCTGATCGAACCGATCAAGGACCAGCTCACCACCGTCAGACATTTCATCGGCATCGACGGCCCGCATGGCGACTGGCCGGTCTTCGATGCCTGGCGCGACAGCCAGTCCGAGGCCGATCCGATGCGCGACATCGCGCCGGACGACGACGTGATCCAGCTTTACACCTCGGGCACCACCGGACACCCCAAGGGCGTACAGCTCACCAACGCCAACTACATCAGCTTCTTCGACCACGGCCAGCAGGCGGGCTGGGGCAATTACGAGGCCGGCGAAGTCGCGCTCTGCGCCATGCCGAACTTCCATGTCGCCGGCCTCAATGCCGGCATCATGGCGACCGCGCAGGGCGCGAAAAGCGTCATTATGAAGCAGGTCGATCCGGCCAGGGTGATCGACCTCATCGAGCAGGAACGCATCAACGCCATGTTCCTGGTGCCGGCGGTGATCCAGTTCGTCGTCGCCATTCCCGGCGTCGAGAAGCGCGACCTTTCCTCGCTCAAACGGGTCTTCTACGGGGCCTCGCCGATTTCGGAGGAGGTTCTGCTCACCGCCCAGCGTGTTCTGGGGGCCAGCTTCACCCAGCTCTACGGCCTCACCGAAACCGTCGGCTCCGGCACCTATCTGCCGCCCGACGCGCACGACCCGGCGCGCGGCAAGCTGCGCTCCTGCGGCCTGCCCTATCCCGGCTTCGTCGTCGAAGTGCTCGACGAAAACGGCAATCCGCAGCCCCAGGGCAAGGTCGGCGAGATCACCATCAAGGCCCCCACCGTGATGAAGGGCTACTGGGGCAAGCCCGAAGCCACCGGCAAAGCCATCGTGAACGAGCGCTTCTACACCGGCGACGCGGGCTATTTCGATGAGGAGGGCTTCCTCTACATCTACGATCGCGTGAAGGACATGATCGTCTCGGGGGCCGAGAACGTCTATCCGGCCGAGGTCGAGAACGCGCTGATGAGCTATCCCGCCATCGCCGACGCCGCCGTCATCGGCGTGCCCGACGACAAATGGGGCGAGGCGGTGAAGGGCATCGTGGTGCTGAAGCCCGGCGCCGAGGCGAGCGCCGAGGACATCATCGCCTTCTGCAAAACCCGCATCGCCGGCTACAAGACGCCCAAGTCCATCGACTTCGTTGAGGCCCTGCCGCGCAACCCTTCCGGCAAGATCCTTCGCCGCGAACTGCGCGAGCCGTTCTGGGCAGGCCGGGAACGCCGGATCAACTGACCGCGCGGATGAAACGCAGCGCCGACGAGATCGCGGACATGCACCGCCTCAAACGCGCACGCGCGCTCTGGGCATACGTCACATGCGTCGGCGGGTGCGCTGCCGTGATCGGCATGCTCTGGGCCGGCGGCCTCCCGGTCGCAAATCAGGTCGCGGCGGGCGGCCAGCTTATCGCGGGAGTCGGCGGCGTCCTGCTCAGCTACTATCAGATCAAGGTCGTGCGCTTTCGCCAGCGTCTTGCCCTGCCGAACTGACCCGGCCGCAGGTCAAACCCGACTGCCGCTCGGATGCGCCTGACCATGGGGCATCTTGCCTTCTCCGGCCGATCGGGCGTTTGATCGCGCCATCGCAATACAGAAATGGCCGCACCCATCGAAGGATCGCGGCGGGAGAGATCGCATGGCTATGAAACTGCGCAACGGCGTCTTCATGGCGCCCTTTCACCCTCTCGACGAAGACCCCACGCTCTGCCTCCACCGCGACCTTGAGCTGATGGAGCATCTCGACCGCCTCGGCTACGAAGAGGCGTGGGTGGGCGAACACCATTCGGCGGGCTTCGAGATCATCGCTTCGCCCGAAGTCTTCATCGCCGCCGCCGCCGAGCGCACCAGGCGCATCAAGCTCGGCACCGGCGTCGTCTCGCTGCCCTATCACAACCCGCTGACCACCGCGAACCGCATCATCCAGCTCGATCATCAGACGCGCGGCCGCGTGATGTTCGGCGTCGGCCCTGGCCTTCTGCCGTCCGACGCCTTCCAGCTCGGCATCGACCCCAACGTCCAGCGCGACCGCATGGTCGAAGGCCTTGAGGCGATCCTGAAACTCTTCAACGGCGAGCGCGTCACGAAGAAGACCGACTGGTTCAACCTCGACAACGCGATCTGCCAGCTCAAGCCCTATACCTGGCCGCACCCGGAAATCTGCGTCGCCTCCTCGGTCACGCCGTCGGGCGGCAAGCTCGCCGGCAAGCACGGCTTCGGCATGCTCTGCGTCGCAGCCACACAGGCCGGGGGCTACGACGCGCTCAGCATCAACTGGAAGATCGCGAACGACGTCGCCGCCGAGAACGGCCGCACCATGAACCCCGAGGCGCTGCGCCTCGTCGGCCCCGTCCACATCGCCGAGACCAGGGAGAAGGCGATCGAGAACGTGCGCTTCGGCTATTACAAATGGGCGCAGTATTTCGCCAACCTCTCGCCGCTCAACGTCAATCAGGATCCGAACGAAGACCCGCTTGAGCGAGGCCTGCGCGAAGGCACCATCGTCGTCGGCACGCCCGACGACGCCGTCGCCCAGATTCGCCGCCTGCAGGAGAAGCAGGGCGAGTTCGGCTGCTTCCTCCAGCTCGCGCATAACTGGGCGCCGTTCGAGGAGACGAAGAAGTCCTACGAGATGTGGCAGCGTTACGTGACCCCGGTCATCAACGGCGCCAACGTCAATCGCATCGACAGCTACGATCACACCAAGGCCAATGCCGGCGCGCTGATGGCGGCGGCGGGCGGCGCGGTGATGAACACGCTGAAGAAGCACGCCGAGGAAGAGGCCTCGAAGACCAAACAGAGCGCGGCGGAATAAGCAGATGGATTGGCAGATCGTCGCCATCATCGTCGGCGTGCTGGCCATCGGCTTTCTGCTGGGGCGGAATTTCAGCGGCGGCGCGGGCGGCATCGCCCCGCCGCCGCGTCGCGCCGCGCCCCGGCCGCAGGTCTATTCCGGCGCGGGCGGCCCTCACGCCGTCCGCCTGGAAGAGATCGGCCCGAACAAGATTTCGGTCATCAAAGAACTGCGCGGCTTCATTCAGCTCGGCCTCGCCGAAACCAAAGACCTCGTCGAATCCGCGCCCGCCGAGATCGCCCGCAACCTCTCGCGCGCCGATGCCGAGAGCCTCGTCGCCGCGCTCACCGATGCCGGCGCGACCGCGCGCGTGGTCTAGGTCCGTGGTCTAGGCGTCAGGCCGACGCCGCCTCCAGCGCCGCCAGCGCTTCGGCGTCCAGTTTCACGCGCGCCGCGCCCATCAGCTCCTGAAGCTGCGCCACCCCTGTCGCGCTGGCGATGGGCGCGGCGATGCTGGGCCGCGCCATCACGAAGGCCAGCGCCACCTGGGCCGGCGTCGCGTTCAGCCGTTCTCCCACGGCGTCCAGGCCTGCCAGGATGCGCAGGCCACGCGGCGTCAGATAGGCCTTCAT
>JAPUEF010000010.1:0-6136 GCA_027492655.1 Alphaproteobacteria bacterium | reverse complement strand
GGCCGCCGCGCTGGCTTTTGCCGAAATCGGCCTCCGAGCGGTACTTGCCGGTGAGGAAGCCCGAGGCGAGCCCGTAATAGGGAAAGACCCCGATCCCTTCCGCCGCGCACAGATCCTCCAGCGCGCCCTCGTAAGGCTGGCGGTCGTGCAGATTGTAAACCGGCTGCAGCAGCCGATAACGCGCGCGTGCGCCGCCCGCCGCGTCCAGCGCCGCCCGCATCTGCGCGGCGTCATAATTCGATCCGCCCGCCACGCGCACCTTGCCCGCGTCGATCAGGCTCTGATGCGCCTCCAGCGTCTCCTCGATCGGCGTCTCGGCGTCAGGCGCGTGCGACAGATAGACATCGACGCGGTCGCTCTTCAGCCGCTTCAACGACGCCTCGATGGCCGAAACGATATGCGCGCGGCGAAGCCCCTTGCCTGCGGCGCCCATATCCATGCCGACCTTGGTGATCAGCACGATCCTGTCGCGCGCCTTGCGGCTGGCGATCCATTCGCCGATCACGCTTTCGGATTCGCCGCCTTGATGGCCCGGCGCCCAGCGCGAATAGACGTCTGCCGTATCGATGGCGTTGAAGCCGCCGTCCACGAAAGCGTCGAGCACCGCGAACGAGGTCTCCCTGTCGGCGGTCCAGCCGAAGACGTTCCCGCCCAGCACCAGCGGCGCGATCTTCAGTCCCGTGTCTTTGCCGAACGCCCGCATCTCCATGGCCTGCTCCTTCATGCCTGTCGCGCCAGCCTTCCATGCCGCGCCGCCGGTCGCCAGCGGCATCGGCGATGGTCAACATATCGTCATGCGTTGTCGCGGAGCACGGCGCAGCCTATGTTTCGTGCAGATGCACGGATGATGCGATGACCCGCCCTGCCCCGGATGACCGGCCCGATCCCGCCCTTCCCGATCCCGCCTGCGCCGCACCCGTCCGCGAATGCGCCATGGTGCGTGTCCGCATGGCGGCGCGCGCGGTGACGCGGCACTACGAGTCGCACCTCGCGCCCTCCGGCCTCACCGGCGCGCAGTTCACGCTGCTCGTCTCGCTGAAGGCGGATCCCGGCCTCACCGCCACCGAGCTGGCGGAACGCCTCGCCATCGACCGCACCACGCTGGTGCGCAATCTCGACGTGCTCCGGCGCGATGGCCTGCTCGCCAGCGCGAAAGACGGCCGCGCCAGCCGCAAGACGCTCACCCGGGCGGGCGAGAAAGCGCTCGCGAAGGCCTTGCCGCTATGGCGCAAGGCGCAGGACGAACTGGTCGGGAAGCTGGGCGACGAGGCCTGGGCCGACACCCGCAAACGCCTGCGTGGCCTGCGCGAAGCAGTCTGACGCGACGCCTTACAGCTTCACCTCGCCCGAAATCAGCTTCGCATAGGTCTCCGGCGTCAGCGGCTTGTAGGTCTTGCTCTCCGGATCGAGCCAGAAGATCGGATCGCTCAGCTCGCCGGGATCGAAGCCTTCCTTCACCAGCTCCACTTTGCGGTGCTTGAAGGTTCCGGTGATCTCCATCTCCTGCTGCAGCATGCGGATGAACAGCGGCCGCGCATAGACCGGCAGATTGGTCTCCAGATAGGCAGGCAGGTCCGCAAGGTTCAGTTCGGGACCGCCGATCAGCGCCGCCATCCCGGCCTTGCCGTCCAGCCCGCCGACCTTCACGCCATAGACATTGGCTTCCTTCACGCCCGGGAACAGCGACAGCGCCTCGGCGACTTCCGAGGTCGCGACGTTCTCGCCCTTCCAGCGGAACGTGTCGCCGATCCGATCGACGAAATAGAAATAGCCGAGCTCGTCCTTCTTCAGCAGATCGCCGGTGCGGAAAAAGCGGTCGCCTTTGGCGAACACATCGGTCAGCAGTTTCTTCTGCGTGTCGGCGCCTTTGGAATAGCCCTCGAAGCTGGTGCGCGGTTCGTTGGCGTCGATCCGCCCGATCGCCTCGCCCGCCTCGTTCGGCCCGCATTCGATGCAGAAGCCTTCGGCGTTGCGCACCGGCTGTTCGGTCTCGACGTCGAACTTTACGATGAAAACGGGGAAGCGCTTGCGCGCATAGTTCGGGACGCGCCCGACCGCACCCACCTTGCCGTCGAAATTCAGCAGCGCGACATTGCCTTCGGTCGCGCCGTAGAACTCCACGATCTTCGGGATGTTGAAGCGCTTCTGGAAGGTCGGCCAGATTTCGGGGCGCAGGCCGTTGCCGATCGCCAGGCGCAGGTGATGCGTCGCCTCCTTCGGGTGCGGCGGCGCGTTCAACAGATAGCGGCACAGCTCGCCGATATACTGGAACAGCGTCGGCTTGTAGCGGTCGCAATCGTCCCAGAAGGCGCTGGCCGAGAATTTGCGCTTCAACACCACCGAGCCGCCGACCGTGAACACAGCGCCCAGCGCACAGATGCCGCCGGCCGAATGATACAGCGGCAGTACATCGTACATGATGTCCTTGGCGGTCGCGTTGGTCGATGCGCCGAAGGCGTGCATCATGTTCTGCATGCGCAGATGGCTGATATTCGCCGCCTTCGGCATGCCCGTCGTGCCGGACGTATAGATATAAAGCGCCTTGTCGGCGCAGGTCAGCCCGTCGCGGAACGGACGCGGGATCGGCGCCGGGCTGGTCTCCGCCAGCACCGCGTCCAGATCGTTCGCGCCGGCCACCGCGCCGCCCGAGGCCCACACCGTCATCGGCGCTTCCAGCTTGTCCGATGCGGTGGCGAAATTGCTCGCCAGCTCCGCGCCCAGGATCAGGTGCTGCGCGCCCGAGATGTTCAGCGAATGGGCCAGCGGCTGGGTCGTCAGATTGGTGTTGATCAGCGCCCCGATGGCCCCGATCTTGTGCAGGCCGAACCACGCCATGATGAAATCGGGCCGGTTCTCCATAAGGATCGCGACGGCGTCGCCCTTGCCGATGCCCTGCGCCCGCGCCCAGCGGGCATAACGGCACGCGCCCTGGTCCATCGCCTTCCACGAGACGACCTGATCCTCGAACCAGATCGCCGGGGCGTCCGGCGTCTTCTTCACCCACTGCTCCAGCAGATCGGCGGTGGTGAAGGTCGAGTCCGGCTTCACGTCCTTCACGCGGCGCGTCAGGCGCAGGCCGGTGCGGATGTAATTGAACTCGCGCCCGATGGCGTCGAAAAAGCCCATGGCGTCGTCCCCCAAGGTGGCGTCCGATTACGGACGGCGTCATCTATGGGTCCGATTGAACCCGTCCGCCTCCGGCAAGGTCAAGCTAAAGAGCGCGCAGACGTCTCGTCCGCCCCGGTCATCCGGGGCGGAGCGGGCGACATCGCGGCGCTAAGGCGTCGGCGGCGCGAATTTCGGCGACAGATTGGCGATCACCTGGCCGGCGTCGATGGCGCGCGGCTCGCGAGCCGCCTCCACCGCCGTCAGCATGGCGATATCGGCCGAGGCCACGAACCGGCTGTCGTCGAAACGGTCCAGATAGCCGAAACGATAGGCGAACGGGTCGTAGAGGCCGTAACGGCCATAGCCATAGCCGTAACCGAACGAGAAGCGCGGCCCGAAGCGCCACGGATCGCGCCAGTCGTCGCCGTCGCGGCTGATCTGGCGATCGTCCACCAGGAAGTGCGAGAAGCCGGACGATTTCGTCACTTCGGCGGCCCGCAGCATCAGCCCGTCCTCCACCCGGTCGCGCGAGGTCGAGCGGGTGCCGGTGAAGGTCACGCGATACTGGTTCTGGTCGAGCTGCTGCTCGCTATAGCCCGCCGAGCCGGAATTCGCCTGAGGCTTGTAAAGAGGCGTCGAAACGCAGGCGCCAAGCCCGAAACTCAGCAGGAAGGCGCCCGCGTAAAGCGGCAAGCGGCGCGCAGTCATGGCCAATCTCCCGATCGATTCCAGTCCAAAGCCCCCGCCCTCATAATATCGTCCTCGCGGGCGAAATTGCCAAGAGCGGCTCCAAACCATTTGTTTAAAGGACGCGGCGTATTTTGCCGTCCATGAGACACGTCGTTTTCGCCCTCTGCGCCCTTGCCCTCGCCGCCTGCGGTTCCACCCGCACCGGCGGTTTTGCCACCCCGGAAGTCGTCAGCCGGGGCGAACGGCTGCAATGCGTCCCCTTCGCCCGCGAAGAATCGGGCATCCAGATCTATGGCGACGCCCATCTGTGGTGGCAGAAGGCGGCCGGCAAATACGACCGCGGCTACGCCCCCGAGGAAGGCTCGGTTCTCGTCCTTTACGGCTACAAGCGCACCGACCGCGGCCACGTCGCCGTGGTGCGCCGCGTCGTCTCCGACCGCGAGATCGTGGTCGATCACGCCAACTGGCTGAACGACGGCCGCGTTTACCTTGACCAGCCCGTCATGGACGTCTCGGCGAATAACGACTGGTCGGCGGTGCGCGTCTGGTACGCGCCGGGGCGCCAGTATGGTGCACGAACCTACGCTGTTCAGGGATTCATTTTGCCGCATTTGAGCTATGCGGCCTCCCGCCACTAAGATTTCAGAGCTGAAACAGACCGCGAAACGGGATCTGGCGGCGCGGATTGTGTCACAAAATTACAGCGCAAAATCAGTCACTTGCGCGAATGTTCTTAGTTTGATCCCAACATTACGCTAACTTTAAGTTGACCGTCCCATCACCCCTCCCTACCCATTCGCGCAGGGATTAGTTCGACAGGGTTGGGTAAATGACGCCACGCGGAATTCTCGCGCGCGCTTCGGTTTTGTGTGCTGTGGCTGCCCTGGGCGCTTGCGCCACGGCGCCGCACTCCGCCCGGACCGCCCAGCAGCCCGTTCCCGTCGCCACCGCCGAATTCCGCCAGCCCGACATCACGCCCGCCTCCACGGCCCTCGGCCGTGTCACCGACGCGCTGAATGTCTCGGTCCGCCAGATCAACCCCACGGGCCGCCCGCCGGCCTCGCTGATCGCCAGCAACGACATCAACCCGCGCACCGTTCTCATCAGCCGCCGCCTGCAATGCGTACCCTTCGCGCGTGAGCGTTCGGGCGTCGCGATCCGCGGCAACGCCAACACCTGGTGGAACCAGGCCGCCGGCGACTTCGTCCGCGTGAAGGCCCCGGCCGTCGGCGCGGTCATCGTGATGAACACCCGCCGTGGCCATGTCGGCGTCGTCACCAAGGTGGTCGACAGCCGCCACATCGTCATCGACCATTCGAACTGGCTGTCCAACGGCCAGATCTATCTCGACCAGCCGGTCATGGACGTCTCGGCCCGGAACGACTGGTCCAAGGTCGTGGTCTGGCACCCGAACCTCAACCAGTTCGGCAAGCGCGCCCTGGGCGTCTCGGGCTTCATCGTCGATGCCCCGGCGCGCGGCAATTCCACCGTTTACGCGAGCCTCGCGGACGTCCCGGCCTCGCTCGCCGGCGACATCCAGTACGCCCAGGCCGTCGCCACCGGCAAAACGGCCGCCCCGGCCGCCGCCGTCCCTGCCGCTCCGGTTCTCGTCGCGACCGCCGACACCCGCAAGCCCGCCGCGAAGCCCGACTCGGTCGCGCCGGCTCCGGTCGTCGTCGCTTCGGCTGCGCCCGTCTATGTCGATACCGTCGTCCCCGGCGCCAAGCCCGCGACGGTCGCCCCCGCGATGGCCCTCGCCTCGGCCGAGCAGATCGCCGCCGCCGAAGCCGCCGAGACGGCCCGCGCCGCCGCCCCGGTCTATGTCGCCACCATCGTGCCCAAGGCCAAGCCCGGCGCGCTCAATGCCCCGGCCGCCGTCGCCGCCGCCGAGCCTGCTCCGGCCGCCGCCCCGGTTTATGTCGCCACCGTCGTGCCGAAGGCCAAGCCCTCGGTGCTCGGCGCAGCTGCCGTTGCGGAAATCCGTCGCGGCGAAACCCCGGCCAATACCGAGACCGCGTTTGTGCCCGCCACCAAGCCGGCCAGCGTCGCGACCTTCCGTTAACGATCCCGGCGGGCCTGAAAGGCCCGTTTTCTACGCTTTTGACGCCGCGCCTTCACAAACTGAGGGCGCGGCGTTGCTATATATCGTGTGCGGTGCGGCATCCTCGCCACACCACAAACGGTGAAGCTGTGCTATGGGCAGGGCTCAATTCTGGGGATCGTCCATGAGCAAAAAGATTCTACTCGCCGGTGCCGCGGCTGTCGCGCTGATCGGCTCGGCGGCGGCGAACACGCCTGACGGCTTCTATCTCGGCCTCGCGGCCGGTGCGAACTGGGT
>JAPUEF010000009.1:2828-4195 GCA_027492655.1 Alphaproteobacteria bacterium | reverse complement strand
GGTGATGTTGTTGTCGTCCCAGATCACCACCAGCTTGTTCAGCTTCATGTGGCCGGCCAGCGAGATCGCCTCGTGCGAAACGCCTTCCATCAGGCAGCCGTCGCCCGCGATCACCCAGGTGCGGTGATTGACCAGGTCGTCGCCGAACGCCGCGTTCATCATCCGCTCCGCCATGGCCATGCCGACGGCGGTGGCGAGGCCCTGACCCAGCGGTCCGGTCGTCGTCTCGATCCCCGGCGCGTGGCCGTACTCGGGATGGCCGGCGGTGATCGACCCGAGCTGACGGAAGTTCCGGATCTCCTCGATGGTCATCTTGGGATAGCCGGTGAGGTGCAGCAGCGAATAGAGCAGCATCGACCCGTGCCCCGCCGACAGCACGAAACGGTCGCGATCGGCCCAGTCCGGGGTTTTCGGGTCGTATTTGACGTAGTTCGAGAACAGCACGGCGGCCACGTCCGCCATGCCCATCGGCATGCCCGGATGGCCCGAATTGGCGGCCTGCACCGCATCCATCGACAGGAAGCGGATGGCGTTGGCCATCAGGCGCAGGGATTGGGGGCTCGGCTGCTGGGACATGGCTTGGGCGGGGTTCCGTTGGCGGCGCGATGCGATTAGACGTTGCGGGCACGAGTCGCAAGGATTAGGCGTTGTTTCAAAGGCATCCTGCCCCGACTATCCTTGCCGCCCCCCAAGGCTTTTCCCGCTGAGGACTGAGCATGGCATCGCTTGACGCCGCCCTGAACCGCCTCGCCATCGCCATCGACGCGCTGGAGGCCCGCCTTCCCGGCGCGCTTTCCGCAACGAAAGGTCCCGGCAAGGAGGTCATCGAAGAAATCGCCCGCCTCAAGACCGAGCGCGAAGCGATGCAGGAAGAAATCGAACGTCTGGGCGCCGAGGTCCGCGCGTTGGACGATCTTCATGACGATATTTCAGTCAAGCTCGACAACGCCATCCGCGAGGTCCAGCTGGTGATTGCGGAATAAGGTTCCATGCCCCAGGTCGTCGTCACGATTAACACGCGCTCTTATGCGGTCGCCTGCGGCGAAGGCGAGGAAGAGCATCTGATGCGCCTCGCCGCCGTGGTGGACGACCGCGTCTCCAGCCTGGCGCGCGAAGTCGGGCAGGTGGGCGATGCCCGCCTGATGCTCATGGCCTCGCTGCTGCTGGCCGACGATCTTGAGCAGGCCGAAACCCGCGCCCGCGACGTCGAAGGCGAAGTCATGGGCGCGCGTCAGGCCCGCGCCGACTTCGAAGACAAAGCCGCCGAGCTTCAGGCCACCTCCGCCGCCTTCGTGGAACGCCTCGTCCAGCGGGTCGAGGCCATCGCCCAGCGCCTCGCTCCCGCGTGAGCGCCTCGCCGCGCCGGG
>JAPUEF010000009.1:0-2818 GCA_027492655.1 Alphaproteobacteria bacterium | reverse complement strand
TCGCCGCCAGCCTCGTCGGCACGGCGGTGGAGTTCTATGATTTCTACATCTACGCGACCGCCGCCTCGCTGGTCTTCGGTCCGCTCTTCTTCAAGGATTTGCCCGCCGATGCGCAGATGCTCGCCGCGTGGGCGACCTTCGCCATCGCCTTCTTCGCCCGCCCTGTAGGCGCGGCCTTCTTCGGCCATTTCGGCGACCGTATCGGGCGCAAATCCACCCTCGTTGCCTCGCTGCTGCTGATGGGCGGCTCCACCGTCGCCATCGCCTTCCTGCCCACCTACGCCATGGCGGGCTGGATCGCCCCTGCGCTGCTCTGCCTTCTCCGCTTCGGCCAGGGCTTCGGCCTCGGCGGCGAGTGGGGCGGGGCGGCGCTGCTGGCGGTCGAAAACGCGCCGCCCGGCTGGCGCGCCCGCTACGGCATGTTTCCCCAGCTCGGCGCGCCGGTCGGTTTCATCGCCGCCAACGGCTTCTTCCTCATCCTCGGCGCCCTGCTGACCGACGAACAGTTCCTCGCCTGGGGCTGGCGCATCCCCTTCCTCGCCAGCATCGTGCTGGTCGGCGTCGGCCTCTGGGTTCGCCTGAAGCTCACCGAAACGCCGGCCTTCGCCGAGGCGCTGAAGGAGGCCCCGCCGCCGCGCGTGCCGCTGGGCGAGCTTCTCCGCTTTCACTGGCGCGAAACCATCGGCGGCACATTCGCGGTCGTCGCCTGTTTCGCGATCTTCTATCTCACCACCGCCTATGCCCTCGGCTACGGCACCGCGACGCTCAGGATCGACCGCGAGACGTTTCTGGGCCTGCAGCTCGGGGCGATCCTCTTCATGGCCATCGGCATCGTCTGGGCCGGCTATTGGTCGGACGCCACCAGCCCGCGCCGTGTGCTGATGGCGGGCTGCGGCCTCACCGTCGGCCTGTCGTTCCTGCTCGCCCCCATGATGGACTCAGGATCGCTCGTCCAGATATGGGCCTTTCTCTCCCTCGCGCTGGTGCTGATGGGCCTTGTCTATGGTCCGCTCGGGGCGTTCCTGCCGGGCCTCTTCCCGGCGCGCGTGCGCTACACGGGCGCCTCGATGGCCTTCAATATCGGCGGCATCCTCGGCGGCGGCCTCACGCCTGTCATCGCCGCCGCGCTCGCCAGGGAAGGCGGCCTCGCTTACGTCGGCTACTACCTCGCCGCCGCCGCCCTCATCAGCCTCGTCGCCCTCTGGCCCCTGCAGAAGCAGGCGAATTGAAAGGGAATTTGGCGCAAACGCCAATCCACCCCTATATTGGGGGCGGACGGGATCACTGGCCCGTGCGTTAGAAGACCGATACCCCAGGGGCCTTAATGGTTCTCTCGGGAGCTGTCACTGCCCCGGGCCGTGGTCCGGGGCAACACGGCGCCCACCTGCACACGCAGGCCCATGAGGATCACCCTTCGACGGCGTGCGCCGGTCCCCGTCCACCTTCTCTCTGCTGGCAGCCACCGACCTGAACGCGACCGACCCCGATCTGAAACTGCGCGTGCGCCGGCGCGGCCTCATGGCCGCCCGCTCCGCCGCCTCGGCTCTGGGCGATTACGCCGCCAACCGCATCGCCAAGGCCTTCATCGATCAGATCGACCTGCCGGCCATACCGGTCATCGCCGGCTATGCCCCGCTGAAGGGCGAGGTCGATCCGCTTCCCCTCCTGCGGCAGCTCACCGGCATGGGCTGCACCATCGCGCTCCCGGTGGCCGAAGCCGACAAGCCGCTCCGCTTCCACAAATGGCGTCCGGGCGAACCGCTCGTGCCGGGCGCGTTCGGTGCGCGCGAGCCGGTCGGCGCTCCGACGCTCCGTCCCAACCTCCTCATCGTTCCGCTCGTCGCCTTCGACCGGGACGGCTGGCGGCTTGGCCGGGGCGGCGGCTTTTACGACCGAACCATCGCCGAACTCCGCGCCGCCGGGCCGATCGTCGCTGTTGGCATCGCGTTCGCAGCCCAGCGCGTCCCCCAGGTTCCGCGCGAGCTGCACGACCAGCGCCTCGACTGGATCGTCACCGAAGAGGGCGCGTTCCGCGCCGCGTCGTGATAGACTGCGCCCATGAAACTGCTTTTCCTGGGTGACATCGTCGGCAAGTCGGGACGCGACGCCGTGGTGCGTGAACTCCCTATCCTCCGCCGCCAGTTCGGCGTCGATTTCGCCGTCGTGAACGCCGAGAACGCCGCTCACGGCTTCGGCCTTACCCCTTCCATCGCCAACGAGGTGTTCGACGCCGGGGCCGATGTCATCACCACCGGCAACCATGTGTGGGACCAGCGCGAGCTGCTGACCTATATCGACCGCGAGCCGCGCATCCTCCGACCGCTCAACTTCCCGCCCGGCACGCCGGGACGCGGGGCGGGGCTCTTCAACACGGCGGACGGCCGCAACGTCCTCGTCGTCCACGCGATGGGCCGCGTCTTCATGGACCCGCTCGACTGCCCCTTCCGCGGCGTCGAGAAAGAGTTGGACGCTTGCCCGCTCGGCCACATGGCCGACGCCATCCTGGTCGATATGCACGCCGAGGCGACATCCGAGAAAATGGCGATGGGCCATTGGTGCGACGGCCGCGCCTCGATGGTGGTCGGCACGCACAGCCATGTCCCCACCGGCGACGCGCAGGTACTGCCCAAAGGCACCGCCTACCAGACCGACGCGGGGGCCTGCGCCGACTACAATTCGGTGATCGGCTTCGATCCCGCCATCCCGCTTCATAAATTCGTGCACAAGACGCCCATCGGCCGCATGGAGCCCGCCAGCGGCCCCGCCACCGTTTGCGGCGTCTATGTCGAAACCGACGACCGCACCGGCCTTGCCAAGA
>JAPUEF010000008.1 GCA_027492655.1 Alphaproteobacteria bacterium | reverse complement strand
CGTATCGACGCCGCCGCAATTCGGGTTCACGCAGATCCGGGCGCGCGGAAACTGCGCTGTGCCGCATTTCGTGCACTTGCCGCCGGTCAGCCCGAACAGCATGTCGCGGCGGCGATACGCCGTCGTCAGCGCCGTCGTGTTGTCCTTCTCGGCGCGCATGCCTTTTTCAAGCTCGACAAGGCCGTTGAACGCCAGGAATTTCAGATAATTCGTTTCTTCCTTGCGCATCCTGATCGAGCCGGAAATCCCGCGCCGGGGCTTCAGTTTCGCGATCTCGTCGGTCGCTTCGAACACCAGCACGTCGCAGCCCTGCCCGAACGCCGCGAGCAGGATTTTCTCGCCCGGCTTCGCCTGCTCCAGCGCATGCACCAGCATCACGATCGGATGCGCCGACCCGCAATCGCCCACCGTCGCCGCCAGATTGTCGCGCACCTTCTCCGGCGCGATGCCCACCTGCCTGGCGATCTGCTGGTCCAGCTTGGCGAACGGACACGGCATCACGAAATGATCGATCGCCGCCGCTTCGATCCCCGCCGCCTTCAGCGCCGCCTTGGCCGCGCGCGGCACGATCTTCGAATACCCCTCGTCGCGGATCCAGCGCTCTTCCCAGTTATAGTCATAGTCCTCGCCGTCGCTGCGGAAGTGATCGACGAAATCGACCGTCAGCGACGCCGAGCCGAGCAGGCGCGCGATCACCCCGTTCGAGCCGATCTCCAATGCGCCCGCGCCATCGCCGAACGAAAGCTCCTGCGATGAAGCGGCCTTGGCTTTCCGCCGCTCCGCCGTCACCACCAGCGCGCGCTTCGCCGAACCCGCCTTCACCGCGTTCAGCGCCGCGCTCAGCGCCGAGGTCGCGGCGCGCTGCGATCCGCCGAAATCGGCCGACGCCACATTCTCCTGCAGCGACAGCGCCGCCGCCACCACGCCGGCGTTCTGGCGATCGGCGAACGGCGCTGTGGTCGAGGCGAAATAGACGGCGTCGATATGCGCGCGCGACAGCAGCGGATCGACGCCCGGCAGACAATCGCGCCCGGCCTCCACCGCCATGGTGATGGCGTCCTCGTCCCAGTTCGCCATCGAACGCTCGCCCTTGGCCGCGCCCATCAGATTGGGCGCGAACCAGGCGTTGGCCTGAGCCGCGGCTTTGCGTTGCAGGCGAAGACGCGGCACATAGCCGCCGAAGCTGACGATACCGACCATCGCGTTTCCCTCGATTATGTAATGTTTGACCCCGACCGGGTAGCAAATCGCCCGCCCCCGCTCAATCCACGCGCCTCGGTTTGACCGCCGCCGATCCTGGCCCTATGCCGTGGCCAACGCCAACCAGCGAGCCGACATGAAGCCCATCCGCAAAGCCGTGTTTCCCGTCGCCGGCCTCGGCACCCGCATTCTCCCGGCCACCAAGTCGATGCCCAAGGAGATGCTCACCGTCGTCGACAAGCCGCTCATCCAGTATGCCGTCGATGAAGCCCGCGCCGCCGGGATCGAGACGTTCATCTTCGTCACCGGACGCGGCAAGGACTCCATCGAGGATCATTTCGACATTTCGTACGAAATGACCGACACGCTCGAGAAGCGCGGCAAGAAGAAAGAGCTTGAGATCGTCGGCCAGACCGTGCCGCCCGCGGGCGAGGCCGTGTTCGTCCGCCAGCAGCGCCCGCTCGGCCTTGGCCATGCGGTCTGGTGCGCCCGCCGCATCGTCGGCGACGAACCGTTCGCCGTCCTCCTGCCCGATGAGCTCATCGAAGGCGCGACCGCCGAGTTGACGGCCGCCTATGGCAAGTCCGGCGGCAATCTCGTCTCGGTCCTCAGCATCCCGCGTGAGGCGACCGGCTCCTACGGGGTGATCGATCCGGGGCCTGAGAAAGACGGCATGATCGCCGTCAAAGGCCTCGTCGAGAAGCCGAAGCCCGAAGAAGCGCCATCCACCTACATGCTGGCCGGCCGCTATATCCTGCAGCCCGAAATCTTCGCCAAGCTTGAAGACCAGAAACCCGGCGCGGGCAACGAAATCCAGCTTACCGACGCCATGGCGCGCCTCATCGGCGAACAGGACTTCAACGCCGTCCCCATCGGCGGCCGCCGTTACGATTGCGGCAGCAAGGCGGGCTTTCTCGCGGCCAATCTCGTGCTGGGTCTGGGACGGCCCGACATCGCACCGGCGCTGAAGCAGCTGCTGGCGGAATCCGGGATCACGATCGGCTGATCGCAGGCCACCATCTCATGGCCGTCGCGATGGCGGCCATGAGTGCGCTGAAGCCGTCAGGCTTCAGTTCGCCGGACGAAAGGTCTCCAGCACCAGCGGATTGACCTTCGGGCTCACATATTGAACCGAGGCCCATACGCGCAGCGTGCCCGGTTCGATCCAGAAATCGTTCACGAACCGCCACTGAAGCTCATCGACCTCGCAGGTCTCCTGAACGTGCCGCGTCGCGATCGGCGTTTCGAGGATCGTGATCGTCTCGTCGCCGACGGCCTGCGCCACGCAGCGCGCCTCCAGCGTCCGGATGCCGCGGACATTCAACTCGAACCAGTGCACGCCCTGCACCGGCGTCGGCGAATTCACCGCCGTCTTGATGATGTCCTCGCCCTCCCAGCGCGCGCCCAGAATGTCCTGGCTCAAGCCCTTCGTGCGCACCATGCGTCCGCCGCGCAGAACGATGCTCACCTGATAGCCCAGCGTATAAAGCTCGTTCTTGTCCACCTGATTGGCCAGCAGGAACAGGAACTGCGGATTGTCGTCGATCTTCACGCCGATCGACGCATAAGGCAGCTCCGCCGCCATCTTGCGTTCGATCTTGTCCGGCGGGCGCTGCACCGTCTCGGGATCGATCAAGCGCTCGACGATCCCATAGACCATCATGCCGGCCTGCCCGACCGAGCCCTCTTCATTGGCGGAACTGCAGCCCGCCAGCGTCAGCGTGAGACCCAGCGCGGCGAGACCGATACAGTTGGAGAAGCGGGTCATCATCCTCAAAGCCCCGGCGTCACGTCGAGCTTCCACGTCCGGCGGATCTCGGTCTCGTTCGTCCGGCGCACCTTCTCCCACAGCGGGTTGCGGTCATACAGACGCTGCCCGCCATCGCGCGTCAGCGACGCGAGATAGGTGCTGACGGTGTATTGCGTATTGAACGGCGCGATCCATCCGAACGGAACGCGGATGATCAGACCCTTGTCGAAGCTGCCTTCGCCGAAATCTTTGAACGGCACGTCGGTCAGCGTCGCATAGGCGCCGATCTCGATGCCGGATTCGAACTGGCGCGTCACTTCCATCGTCGCGCCCCAGTCGCCGGCCAGATAGCGGCCGGCATGCAGGTTCACGTTCACGCCTTTCCAGATCGCATCCTGCCAGTACATGCTCACCTGGCCGGTCACGACGTCATAATCGCGGAACTGGAACAGACGGTCGAAGTCGCGCTGCTTCAGGTAATAGAGGTTCACGCCCCAGGCGATGTCGCTGTCGTCCGGACGCCAGATCACTTCGCCGCCGACGCCGCCGAACATGTCTTCGAGAAGACCGGCCTTCACCTCATAGAAGATGTCCGGAGCCAGCTTGCCGATCTTCGAGACGAACAGCGACTCGATGCCGTGCTGGCCCTGATCGCGATAGAGCCGGAAGTCCGTCCGCACATGCGGCAGCACCGAATTGCCCGGTTTCGGATCGTCCACCGTATCGATGAGATCCGACGTCCAGTTGCCCTCGACGCGCCACCCGCCTTCGAACTCGACCGATCCCCCGATCGACAGCGTCAGGCCGATCCGCAACGGCTTGTCGGGATCGAACAGCAGCGTGCGGGGACGGGGCAGGATTTCCCACGAGAAGCGCGGATAGGCGTCGGCGAAGCGTAGCGCGTCGTCCGGTATCTCCATGCCGCCGGGGCTGATCTTCACGTAATCGGACAGATCGTCCACGCCCGCGAACTGCTGCACCGCGCGCTCATAGGCGCTGCGCGTCAGCTGCACTTCCGTCGAAGGATGTCCGCCGACCACGCTGGTCAGATAGAAATGCTCCACGCTCGGCGGCAGCGTCGTCAGCACGCGCAGCATGCGATGGATCGCATCGGTTTCGCGGATATAGTGCGTGTTGTTGTAGTAGATCGCGACGTAGTCCTTCTTCAGGTCCACCGCCTCGATCCCCAGGCTCTGCGACTCGCCCAGCGACTTCAGGCTGTCGATGATCTGCTGGCGGATCGCCGGAACGTCGT
>JAPUEF010000007.1 GCA_027492655.1 Alphaproteobacteria bacterium | reverse complement strand
GCCCGACGGTCTGGAAGGCGTCTATCTGCGCAACGGTCCCAACCCGCCCGCCTCGAAGGGCGTCCCCGGCCATTGGTTCCTCGGCGACGGCATGCTGCACGGGCTGAAGCTCGGCGGCGGCAAGGCGCACTGGTATCGCAATCGCTGGGTGCAGACGAAGGCGCTGGCGGGCGCGAAAGGCATGCGCGCCGACTATTCGCGCGACTACAGCGTCGGCGTGTCCAACACCCATGTCGTGCCGCACGGCGGCAATATCTATGCGCTGGTGGAATCCAGCCTGCCGATGCGCGTGTCGCCGGAGTTGGAGACGCTGGGATTGGAGACGTTCGGCGGAAAGCTGGATTTCGCCTTCACCGCGCATCCCAAGATATGCCCCGTGACGGGCGAGATGCACGCCTTCGGCTATGGCTACGCGCCGCCCTGCCTCGTCTATCACCGCATCGGCGCGGACGGCGCCTATCTGCAGCGCGAGGAGATCGCGGTGACGGGTCCGACGATGATCCACGACTTCGCGATCACGCGGAACCACGTGATCTTCATGGACCTGCCCGTCGTGTTCGATGTCGAGATCGCGCTGAAGGGCGGCATGCCCTACGCCTTCAGCGACGCCTATCCGGCGCGGCTCGGCATTCTGAAGCGCGGCGCGCCGGCCTCGGCGACGCGCTGGGTCTCGGTGCGGCCCTGCTATGTCTTCCATGTCGCCAACGCCTGCGAGGCGGACGACGGCACGATCGTCATCGATGTCGCGCGCTACGATGAGTTGTGGCGGCGCGGCGCGAAGCGGAATTTCGACGCCTCGCGCCTGTGGCGCTGGACCGTCCGTCCCGGCGCATCCTCAGCCGATGAAACCGCGCTGGACGATATGACGCTGGAATTCCCCCGTATCGACGAGCGCCTGAACGGCCTGCCGCACCGCTACGCCTATGCCGTCGTCGGCGTGCCGTTCGATCATGCGACGGAGGAGAACTTCAACGCGCTGGGCCGCTACGACATGCAGACCGGCGGACGCACCATCCGACGCTTCGGCGCGGCGGCGATGATGTCGGAATTCGTGCATGTGCCGAAACATGCTGAGGCGGCGGAAGACGATGGATGGCTGCTGGGCTTCGTCTTCGACCCGGAACGCGGGGCGAGCGATTTTCACATCCTCGACGCCGCCACGCTGGAAACCGCCGCCCGCATCGTCCTGCCGCGGCGCGTGCCGCAGGGCTTCCACGGTTCCTGGGTCGCGGCCTAGAGCCGCACCAGCACCGTGTCGCGCGGCTTCAGCACGCGCCCCGACTGCGAGCGAACGGTGACGGGTGCGACCGGGCGGCCGCTTTTGCGTTCCACCACCACATTGGGCGGCGGCGCGCCGTCGAAGGTCCATTTGTCGCCCCATTGGCGCAGCGCGATGAAGACCGTGTGCAGCTCCTTGCCCATATCGGTCAGCTTGTAGTGTTCGCGCAGCGCGCCAGGGGCGATGGGCACGCGGCGCAATATGCCGCGCTCGACCATTTTGTTCAGCCGCGCCGTCAGCGTGTTCTTGGAGACGCCCAGCGTCTTCTGGAAGTCGTCGAACCGCGTCACGCCGGTGAAGCATTCGCGCAGGATCAGCAGGCTCCACCACTCGCCGAAGATGTCGAGCGAGCGGGCGATGGGGCAGGGCTGTTCGTTCAGGGGCAGGCGCTTCATGCCGTTACGGTAGCATGGTTGCGTTATTGAACCAATCGAAATAGTCTCGTCATTGAACTTATCGACGGAACCCGCCGCATGACCGACGCCCCTGTCCGCACCCGCACCTATTCCTGGCCCGACCCGGCCGGAATCCTGGACGCGGCGGCGAATTCGACGGGCCTGGAATTCATCTCGCGCATGCTGACCGATGGCGGGGCCGCGCCGATCAGCCGCACGATCGGCATGACGGGGGTGGCGGTGAAGGAAGGCGAAGTGACGTTCGGCATCGAGCCGCAGGAGTTTCACAACAACCCGCTCGGCACCATGCATGGCGGCATCTTCTCCACCATCCTCGACTCGGCCTGCGGCTGCGCCCTGCACACGACGCTGGCGAAGGGGCAGGGCTTCACCAGCCTGACGCTGGAGGTGAAATTCCTGCGCGCCGCCAACAAGGATACCGGCCCGCTCACCTGCACCGGCAGGGTGGTCAGCCGCGGCCGCACGGTGGCGACCACCGAGGCCGTGCTGCAGGACGCGCGCGGCAGGCTGTACGCCACCGCGACCTCGACCTGCATGATCTTCGCCGCCCCGTCGGCCGCCTGAACCTCTCGCCCCACCCCATCATCCGAACCAAGGACGCGCCCATGACCATTCCCGATTTCCTCAAAGGCCGCCTCGCGCTGCCCGTCGTCGGCTCGCCGCTGTTCATCGTGTCGGGGCCTGAACTCGTCATCGCCCAGTGCAAGGCGGGCGTCATCGGCTCGTTCCCGGCGCTGAACGCCCGTCCCGCGCCGGTGCTGGGCGAATGGCTGAAGCGCATCAACGGCGAACTGGCCGAGTGGGAGGCGAAGACCGGCCGCAAGGCCGCGCCCTATGCCGTGAACCAGATCGCGCATTCCTCGAACGACCGGCTCGAACACGATGTCGATGTCTGCGCCGAGCACATGGTGCCGATCACCATCACCTCGCTGCGCGCCCCGAAATTCGTGGTCGACAAGATGCATGCGGCGGGCGGCGTCGTGTGGCATGACGTCATCAACGTGCGCCACGCGAAGAAGGCGGCGGAGGAGGGCGTCGATGGGCTCATCCTCGTCTGCGCCGGCGCGGGCGGCCATGCCGGCACGCTCTCGCCTTTCGCGCTGGTGCCGGAAGTGCGCGCCTGGTTCAAGGGCACGATCCTGCTTTCGGGCTCCATCGCCGATGGCCGCTCGATCTTCGCCGCCGAGGCGCTGGGCGCCGACCTCGCCTATATCGGCACGCGCTTCATCGCCACCGAGGAGGCGAATGCGGTCGATGGCTACAAGCAGGCGATCGTCGACAGCGCGGCGGATGACATCGTCTATTCCAACCTCTTCACCGGCGTGCACGGCAATTACCTCGCGCCCTCCATCTCGGCGGCGGGTCTCGATCCCAAGGCCCTGCCCGAAAGCGACAAGTCGAAGATGAATTTCGGCTCGGGCGGCAACATGGACAAGAAAGCGTGGAAGGACATCTGGGGCGCCGGCCAGGGCGTCGGCCAGGTGAAGACTTCACCCAGCGTCGCCCAGCTCGTCGCCGAGCTGAAAGCGCAGTATGACGAAGCCCGCGCCGCCACCTTCGGCGCCAATGCCGCCCTCGCGGCGGAATAAACCCGCGCCTGTCCTCCCCCGTCCTTCACGGGGGAGGCGCCCCACGCGGACGGAGGGGTCACATGCCGCGCGATGACCTCACAATGCCATCACCCATGCCCCTCCTCGCCGCCGCGCTGATCGCAATCCTTTCGGCCTTGAGCGCGCTCCACGCCTATTGGGGTTTCGGCGGCGCGTGGCCGGGCGCCGACGGCCCATCGCTCGCCCGCATCGTCGTCGGCATTCGCACCGGCGCGATGCCGGGCCTCGGTCCGTCGATGTTCGTCGCCGCCTGCCTTGCGGCCGTTGCCGTGTTCGTCGCGTGGCGCGCGGGCTGGATGCCGTCACTCGGCCTGCCGCATTTCCTATGGATGCTCGGCTATTGGGGCGCGCTGGCCGTCTTCGCCGCGCGCGGCATCGCCGGCTTCATCCCTTCGATTTTCAGCTATGCCGAAGGCACGCCGTTCCAGCGCCTGAACGTCATCTTCTATTCCCCGCTCTGCCTCGCCATCGCGGCCGGCATGATCGCGCTGTGGCTGATGACGCGGCCTAGCGCGCCGTAACCTGCATCCGCTCGCCGCGCCGGCGCAGCCATTCGACGACCACCAGCAGGCACGCCGCCACGATGATCAGCAGCGTCGCGGCGGCCAGGATGGCGGGGCTGATCTGTTCGCGCACGCCCGACCACATCTTGCGCGGGATCGTCACCTGTTCCGGCCCGCCCATGAACAGCACCGTCACCACCTCGTCGAACGAGGTCGCGAAGGCGAACAGCGCGCCCGAGATCACGCCCGGCAGGATCAGCGGCAGAGTCACCCGGAAGAACGTCGTCACGGGCGAAGCGCCAAGGCTCGCTCCGGCGCGCGCCAGGTTCCAGTCATAGCCGGTCAGCGACGCCGTCACCGTGATCACCACGAACGGCGCGCCCAGCGCCGCATGCGCGACGATCAGGCCCAGATGGCTCTGCGTCAGCCCCAGAGC
>JAPUEF010000006.1 GCA_027492655.1 Alphaproteobacteria bacterium | reverse complement strand
GTTTAGAGGCCCGACAAAAAAAGAGCGGGCCGCGCAGAACGCGGCCCGTAAAAGGTAAACTCGAATGGTGGGGTGTCTTCAAGGGAAGACAATGAAAGAGATACTTCAGAGGGGTTAAGGGCTGGTTAATGCTACCGCCGGGTTAAGGGTAATTCGTTCAGATCGATGAAGATTCCGCGGATCGCGGAACCGTGTCGGCGGATAAGGGGAAAAGTGGAGGCCACGCCCGGAATCGAACCGGGATACAAGGATTTGCAGTCCTCTGCGTAACCACTCCGCCACGTGGCCTCATACGCTAGTCGTATCGTCCGGCGGAACGAGGCGGCGCTCTTAGCAGAGAGCCGTGCGGCCCACAACGCGCTGCAACGGTTTCGTCACAGGAAATCGTGCAGGTTGGATTGCGAGGCAGGGGGTGGGTGCTATAAGCGCCCGAAATCCGCCGAAGAGTCCTGAAGGACGCCATGACGAGCCACGATTTTACCACCGCCCGCAATGCGATGGTCGATAGCCAGGTCCGTACCGATGACGTGACCGACGCCGTGCTGACCGGCGCGATGCGTGCGGTGCCGCGCGAGAATTTCGTTCCCGAGGCGCTGGCCGGGGTCGCCTATATGGGCGAGCCGGTCGAGGTGGCGCCGGGGCGCTTTCTGCTGGATCCTCGCGCCTTCGCCAAGCTGACGCAGCTTTCCGGGCTGAAAGCGGGCGAGCGCGTGCTGGATGTGGGCGGGGCGACGGGCTATTCCGCCGCTGTGTTCGCAGCCCTCAACGCCGAAGTGACGGCGCTGGAGAGCGATGCCGGGCTTGCCGCCAGGGCGAAGGCGAATCTTGGCGATCTGGCCGACGTGGTCACGGGGCCTCTGGCTGAGGGTTGGTCGAGGGCCGCGCCTTATGACGTGATCTTTCTGAACGGTGCGGTGCCGGCTCGCCCGGACGGGCTGCTGGCGCAGTTGAAACCCGGTGGCCGACTTGTCGGAATCGTCACAGACAAGGGCGTCGGAAAGGCTCACATCTTCCTGAAGTCTGCCGGGGGGCACTCCAGCCGAATCGCGTTTGACGCTACCGTCGCGATCTTGCCGGGATTTGATCTCGTCCCCAGTTTCGTCTTCTAGCTCTTTGTCCGGACACAAAATCCCATGATGTCTTTCACGCGCCGTCTCCGCCCGCTGGTCCTGTCGGCCTCGGCGGCGGCAGCTTTGCTGGCCGGGCTTCCGGCTTCGGCTGAAACCCTGACCGAAGCGCTGACCGAGGCTTACACCACGAACCCGGCGCTTCTGGCCGAGCGCGCCCGTCTGCGCGCCACCGACGAGCAGCTGTCGCAGGCCAATGCCGGCTGGCGTCCGACCGTGACGGTCAACGGCAGTGCGGGCTGGTCGGAGGACTATAACAGCAACATTTCCGGCGACAGCTGGAGCGCCGACATCACGGCCAGTCAGCCGATCTTCGAAGGCGGCGCGGTCGGCGCCCGCCGCGACATCGCCAAGGCGCAGATCCGCGCGGGCCGCGCCTCGCTGCGCGGCGTGGAAGGCAATGTGCTGCTGGGCGTGGTGACGGCCTATATGGACGTGGTGCGCGACCTTTCGACGGTGGAGCTGTCGCGCCGTCAGGTTCAGGTGCTGGAGCGCGAGCGTCAGGCTTCGCAGGATCGCTTCGATGTGGGCGAGATCACCCGCACCGACGTGGCGCAGGCCGAGGCCCGTCTGTCGGGCGCTCGGACCTCGCTGATCGGCGCGGAAGCGCAGTTGGAAGCCAGCCGCGCGGCCTATATCCGCGTGATCGGCCGTGGCCCGCAGAATCTGCAGGCGTCGCCCTCGATGCCGGCGTTGCCCAAGACGCTTCAGGACGCCATCAACGAGGCGCTGGCGCTGAACCCGGCGCTTGTCGCGGCGCGCGAAAGCCAGCTGGCGTCCGAAGCCGGCGTCGATCTGGCGATCAGCGGCCTGCTGCCGAGCGTCGATCTCACGGCGCGATATACCCGCGGCGAAACCAATTCCAACGCGCTGCTCTCGACCGATCGCGACACGGATGCCGGTACGATCGGCCTGGGCGCGCGCGTGCCGTTGTATCAGGGCGGCGCTGAGTATTCGGCGATCCGTCAGGCCAAGCAGACCAACAACCAGAACCGTATGACCGCCGCGCAGACCGAGCGCGAAGCGGTGGAAGACGTGACGAACGCCTGGGAGGGCCTTGCGGCCGCCCGCGCCTCGATCAAGTCGGCCGAGGATCAGGTTCGCGCTTCCGAAATCGCCTATGAGGGCGTTCGTCAGGAAGCGGATGTCGGCGCGCGTACGACGCTGGACGTGCTGAACGCCGAGCAGGAGCTGCTGAACGCCCGCGTGACGCTGGTGACGAATCAGCGGAACGAATACGTCGCGGCCTATGCGTTGCTGGCTGCGATGGGTCGCCTGACGGCCGGCGATCTGGCGTTGCCGGTCGAGGTGTATGATCCGGTTCCGCATGCCGACGATGTGGCGGGCAAGCTGATCGGGGTTGGCGCGGACTGACGTTGCGTCCATGATCGGGTTCGTTAACTGACTCGGGGGAGAGTCGGGACGATCCGATTCGAGGGTCTGGCTATGTCGAATGCCGCGCAGCAAGCGGGCGAACCGACGATGGAGGAGATTCTTGCCTCCATCCGTCGGATTATCTCCGAGGAAGAGACCGATCCGGCCTTGAAGCCGGATGCGGAGGCCGCCGCGCCTGCGAGCGACGACGCCGAAGTGTTCGAGCTGACGAATGTGGTGGAGCCCGAGGCTCCGCCGCCGCCGCGGCCTCGCCCGGCGCTGGTGGAACCGGCGATCGACGTGGCGTTCGAGCCGGAACCCGAGGCCGAGCCGGAGATCGTCGCCGAAGCAGAACCGGACGAGGGGCTTGTCGCCCCGGCGGTGATCGAGCGCGCCGCATCGGCGTTCGATGCGCTGCATCGGAATGTCGAGATCGCTGCGACGCCGTCCGGCAATTCGCTGGAAGGCCTGATCCGCGAGATGATGAAGCCCATGCTGAAGCAGTGGCTGGACGACCATCTGCCGTCGCTGGTGGAGAACGTCGTACGGGAAGAGGTCGAACGGGTCGCGAACCGCCGCCGCTAGGTTCGCCCTGAGACTTACCCCCTGAAGCGGCCGGCCCTGACCGGCCGTTTTGCTTTTCCGCCTCCGAAATGCCATTTCGCGCGATCTGCGCACAGAAGACGAAGACCCATGCTGGACAAGACGTTCGACCCCGCCGCGATCGAAGAGAAGCTCTACGCCGAGTGGGAAGGCTCCGGCGCGTTCAAGGGCGGCACGCGGCCCGAGGCCGAGCCGTTCTCGATCGTCATCCCGCCGCCCAATGTGACGGGCTCGCTGCATATCGGCCATGCGCTGAACTCGACGCTGCAGGACATTATGAGCCGCTTCGAGCGCATGCGTGGCAAGGACGTGCTGTGGCTGCCCGGCACCGACCATGCCGGCATCGCGACGCAGATGATCGTGGAGCGCCAGCTGCGCGAGCAGCAGACCAGCCGCAAGGAGCTGGGCCGCGAGGAATTCCTGAAGCGGGTCTGGGCCTGGAAGGCCGAGAGCGGCGGCACGATCACCCGCCAGCTGCGCCGCCTTGGCGCCTCGTGCGACTGGAGCCGCGAGCGCTTCACGATGGACGAGGGCCTGAGCCGCGCCGTGCGCCGCGTGTTCGTGGCGCTGCACAAGCAGGGCCTCATCTACAAGGACAACCGCCTGGTGAACTGGGATCCGTCGCTGCAGACGGCGGTGTCGGACCTTGAGGTCGAGAATATCGAACTGAAGGGCCATCTCTGGCACCTGAAATATCCGCTGGCCGATGCGCCGGACCAGTTCATCGTCGTCGCGACGACCAGGCCCGAGACGATGCTGGGCGATACCGGCATCGCGGTGCACCCCGACGACGCGCGCTATGCGCATCTGGTGGGCAAGATGGTTCGCCTGCCGATCGCGGATCGTCTGATCCCCATCGTCGCGGACAGCTATGCCGACCCCGAGAAGGGTTCGGGCGCGGTGAAGATCACGCCGGCGCATGACTTCAACGACTTTGAAGTGGGCAAGCGGGCGAAGCTGCCGGCGATCAACATTCTGGCGAAGGACGGGACGCTGAACGACGCGGCGCCGGAGGCCTATCGCGGATTGAAGACCGCCGAGGCGCGCAAGAAGATCGTCGCGGCATTCGAAGAGATGGGGCTGCTGGAGACGATCGACGACATCGTCCACGCGGTGCCGCATGACGAGAAGACTCAGACCGGGGTG
>JAPUEF010000005.1 GCA_027492655.1 Alphaproteobacteria bacterium | reverse complement strand
GTGTTTCGCCCGGTGCCATACGGAGGGTCGCGGATTGGAACCGGTCAGCCATACCGTCGAGGTCGACGGCATCGCAACGCACTATCTGGAAGCCGGCGAAGGCCCCGTCCTCGTGCTCGTCCATGGCGGCGGCGCGGGCGCCGACTCCTGGGGCAACTGGCGCGCTTGTCTGCCCGTCTACGCAAAGCGCTATCGCACCATAGCTGTTGATATGCCGGGGTTCGGCCGGTCGGCGAAACCCGACGCCGCAATCTTCAACTACAGCCAGGCGGCCCGTAATCGCCATCTGACGGCCTTCATTGATCAACTGGATGTCGGGGCCGTTCGCCTGATCGGCAATTCGATGGGCGGCGCGACATCGCTGGGCGTGGCGATGGCGCGGCCCGACCTCGTCAGCAAGCTCGTTCTCATGGGCTCGGCAGGGCTTGATATCAATAACCCAGATCCGGCGACGCGCGGCGCGCTAGGAGGATACGATTTCACGGTCGAGGGGATGCGCCGTCTGGTGCAGCGGCTCACCGGCCCGAACTTCCCGATCGACGAAGAATTATTGAAATACCGCGTGGCGCTGACGCTGCCCGAGGATTCGCGCCGGGCGCTTGCGGTGATCGCCGAAAAGCATCGCACCGAAGGCTTGTCCTATCCGCGCGAAGCTGTCGCCGCGGTGAAGACGCCGACGCTCGTGGTCGGCGGCAAGTTGGACCAGGTCGCAATTCTGGCGCGCACCTACGGCTTCCTCGATCTTCTGCCCAATTCATGGGGCTTCGTCCTGCCTCACTGCGGGCATTGGGTGATGATGGAGGCGCCACGGGAATTCGCTGCCGTGACGCTCGCCTTCCTTGAAGACGGCATGTTTGAGACGCAGGCATGAAAGCGGCCTATCGCGTTCACAAGATGATTCAGGACATCTTCGCAGACCCGGCCCGTGCCGCCGCCTTCGCTCAGAATCACGAACCTGACTTCGTCCGCTACGAGCTGACGGCTGATGAAAAGGCGGCCTTGATCGATGGGTCACGGTCAGCCCTTGCAGCGCTGGGCGTCCATCCCAGTCTGCAGATGAAGTTCGGTCGTATCCGCCGACCTGCGAAGTCCGGCGGCCACAGTCTCGAGGCCGCATATCTGGATCGTCTTCTGGAGCGCGTGTGATGGGGCGGATCGTCGGCGGCTTTGGAACTTCGCACATTCTCTTTCCGCCTGACGGCGTCGAAGAGAAAGCGGGCCGCGTGTTGGACGGTATGATGAAGATCCGGACGCAGGTGCGTGCGTTGAAGCCCGATGTGATCGTGCTCGCCGGCTCCGATCACATGAACAATTTCAATCTGGCGCGTCAGATCACGCTCGGTGTCGGCGTCGCCGATGAACATGTGCCATTTGGCGACACCGGTCTGCCCACGACGCCGTTTCCGGGACACCGCGATTTCGCAGAAGCCTTCGCCGTATTCGCGGCGCAGCGCGGCTTCGATCTCGTTCAGGTCGAGGAAGCGCGGCCCGATCACGGTATGATGATCCCGAAGTATATCGCCGACCCTGGAAACAGGATTCCCATCGTCCCGCTCTGGATCAACGCGGTGATGCCAATTCCGCCTTCGCCGTCGCGCTGCTTCGCGCTGGGCGGTGTACTGAAGGAGATGGTTGAGACGTCACGGCCGGCCGATGAACGCGTGGTGGTCATCGGTCATGGCGGATTGTCGCATTGGCTCGCGTCGGCCGGCGAGGGCGGCGTGAACGAAGCATTCGACCGCGCGTTCATCGCTGCGCTGACGGATGGCAAGCCGGAGCCTTATGTCGCCATGAGCGCGGCGGAAATCGTCGCTGCGGTCGGCAATGGCGGCCTCGAGGCGACAAGCTGGCTGTTCATGGCCGGCGCTCTGCCAGGCGCGAAAGGCGAGCAGCTCTATTACGAATCCATTCCGGAATGGATTTCCGGAATGGGCGGCCTGGCTCTAACGCCATGACGATCCCGATGGATCTCGCTGCGCCCGACGCGTCGATCGTAATCGTCGGCGCTGGCCTTGCCGGAGTCCGCGTCGCTGAAAGTCTTCGTGACAACGGTTTTGAGGGGCGTGTTCTGCTTCTCAGCGATGAGCCTCACGAACCTTATGACCGACCGCCGCTCTCCAAGGATGTCCTTCTCGATCCGGAGCGCGAGCATACGATTTCGCTCGCAACTGCGACCGACCTCGCCGCGCGCGGCATCGAGCTGCGGCTCGGCGCGCAAGTCGTGCAGATCGATCGCGCAGCGAAGAGCGTCACACTCGTATCGGGCGAGGCGCTGCCCTACACCCGCCTCATCCTCGCGACAGGCTCGCGCGCGCGCCGTTTTGCGCTGGCGCCCGAGCCGCATGATGCCGTGCACTATATGCGCACGCTGGATGACGCCCGGCGTTTGCGCAGCTGGCTGGATGGCAAAGCTACTCTTGCTGTAGTCGGCGGCGGTGTTATCGGGCTTGAGGCCGCTTCGGTCGCCAGTCGGCTGGGCAAGGCAGTCACGGTCATCGAAGCCGGTCAGCGCGTCATGGCTCGCTCGGTCGCACCGGTCGTCTCCCGGATTCTCGAACAGATGCATGTCGCGGCGGGCGTGAAATTCCGCTTCGGCGCGACGATTTCGGAAATTCGTTCTGCAGGCGATACGTTGGAAATCGAGTTGGGCGATGGGCGCGCTGTACAGGCTGACGCGTTGCTGATCGGGATAGGCGCATCGCCCAATATTGAAATCGCAGAAGCTGCGGGTCTGAAGACCGAGCAGGGCGGCATTGTCACCGACGCCTATGGCCGGACGAGCGATCCTGCGATCTTTGCCGCAGGCGAAGTGGCGCTATATGCCGGCGCCAGCGGGCTCGAGCGGCAGGAAACCTGGGCGCATGCAGAAGCGCATGGCAGCTTTGTCGGCCGCGCGGTACTCGGCGACGATCGCCTCTATGACGTGATGCCGACTTACTGGTCGGACCAGTACGACACCAGCCTGCAAGTTGCTGGAAGGCCGGTGGGCGAGGAAGACGTCTTGCGTGGAGATCCCGCGAGCGGACGCTTCATCGTTTTTCATCTCGTCGGAGGAGCCATCGTCGGAGTCAGTTCAGCCGGCATGCCGCGCGAAATGCGCCAAGCCAAGGCGCTGATCAGTGCACGTAAATGCGTTGCGCCTGTCCTGCTCGCCGATCCGGCCTTCGATCTGAAATCAGCCTGAGCGTGTTTTGCCGCGGCCTAGCAGCGGCAGGCCGAGGGTCAGGGGATGGCGGCGTAAACGTCGCCGTTCTCGACGCGAACGGCGTAAGTCTTGAGCTTGATCCGGCAGGGCGCGGCCGTCGGTGCGCCTGTGCGGATGTCGAAAGCCCCGCCATGCAGCGGGCAGAAAATCTGCCCGTCTTCGCATTCGCCTTGAGAGAGCGAAACGAGCGCGTGGGTGCACATCTCGTCACTCACGAAATACGCGCCGCTCTGCTCATAGACGAGAAAACCATCGTCGTAGCCGGGAAGTTCGATACGCAAAAAACCGCTGGGCGGAACATCGCCGGCCACGCAAAGACGACGGAATTCTGCTTCGTTCGACGACATGGCTTCACTACGCGGCGTATGGGCGTTCATTATTGTATACTGTATGCAGATTTGGTAGCGGTCAACCCCTCAGTATCCGCGGGTCCGGTCCACCAGGTGCCGTAACGGCTCGCCGCGCGCGTGTCCCAGCAGATTATCGACAAGAACCCGGGCGGCGGTCTTGGGCTGGGTCAGCGCCGCGGCGTGCGGCACGACTGTGACGGAGGGGTGGGTCCAGAAGCGGTGGCCGGCGACGAGGGGTTCGGCCGCGAAGACATCCAGAGTTGCGCCGGCCAGCTTCTTGCCGTCGAGCGCGGCAAGGAGGTCATCTTCGACGAGATGCCCCCCGCGCGCGACATTGATCACGTAACCGCCGTCCGGCATCGCGTCGAACAGCGTGCTGTTGAGAATTCCGCGCGTTTCGTCCGTGAGCGGAAGCAGGCATACAAGAATTTCCGACCGGCTTGCCAATGCAAGCAGCCCGTCCCGGCCACTGAAAGTTTTGACGCATTCGAGCGACTTAGGATTTCGGCTCCAGCCGCCGACATCGAAACCCAGCCCCGCAAGCGTCCGCGCCGCAGTGCCGCCCAGCTCGCCGAGGCCAAGTATGCCCACGGTCCGGTCTTGCGGCAGCTTCGGCCGCAATTGCTTCCACTCTCCGGCGCGTTGCTGCGCTTCGAAGGCGGGCATCAGCCGGTGATAGTGCAGCACACGCAGCAGCACGAACTCGTTCATTCCGATCGCAAGGCTGGGATCGACCATGCGAACGAGCGGC
>JAPUEF010000004.1 GCA_027492655.1 Alphaproteobacteria bacterium | reverse complement strand
ACCGAGCGCACCCGCGAGATCGGCATCCGCCTCGCCATCGGCGCGCAGGAGCGCGACGTGCTGACCCAGTTCCTCATCGAGGCGATGGCCCTCGCCGTGCTCGGCGGCGTCGCCGGCATCTCGCTCGGTCTCGGCATCGCCTGGCTCGTCACCGGCGCGTTCGGCTGGCCGTTCCTCCCCTCCGCGCCGATGATCCTCGGCGCGACGCTCTTCTCCGCCCTTATCGGCATCGGCTTCGGCTTCTTCCCGGCGCGCCGCGCCGCCCGGCTGAATCCGATCGAAGCGCTCCGGTTCGAGTAGCCCCATGAACTGGACCACCATCCGTCTCGCGCTTCGCGAACTCCGCGCCAACAAGCTGCGGACCTTCCTCACCTGTCTCGGCATGATCATCGGCGTCGGCTCGGTGATCGCGCTCGTCACCATCGGCTCCGGCGTCACCGCCCAGATCACCTCGACGCTGGAAAGCATCGGCAACAACCTGATCTTCGCCTTCCCCGGCGGCCCCGATGCGGGCGGACGCGGCAACAGTTCGCCCTTCGACCGGCAGGATGTCGAGATCGTCCGCAACACGGTGCCCGGCGTCCTCGACGTCTCACCCTCGAGCCAGAGCCAGAGCGAGGTGACGTTCGAGGGCTATACCGCGACCACCTCCATCGAAGGCGGCGAGGCCTCGATCTTCCGCATCGAATTGTGGGAGGCGGCGGAAGGCCGGCTCTTCACCGCCGCCGAGGAGGGCCGCTCGGTCTGCGTCGTCGGCAAGACGGTGCGCGACAAGCTCTTCGCCGGCGGCCCGGCGGTCGGCAAGCGCATCCGCATCGGCCGCATGAGCTGCGACGTGATCGGCGTGCTGAAGTCGAAAGGCACCTCGATGATCACGGGCGACCAGGACGACCGCGTGATGATGCCGATACGCATTTTCCAGCGCCGCATTCTCGGCAACAACGCGATCTTCACCGTCGAAATCTCGGCCGTCAGCCGCGACGACGTTCCGCGCGTGATTGAAGGCGTGCGCGCCGCGCTGCGCCAGTCGCGCGGCGTCGGGCTCGACACCGGCGACAATTTCACCGTCCGCGATCTTCAGGGTTTCGTGCAGGAAGCCCAGAACATCTTCGGCTTCATCACGCTGTTCGTCTCGGCGGTCGCCTTCATCTCGCTGATCGTCGGCGGCATCGGCATTATGAACATCATGCTGGTCAGCGTGACCGAGCGCACCCGCGAGATCGGCATCCGCCTCGCCATCGGCGCGCAGGAACGCGACGTGCTGATGCAGTTTCTCACCGAAGCGGCGATCCTCTCGATGCTGGGCGGCCTCATCGGCATTCTGCTGGGACTCTCCATCGCCGCCGTCGCGGTCGGCGCGATGGGCGCCCCCTTCCTGCCCTCGATCGGCGTGATCGTCGGCGCGACGCTCTTTTCGGCGATGTTCGGCCTTTCCTTCGGCTTCTTCCCGGCCCGCAAGGCGGCCAAGATGAACCCCATCGACGCGCTTCGCTACGAGTAAGCGCTGCCGCTCACGGCTGCGGCAGCGGGCCGCCGCCCGTCACGGCGTTCCATTCCAGCAAGGCGTCGAGCGCCGGACAGATCGCCCGCCCGCGCGCCGTCAGCGCGTACTCGACTTTCGGCGGCACCTGAGGATGCACGGTGCGCGTGATCATGCCGTCGCGCTCCAGTTCGCGGAGCTGCTGGATGAGCATTTTCTGCGACACGCCGGGGATCGCCCGCTCCAGTTCCGAGAAGCGCATCAGCTCATGCGTAAAGAGGTGGAACAGGATGATCGTCTTCCAACGCCCCTCGATGATCTTCAGCACGGCGCTCACGCCGTCCGCCGCCATCTCCGGCGTGACGTCCTCGACCCTACCTGTAGGTGAGTAGCTCACCTTTTCGTCCGTTCTGGCCATTTCCGCGCCATCGTCCATATGAGGTGTCCCGCCGCGCGCGACAGCGCGCCTTACGAGGATCCATGCATGTCAACCGAACTGCCCGACGTGGTGCGCCATTTCTTCGACGCCGCCAACCGCGATGACGCCGCAGCCGTCGCCCGCGCGTTCACGACCGACGCCATCGTCCTCGACGAGGGCCGCGAGGTGACGGGCCACGACGCCATTGCGGCCTGGTTCAGATCGTCGTCCGCCGCCGTGCAGGCGCGCATCCGCGTCGAGGAGGTTTTGCCGCGGGCGACTGGCCTTGTCGTCAGGTCGCAGGTCAGCGGCGATTTTCCCGGCAGCCCCGTCAGGCTGGATTTCTGCTTCACCACACGCGACGGCGCGATCGCGCGCCTTGAGATCAAGGCATGAGCGCGGGCCTGCCGTTCGCCGGCAAACGCGCGCTCGTGACCGGCGCATCGCGCGGCATCGGCGCGGCTGTTGCGGCCGAGCTGTCCTTGGGCGGCGCTGAGGTCATCGGCGTCGCGCGCACTGCGTCCGTCGGGGGCGAGGTCGAGCTCATCGCCGCCGATCTCGCGACGGCTGAAGGCGTTGCGCAATTGGCGGCCGCCGTCGAAACGCGGTTCGGCGGCATCGATCTTCTCGTCAGCAATGTCGGCGGCTCCTCGGCCCCCACAGGCGGGTTCGCGGCGTCCGACGATTGCGTCTGGTCGGCGATCCGCGATCGGAACCTGATGAGCGCCGTCCGCCTCGACCGCCCCGTCCTGCCGGGCATGATCGCGCGCGGACATGGCGCCATCGTCCATGTCTCGTCGATCCAGCGCCGCATGCCGCTCTACGAATCGACGCTTGCTTATGCCGCCGCGAAAGCGGCGCTGACCACCTCCTCCAAGGGCTCGCCAACGAGGTCGCCCCGAAGGGCGTGCGCGTGAACGCCATCGCGCCTGGCTTCACGGAAACGCAATCGGCGACGGCGCTGATCGAGCGCATGGCCGCAGGCAGCAGCGAGGATACCCTCGCCGCCCGCACCCGCCTGATGGATCAGCTCGGCGGCATTCCCCTCGGCCGGCCCTACCGGCCGCAGGAGGTGGCATGGCTTGTCGCATTCCTGCTGTCGGACCGCGCCGGCGCCATTTGCGGGGTCGAGTACACGATCGACGGCGGCTGCGTGCCGGTTGTCTAGATCAAAAGAAAAGCCCCGCTCGCGCGGGGCTTCTGCCGTCCTACGCCGTCGCCGGCCCTAATCGGCCTTGCCGATCTTGATGTCCGCGCCGTCGCTCGACAGCGTGCCGGTATAGGCGGAGATCCACACATCGCCCGAACCCATCACCGACACGTCGGGATCGTTCGCCGTGCCGCCGAAGCGCACATCGCCCGAACCGGCGATATCCACCTTGAACGGGTCGGCCGTGCCGCCATCGATCTTCACGTCGCCCGAACCGGCGACGTCGATATTCACCTTGCCGTTGACCGCCACCGCATAGACCTCGCCCGAGCCGGCGATATCGACGTCGAAATCGCCGCGCACCGAACCGAGGCGGATTTCGCCGCCGCCCGCGATCTCCACGTCGGCGTCATGCGTATCGCCGGCATTGACGCTGCCCGATCCGGCGATCGAGGCATCGAGATCGCCGTCCACCCGGCCGAGCCGGATGTCGCCCGAACCGGCGATCGCCACATCGGCGTCCGTCACGTCGCCGACCCGCACTTCGCCGCCGGTCGTATTCATCTTCAGCGCCGCCCGGATCGAGCCGATCTCCGCGTCGCCGATATAATTGTCCACCTTCACGGCGGTGCCGGGCGCGACGGTGATGGTGACGCTCAGATCGCCGGGCGAGACCGAGCTCCAGTCCCACATATCGTCCCACCAGTCGCTGTCGATCCCGTCCATGCGCATCACCATGGCGTCGCCCGAGGTCGAGAGCCGCACTTTCTGGATCATCTCCGACGTGCCTGACAGCGCCACGTCGATGGTCGGATACCCGTCCGCGACGATCACCTTCAGATTGCCGACCAGCGCATCGATCTGCACCCGCTTGGCCTGAAAGCTCTGGCTGACCGTCTGATCGTCCGCCATCGCGGAACCGCACAGCAACGCGAGGGGCGCGGCAGCGACAAGAAGACGGGTTTTGCCCATTGAACTCTCCATCGGAAGGCGCCCCAAGCCCGGTGCCGTCCAGGAAACCCTTGCACGGGGCGGATAACCTTTCGGTGATCCGGGTCACACGCCAGGGGAATGTTATGCGTGATCGCTCAGGCCGGGACCGGGCTGGTGCGACGCGGCGCGAGTTCCAGCCCTTCCCGGGCGAAACGGCAGGCGATTCCGGCCTTTTCCGCCGCCGCCACCGCCTCGGCCTCCAGCCCCGCCATGACCGGATCGGTATGGCCGGGATCGTGGTGGAACGGCACGTACAGCCCCACCCCCGCGGCCTTGGCCAGCGCCAGCCCGGCATTCCAGGTGGAATGGCCATAGC
>JAPUEF010000003.1 GCA_027492655.1 Alphaproteobacteria bacterium | reverse complement strand
TCGCCAGCTGCGCATCCTGTCGGCGCGGCCTTCGGCGGCTGACGAGGCGGCGGCGGCGCATCGGCTGTTCGGATTCGTGGATGTGCGCGCGCCGTTTTCGGTCGCGCTCTGGGCCGAGGCGGTGAAGCCGGTGCTGGCCGAGTTGAAGGCGGCGGGGCGGCTGGCGATCGTGACGGGCGGGACGGGGCTTTATTTCAAGGCGCTGGAAGACGGGCTGGCCGACGCGCCATCGTCCACGCCGGAAGGGCGGGCCGCCGCGCAACGCCGCCGGGCTGAGCTGGGGCCTGAGGGGTTTTTCGCCGAACTGGTCGCGATGGATCCGGCCTCGGCGGCGCTGAACGCCGGCGATACGCAGCGGACCTTGCGCGCCTGGGAAGTGGTGACGGTCTCCGGGCGCGGCCTGACCGACTGGCAAGCGGAAGCGGCCATGCCGCTGATCGATCCGGCGCGGACCGCCCGCTATGTCATCGATACGCCGCGTCCGGCGCTGAATGCGCGGATCGACGCGCGCTTCGATGCGATGATGGCGGAGGGGGCGCTGGAAGAAGCGCAGGCCTTCTGGGCGCTGACGCCCGATCCGATGCTGCCGGCGGCGAAGGCGCTGGGTCTGCCGCAGTTCAAACGGCATCTGGACGGCGCGATGGAGCTGGCCGATGCGGTGGCCGACGCCAAACTGCAGACTCGCCGCTACGCCAAGCGGCAATCGACCTGGTTCCGCAACCAGACGGCGGATTGGGTGCGCGTGTCGACGGAGGAGGGCGCGGTGCGCATCCTTGCGGACATAGGGCGCGGCTGAGCGCCGCGTCAGTCGGCGGCGTCGATGAGAGCGTCGAGCTCCGCCAGCTTGACGGTGAGATCGGGGCGGTCGGCGAAGGTGTCTGTCTTCATCGCGCCCGCCAGCGCCTCGCGCGCTTCGCGATAATAGGCGGCGCGCCCGACGCCCGGGGTGCGATGGCCGCGCTGCTCCAGCACCACATAACGATTGTATATTCCCAACGGGTGCACCGCGTCTTCGGCGCCGTGCGCAGCGATCTCGGCGAAGCAGGAAGCCGCCTCGTCCATCCACGCCAGACCCTCCGGCCCGGCGCGCAGGCGGCCCAGCTCCAGCAAGGCAGCGCCGCGAAACGTGGCGGCCTCCATCCAAAGCGTCCGGTTTTGCTCCGGCCGCACCAGAGCCAGCGCGTCGGCCAGCGTGTTGGCGGCGTCGGCGAGCTTCGCGCCGCGCGGGTCGCCGGTGAGCGTTTCACCGTGGCGATAGCGGGTTTCGCCCAGAATTTTGAGTATCGAGGCGCGGAAGAGCGGGTTCGCGTTCGGGCCGGCTGTTCGCACCGCGTCCGTCAGCGCCGTGTCGGCTTCGGCATACTGGGCATCGGTCATCAGATTGTGCCCGAGCAACTGCATCGCGGCGGCCCAGTCCTGCGGCTGGCTCCGGCGATCGAAGCTGGCGACGTTCGCGCGGGAATGGGCGATGGCGTCGGACGCCGTGACGGTCTGCGGCTGCTGCGGCTGAGAAGCCCTGGATGACCCGCCGAACAGGCGCTTCAGAAAGGACATGTCTGGCTCGTCAAAGGGTGAGGCGAGCGCCCGGTGGCGGCGTCCGGACGGCGGAGAACGGTGACATCAAGCGCGACGGCATCGAGAGCGGCAAGTCTGCGATCGACAGCGGGCGCGCCGCAATTGTCGGGGGACATGCGGTTCTGAGAGCGGGGCGGCGGATTTCGGCTTGACAGGACGTTCGGGATCGTTAGGTTCCGCGACACTTAATTTCAAGACGGCAAGACCATGAGCAACAAAACGCAGGTACTTATTCGAGGCGCCGCCCGGCGGGGGTCGTAAGACCAAGCCCGAACCGGCGGCGCGTGCGTGACCCCCTCCGGGGGTTTTTTGTTGCCTGAAGCCATGACGAGAGTGACCCGAGATGGACCGCGAACAGACGATCGAAACCGACGAAACCGAGCTGACAGGCGCGGAGATCGTCGTGCGGGCGCTGCGCGATCAGGGCGTCGAGCATATTTTCGGCTATCCCGGCGGCGCGGTGCTGCCGATCTATGACGCGCTGTTCCAGCAGGACGCGGTCGAGCATGTGCTGGTGCGCCACGAGCAGGGCGCAGCGCATGCGGCGGAAGGCTATGCCCGCTCGACCGGCAAGCCGGGGGTTCTGCTGGTGACGAGCGGGCCGGGCGCAACCAACGCGGTGACAGGTCTGACCGACGCGCTGATGGATTCCATTCCGGTCGTTTGCTTCACGGGGCAGGTGCCCACGCATCTGATCGGCTCCGACGCCTTTCAGGAGGCCGACACGACCGGCATCACGCGGCCCTGCACCAAGCATAATTATCTGGTGCGCGACGTGAACGATCTGGCGCGGATCATCCATGAAGCGTTCTACGTGGCGAAGAGCGGGCGGCCCGGGCCGGTGGTGATCGACGTGCCCAAGGACGTGCAGTTCAAGAAGGGCCGTTATGTCGGCCCGGCCAATGTGGAGCATCGCACCTATCGCCCGCAGACCAAGGGCGACCCGCGCGCGATCCAGCGGGCGGTCGAGATGATGGCGGCGGCGAAGCGCCCTGTCTTCTATACCGGCGGCGGGGTCATCAATGCGGGGCCGCGCGCGGCGAAGCTGCTGCGCGAGCTGGCGCAGGCGACGGGCTTTCCGGTGACGTCGACGCTGATGGGGCTTGGCGCGTTTCCCGCCAGCGATCCGCAATGGCTGGGCATGGTGGGGATGCACGGCACCTATGAAGCCAATCTGGCGATGAATCGCTGCGACCTGATGATCAATATCGGGGCGCGCTTCGACGACCGGGTGACGGGACGGCTGGACGCCTTCTCGCCCAACTCGAAGAAGATCCATGTCGATATCGACGCCTCGTCGTTCAACAAGACGGTGAAGTGCGACGTGCCGATCCTGGGCGACGCCGCCGAGATTCTGGCCGAGATGCTGAGCGCGTGGAAGGCGCTGGCCAGGACGAACGATCCGGCGGCCATGAAGAGCTGGAACGCGCAGATCGATGAATGGCGGGCGCGCAAGAGCCTCGCCTACAAGCGCTCGGACGAGGTCATCAAGCCGCAATACGCGATCGAGCGGCTGTATCAGCTGACCAAGGACCGGAAAACCTTCGTCACCACGGAAGTGGGCCAGCATCAGATGTGGGCCGCGCAGCATTTCCATTTCGATGAGCCGAACCGCTGGATGACCTCGGGCGGGCTGGGCACCATGGGCTATGGCGTGCCGGCGGCGGTGGGCGTGCAGGTGGCGCACCCGGATGCGCTGGTGATCGACATCGCGGGCGAAGCCAGCGTGCAGATGACGCTGCAGGAGATTTCGACGGCGATCCAGTACCGCCTGCCGGTGAAGATCTTTATCCTGAACAACGAATATATGGGCATGGTGCGGCAGTGGCAGCAGCTGCTGCATGGCGGGCGCTATTCGCATTCCTACTCCGAGGCGCTGCCCGATTTCGTGAAGCTGGCGGAAGCCTATGGCGCGGTCGGCATCCGCGCGACGAAGCCGGATGAACTGGATGCGAAGATCCGGGAGATGATCGACACGGATCGTCCGGTGATCTTCGACTGCGTGGTGGACAAGACCGAAAACTGCTTCCCGATGATCCCGTCGGGCGCGGCGCATGACGAGATGATCCTGGCCGACGCGCAGGACCAGCCCGGCGTGACCGAAGCCGGCCGGCAGATGGTGTAACGATGACGACAGATCCCAACGCTCCCAAGTCCGCTTACTTTCTGGTCGAGGAGAAAACCCCGGTCATCACCACGACGCTGGCGGTGATCGTGGACAACGAGCCGGGCGTGCTGGCCCGCGTCGTCGGGCTGTTCTCGGGCCGTGGCTACAATATCGAGTCGCTGACAGTGGCCGAGACCGACCACCAGAAGCACACCTCGCGCATCACCATCGTGACCTCGGGCACGAAGGAGATCATCACCCAGATCAAGGCTCAGCTGGGCCGTCTGGTGCCGGTGCACCGGGTCGTCGATCTCAATATCGACAAGCCGGGCATCGAGCGCGAAATGGCGCTGGTGAAGGTGTCGGGCGAGGGTGACAAGCGCGTCGAGGCGCTGCGCCTGTCGGATGCGTTCCGGGCGCGGGTGATCGATACGACGCATACGAGCTTCGTGTTCGAGCTGACCGGCGCGCCGTCGAAGATCGACGCCTTCGTGGACCTGATGAAGCCGCTGGGCCTTGTGGAAGTCAGCCGCACCGGCGTCGTCGCCATCGCGCGCGGCGCGGAGGCGATGTAACGCCGATGCGCGCCTGCTCAGCCCGCGAAGCCGCCTTCGTCGAGGAACGCCTGTTCCTCGGGCGTGGTGGTGCGGCCGAGCACGGCGTTGCGATGCGGGAAGCGGCCGAAGCGGGCGA
>JAPUEF010000002.1 GCA_027492655.1 Alphaproteobacteria bacterium | reverse complement strand
TGGCGGGGCCTACGGGCCTGTGGATTTCACGTGAAATCAAAGGCTTGCGTTGGCAGCACACCGTAGCAACCCCAACATCAATGGGCGATCCACGAATCGCTCTGGCAACCCTCTCTTGACGAGAGCTTTGGGCGTTGTGGCAGGCTCCCGCCCATGCGCCTCCATCAGATCAGAGACCTCGGCAGGATCACCGCCATCTGCCCCTGCGGCCATAGCGCGCCGCTGGACGCGAGACGCATTCAGTCCGAGCACAACAATCCGACCGTGAGACAGATCCGCCGGGCCATGAGGTGCGAATGGTGCGGGCATCGCTCAAAGCCATGGCTGGCCGTCACCATGAACCGGAGAGGACAGGAGGCCTGGACCGCCTTTATGCGCGCCCCGTCAGCTAAACCGCAGCGCGAGGCGAGCGAGAAGAAGCTGCTCAATATGCTGGCCGGCATCCTGGACCCGACGGCGCGGGCGCTGGTGCAACGCGAGATGGAAGAGCAGCGCGCGGCCCGCGAGGGAGGCACCTAATTTTCAGCAGATTTCAGACAGTTTTTTTGTGAATTTCCTGCGAATGCCGGCACCCTCTTGACGCAATGTCCCGCATATGAGACATTGCACTTGTGAGCAGGGCTTGAGCCCGCTCGGCAGGGCAAGGAGGCCCGCTTCAGATGACCACGATGACCTTCCGCAATTATGGCGAACTGACCGAGGCTCTTTCGGACGCCGCTCGCGCGCGCCTCAATGGCGCGGAAGTCAACGGAGCCGACATCAGCACCTCCATCGGCCGATCGAATCAGTCCTGCTCGGCCTATCTGGAAAGCTCGATCGAGGTGATCGATGAGGACGGCGACGAAGTTCTGCACTCATGCAAGCTGCGCTACAGCGACCATGGTGATCGCTACGGCTCGGACGTGTCGATTGAGATCAACCGCTTCGTGCGCACCATCGAGACCGAAGACGGTGAATATCTGCACATCGAAATCTGGGCGGAAGATTTCGAAGCCATGGTTGAGGCGGGGATCGAGCGCGTGATGGCGAAGCTAGGCGAGAAACTGTGAGAAAGCGACCAAATGACCCCGGACGATTTTCAGAGGACCGCCATTGCGATCCTGCGCAGCGCAGTCGGCTGGCAGAGCGCGATCGCGCGGCGGCTCGGCGTGAATCGCAGAACGATCGCGCGCTGGCTGGAAGACGGCCCGCCCGCCTGGGCTGACGAAAAGCTGCGCGAGATGATGTGCGGTGCCGACATAGCGCCATGGCCGCGCGATGAATGGGTGATCGGCGACACGACCGGCGGCGATGGCCGGCGGCGCGAATACATCGTCCACCTTCAGCCGCCGCGCTTCGTCGCACGGATCGTCGCGGTCGATGAGGCCGGCGACCCGGAAGACAATGAACGCCCCGCCGACACGACGGGCGGCACCGTCTATTCAAGCGACGGCTATCTGCTCTGCGAGATCGACTGGATAGAGCCGGTCGCAACCGGGGAGGTCGTGAAGTGGCTGGAAGCGGCTTGTGACGCGATAGATGCGGCCTAACGACCACCCGTCCGCCAACCTGTAAGAGATGCTTACAGGTTCGAATTCGAACTGTTGCGTATTTGGAAATAGTTGGGCGCTATCAAGACCTAATGCGTTGGCCTGATTGCGCTTTTCGCCAATCGCGCGGGGGCGATCTTTATAGGCTGTAAACAGGGCCGACCCGGTGAAGGATCGGCCCTGAATGACTGAGGGCGGGAGCTTGCTTTCGCAGAGGCCGACCCGCCCTGTAGATCAAAGCCCCGGCAGGACCATTTGTATGGCTGTGCCGGGGATCTACCTGTCCGTAGCTGTATGCGGCCAGTGACAACTAACGGCTCACTCGTGCTGCACCGTAATCGGCCCCGCAACGCGAACGTCACGGGCGGCGGCCTACCCGGATTTCGTCCGCCCCGTTACCCAACTCGCCCGACCCGTCGGCAAGGCTCTACGCTTCCGTCGAAACGCTCCGCAGCGGAGAGTGCTTATGTGGCCCTATTCGCTTTATTCAGGCCAACAACCCACCCGAAGGTTAAGCTGGGAAGTGTGACGCAAAGCACTCACCGATGCGGGCTGCGACGACCCTCGAACCGCCCATTTGGAGCGACCTCACGGCTAGTCCGACCCTGAGCCGCCGCAGCCAAATCACCCTATCACACCGCGACTCACCAACAAAAAGAAAAAGCCCCACCCGCCTTTCGGCCAGCGGGGCAAGTTCGTCTCTGTGGGGAGGCCCGGGAAGCGCCCGGCCGCATCGGCCCTAGGGCTGATCTTCAGTTGTCAGACACAGCGCCTTCTGGGCCGTGTTCGCCGCTTTCAGCACAAGCCCAGCGGTGTCGCAGGCTTTGCTCTCCGAAGTGCAGGCCAGTTCAAGGCCGAGCTTGGCCCATTCGACTGCCTGTTCCGCTGCCGCGCACCGATCAGGCGTGGCAATGGGTGTGGCGCAGGCCGTGAGGCCCAGCGTGCCGGCGAGAAGAAGGCATCTCACAGCTTCGTCCCCGCAGGTCCGGTGGAGAGGAAGCGGAGAACGACAACCGCCAGGCCAACGCCGCCGGTGATGAGGCTGAGGGTTTCGGGATCCGTGGTGATCGTCACCCAATCGAAGCCCTGAAGGAAGCCGAACAGCGCCGTAGCAGCGCCAAGCGCGAGGGTGCGCCAGCCTTTCATGGTGTTACTCCATCGATGCGGGAGAGCGCCCGCGCGCATAGAAGAAGGGCCGAGGTTTCCCCCGGCCCGGTGTCGTTAGGTGCGAGCGCCGCAGTCGCAGGGACCGTTCGGCTCGGCAGGTTCATTGTGGAGAGCGCAGTCAGATGCGTGCGGCTCAGGCGCGAAGATCACCTTTGCCACCGGCTCGTGAGCGCCGATCGCCTCTGCCACACGATTGGCAGCGCGGGGGCTGTCGAACTCGCCCAGCCCCTCGCTTCCACCAGAAGCGCGCCCGTCTCCGCGGTCCTCAAATTCGTAACGTGATGCGATCCAGCGGGTCACCGGGCGCACCCGGATTTCGACTGTCTTGCTCATACTCAACTGCCTTTCTGCGCCCGCAGGCGCATCGGATTGCCCGGAGACCGCCGGGCGCGGACACGAAAAACCCGGCGCGAGGCCGGGCCGGTCAGGTTCAGATGTCGGGTCGCCTTATTTCGGCATGTCCACGCCGACGCGGAACGCGATGAATGCGAGGACCGCCGCGCCTATCGCGGTGCCGATGGCCTTCCAGATCGCGGCCCAGATGCCCTTCTTGGCACCGCGCCATGAGTCGATCAGACTCCGCAGATCAGTGATGTCCTGCCGCACGTCATCTGGGTCGTCGCCATGCAGGCCGAGGCGTTCGAGCGCGCGCTGCGCGCCTTTGTCGGCGGCGACTTCCAGCAGCGCCGAAAGCTCCGCGCGGGTCAGGGTGATGTCGGTGCCGGTCATTTCGCGACCTTCGGATAGCTGGCGAACGGCAACTGGAAATGCGGTCCATCCTTGAACTTCCAGTCGCCTCCCCACTCTAGAGGAATGCCTTCCGCCTTCGCTGCCTCCTTCATGGCCTTCGCGATTCTGTCGTAGAGCGGCCAGTCCCATGCGACCTGGCCGTTGATCAGCGCGCCCAGATCGACCGCATGGCCGGTCAGATGGCGCGAGTTCAGCGTGCGGCTTGCACCTGCCGCCATCAACGCCTTCTGGCGCGCCAGCGTGCGGACGCCTTCCAGCACACGAAAGTCCACGGTCGTCAGGGTGATCGCCCGGCGCACGACGCGCTGAAGATCGGGATGCACGAGGGCCAGTCGCTCACGCGATACGCGGCCAAAGACAAAGGCCATGTCACTTACCTTTCAGCAGGAAGAAGCCCCACACACCGAGGGCAATAAAAAAGAGGCCCACGGCCCCCAGGATTAGCGCGAGATTTTCGGGGTCAGCCCTCACCGGGAGGCTCCGCGCCGAAGTGGTGAAGCTTGTCCTGTGCGGAGAGCAGTTCGGCGTTGAGTCGCTTCACCTCCTCCTCAAGTCGGGCTTTCTCCTGCTGGGCCTTCGCCAACGCGACGGTGAGATTGAAGTTCTCGACGCCGAAGCGCCCGATCATCTCGTGGATGACGTTGAGTTCGATGCTCATCGATCAGGCCGCCGTCTTGTTGAATTTGTAGGTCGTTCCACCGAAACGGCAGAACAGATCGGTGCCGTCCGACCAGATGTCGCCGTTCGCGGGGGCCGTTGGCGCGACGCCGCCGGGGATGCGCATCGACGCGCTCGCGGTCGTGCCGGCCGCGATAGCGAGCCACGCGCCCGTATCCGTTCGCGCGCCCGCTCCGGCATAGACTCCAGCCGACTTGAAGCCGCCGACGAACGCCCCGCCAACCACCATGTTCAGAATGTTCGCGCCCTTGTCGTAGGCGAGATAGTCGTTGCC
>JAPUEF010000001.1 GCA_027492655.1 Alphaproteobacteria bacterium | reverse complement strand
CAGCGCCTTCTTCTCGGCCTCGGTGATCGTGCCCAGATCCACCAGAATCAGGCGCCCGCCGTAATCCAGCGGCGTGATGACCCGGTAGTCCGCCCCGCCCTGCCCCGCCGGCGCGAAGATGTGGATGCCGCGCGTCGGATCGATGACGCCATCGACCTCGACATGGGCATAGGCCCTGCTGTCTTCCGGCCCGGTCAGCGCCTCGACCAGATCGCGCGGCGGCGCGGCGGTCTCGCTGGCGATGCGGGCGAGAAGCGCGTGCTTCCATTCGCGCCGCTCGACCTGCCAGACGCCCAGCGCGATGAGGATGCAGAGCGCCGGGATCGCGACGACGCTCGCCCAGAGGGTCGGCCGGAAACGCATCAGCCCTGGTCCAGGCGGCCTTCTTCGGCGCGCGTGCGGAACTGCTGGAACACCATCAGCGCTTTCAACGGCCGCAGCAGACCCAGCGTGATGGCGAGGATCAGCGGCGTCCACAGAACGATGTGGACCCAGTAAGGCGGCTCGTAATTCACCTCGACCCACAAGGCGAGGCCGCAGACCACGAAACCGGCGATCAGGATGATGAAGACGGCCGGGCCGTCGCCCTGATCCAGCTTGTCATACGAAAGCCCGCACGCGGTGCAGCCGGGTGCGAGCTTCAGATAGCCGACGAACAGTTTTCCCTCGCCGCAACGCGGGCAGCGTCCGGCGAGGGAGACCCGCATGTCAGTGTCCGCCGGCGTGTGCGCCCGCGCCCCACACATAGATGGCGGCGAAGAGGAACAGCCACACCACGTCCACGAAGTGCCAGTACCAGGCGGCGGCTTCGAAGCCGAAATGGCTCTCCTTGGTGAAGTGGCCGGCGAGCAGGCGGAAGAAGCAGACGATCAGGAAGATCGTGCCGATGATCACATGCGCGCCATGGAAGCCGGTCGCCATGAAGAAGGTCGAACCGTAAATGGTCGGATCGGTCACCTGATCGACGCCGGCGGTGAAGAACTGGCCCGAGATCGGCTCGAGCACGTCGCCGCTGGAGCCGAAGAAGAACGCGGCGTGCGCGTATTCATAGGCCTGGAGGCAGGTGAACAGCAGGCCCAGCAGGATGGTGATGGCGAGGCCCATCACCGCGTCCTTGCGCTCGCCGGTCTGGATCGCGTGATGCGCCCAGGTGATCGTGGTGCCCGAGGTCAGCAGCACCAGCGTGCCGACCAGCGGCAGATGCCAGGGGTCGAAGGTCTGGATGCCGGCCGGCGGCCAGGACGCGAGGCCATGATCGGTGGGGAAGAAGGCGACCGCGAAATAGGCCCAGAACCACGCGACGAAGAACATCACTTCCGACGCGATGAACAGGATCATGCCGTAGCGCAGACCCAGCTTAATGACCGGCGTGTGCTCTTTCTTCACGACGCTTTCGCGCACCACGTCGCGCCACCAGCCGATCATCGTGTAGAAGACCAGCAGGAAGCCGGCGATCAGGATCCACGGCGTCCCCGCGAGGCCGAAGAAGCCGACGCCGTCCGAACCGGCGAAATTCGTGGTGTTGATGTTCGCCCACACCACGAACCCGATCGCCAGCACGAAGGCCGCGAACGAACCGATCAGCGGCCACGGGCTGGGGTTCAGGAGGTGATAGTCGTGCTTGACGTCGCTGCTCGACATGGAATGCCCCTCTTTACTCAGTTCTGCGCCGAGGACGGCGCGTCGCCGTCCGCGGATGCCGTCGGGCCGACTTCCTGCGGGAAGAAGGTGTAGGACAGCGTGATCTCGGTGATGTCGTCGACCAGGTGATCCTGAAGGATCGCGGGATCGACGAAGAAATTGACCGGCATTTCGCGCGTTTCGCCAGCCGCCAGCGGTTGGTCGCTGAAGCAGAAGCAGGCCACCTTCACGAAATACTTGCCCGCCTTTTCCGGCGTGACGTTGAAGGTGGCGTGGCCGCGCGTGGGGGCCTTGCCGTAATTCGTCGCGGTATAGGCGGTCAGGCCGACATCGCCGACATGCAGATCGACGGCGCGCTCGTTCGGCGCGAAATCCCAGGTGAGGCCGGGCGCGACGTTGGCGTCGAAACGTATGCGGATGACGCGCGACGAGATCAGCGAGGAATCCGGCACGGCGTCGGCCTGACGCGGCGTGCCGTCGAAGCCCGTGACCTGGCAGAACCAGCGATAGAACGGCACGGCCGCATAGGCCATGCCGGTCATCCCCGCGACGACGGCGATGCAGATGACGACGGTGCGCGTGTTGCGGTCCATCGCCATCAGAAGCGATCCATCACATGGCCGCCGAGGCGAACGATGGTCATGGCGAAGAACAGCGCCACCAGCGCGCCCAGCGCCAGAGCGATGGCGACATTGCGCGAACGGCGGGCGCGCGCCTGGGCAGGCGTCAACGGCGTCGGCAGGATGTCGTGCTGGTCGCTCATGCGCTCACCAGCGGGGCCACGCCGAACGCGGTCTCGGCGATGAAAGCGGTGAAAAGCAGGAAGAGATAAAGGATCGAGAAGCCGAACAGCTTCATCGCCAGCTTGTGGTCGCCGGGGCTGCGCAGCACCGCGACGGCGTAATAGAGGAAGCCAGCGCCCAGCAACGCGGCGACCGCCACATAAGGCACGCCCGCAAAGCCCAGCGCCGCCGGAACGAACGAAGCCGCGACGGTAAGCACCGTATAGAGCACGATCTGGCGGCGGGTTTCCGCCTCGCCCGCCGTCACCGGCAGCATCGGCACATTGGCGCGGGCATAGTCGCCCGAGCGATAGAGCGCGAGCGCCCAGAAATGGGCCGGCGTCCACAGGAAGATCAGCGCCACCATGACCAGCGGCGCAACGTCGAGGCTGCCCGTCGCGGCGGCCCAGCCGACGGCCGGCGGCATCGCGCCGGCGAGGCCGCCGATGACGATGTTCTGCGAGGTCGAGCGCTTCAGCCACATCGAATAGACGACGGCATAGAAGAAGATGGTGAAGGCGAGCAGGCCCGCCGAAACCCAGTTCACCAGCACGCCCAGCGTACCGACCGAGAAGGCCGACAGCACCAGGCCGAAGGTCAGCGCCTCCTGCGGCTTCACGCGGCCCGACGGGATCGGCCGCCTGGCCGTGCGGGTCATCACCGCGTCGATGTCGGCGTCGTACCACATGTTCAGCGCGCCCGAAGCGCCCGCCCCGACCGCGATGCACAGCAACGCGACGAAAGCCGCGATCGGATTCATCACGCCGGGCGCGGCGACGAGGCCGGCGAGGCCGGTGAAAACCACCAGCGACATCACCCGCGGCTTGAGCAGTTCGAAGAAATCGCCCGCCGTCGCGACGGACACGTCGGGGCCGAGGCGCGTTTCGGCGCCCTTCCCGTCGATATCGATCGTCGCGTCGCTCACGGGCGATTCCCTGCCTTACTGCGCCTTAGTGATGCTCGGCCGGCTTGATGCGCGGCAGTTCATTGAACTGGTGGAACGGCGGCGGCGAGGGCAGCGTCCATTCCAGCGTCGTCGCGCCTTCGCCCCACGGGTTGGCGGCGGCCTTGCGCTTGCGCAGGAAGGCCTCGGCCAGCATCACCAGGAACACCAGCACGCCGAAGGCCGAGATGTAGGAGCCGATCGACGAGATGTAGTTCCAGCCGGCGAAGGCGTCGGGGTAATCGACGATGCGGCGCGGCATGCCGTTGAGGCCCATGAAGTGCTGCGGGAAGAAGATCAGGTTCACGCCGATGAACGTGATCCAGAAATGCAGGTGGCCCAGGAACTCGTTGTACATGTAGCCGCTCATCTTCGGGAACCAGTAGTAGAAGCCCGCGAAGATGGCGAACACGGCGCCGAGCGACAGCACGTAGTGGAAATGCGCGACCACGTAATAGGTGTCGTGCAGCACGGTATCGATGCCGGCGTTCGACAGCACGACGCCGGTGACGCCGCCCACCGTGAACAGGAAGATGAAGCCGATCGCCCAGACCATCGGCACCTTGAAGGTCATGGAGCCGCCCCACATCGTGGCGATCCACGAGAAGATCTTCACGCCGGTCGGCACCGCGATGACCATGGTGGCGAACACGAAATAGGCGCGCGTGTCGACGTCCATGCCGACCGTGTACATGTGGTGCGCCCACACGATGAAGCCGATGAAGCCGATGGCGACCATGGCGTAGGCCATGCCGAGATAGCCGAAGATCGGCTTCTTCGAGAAGGTCGAGATGATGTGGCTGATGATGCCGAAGCCCGGCAGGATCAGAATGTACACTTCGGGGTGGCCGAAGAACCAGAAGAGGTGCTGGTAGAGGATCGGGTCGCCGCCGCCGCCGGGCTCGAAGAACGAGGTGCCGAAGCGGCGATCGGTCAGCAGCATGGTGATCGCGCCGGCGAGAACCGGCAGCGAGAGCAGCAGCAGGAACACCGTGACCAGCACCGACCACACGAACAGCGGCATGCGGTGCAGCGTCATGCCCGGCGCGCGCATGTTGAAGATGGTGGTGATGAAGTTGATC